>CAZHVZ010000073.1:0-4596 GCA_964536245.1 uncultured Rhodocyclaceae bacterium
GGCGTAGAGCTGGGCCGCCAGCGTTTTGTTTGGTGCCAGAACAATCGCCGGGCGGCCCATGCGGGCAATGACATTGGCCATGGTGTAGGTTTTGCCCGACCCGGTGACGCCGAGCAAGGTCTGATAGGCCAGGCCATCCTCAAGCCCCTCGACCAGCAGCCTGATCGCTTCCGGCTGATCGCCGGCCGGTGGAAAGGGTTGGTGCAAACGGAAGGCGCTACCTTCAAAAGTAACAACGGGCGTATCTGAATGGGAATCTGACATGCTAAAATTCAAAGGTTTGTCGAGCCTCGCGGCAGCCGTCGTAAATGTGAAAACGCCGGCCCACGGGATATTCAGAGCATATCATTCCATGGAGTCACAATGACCTCTTCAATCTTCGCCGCAGTTGAAATGGCGCCCCGCGATCCGATTCTTGGCCTGAACGAAGCTTTCAATGCCGATACCCGCAGCACCAAGGTCAACCTCGGCGTCGGCGTTTATTTTGACGATAACGGCAAGATCCCCCTGCTGGCCGCCGTCAAGGCCGCTGAAGAGACCCGCCTGAAAGCCGCCCCGCCCCGTGGCTACCAGCCCATCGAAGGCCCGGCCGCCTACAACACCGCCGTGCAGAACCTGCTCTTCGGCAAGGATTCCGAGCTGCTGGCCGCCGGCCGCGTCATTACCGCCCAGGGAATTGGCGGCACCGGCGCCCTCCGCATCGGCGCCGACTATCTGAAGCGCCTCAACCCGGACGCCAAGGTGTACATCAGCAATCCCTCCTGGGAAAACCACCGCGCCCTGTTTGAAGCGGCAGGCTTCGTGGTCGAGGACTATGCCTACTACGACGCCGCCACCCGTGGCGTCAACTTTACCGGCATGAAGGCCGACCTCAACAAGATGGCCGCCGGCTCGGTCGTATTGCTGCACGCCTGCTGCCACAACCCCACCGGCGCCGACATGAGCGATGCCCAGTGGTCTGAAGTGGTTGCCATCTGCAAGGAACGTGGACTGGTTCCCTTCCTCGACATGGCTTATCAGGGCTTCGCTGACGGGATCGATGCCGACGCCGTGGCCATTCGCGCTTTCTCTGCTTCCGGCCTGCAATTTTTCGCCTCCAGCTCCTTCTCCAAGAATTTCTCCCTTTACGGCGAACGCGTCGGTGCCCTCTCCGTGGTCACCGCCAGCAAGGACGAATCCGCCCGCGTCATGTCCCAGGTCAAGCGCGTCATCCGCACCAACTATTCCAATCCGCCGATCCATGGCGGCGCCCTGGTTGCCGCCGTGCTCGCCTCCACCGAATTGCGGGCCCAATGGGAAACAGAACTGGCCGACATGCGTGACCGCATCCGCGCCATGCGCAGCGGCCTGGTCGATGCCATCAAGGCAACCGGCTGCCCGCAGGACTTCTCCTTTGTTGCACAACAACGCGGCATGTTCTCCTACACCGGCCTCACCGCCGCCCAGGTCGAGCGCATGAAAGAAGAGTTCGGTATCTACGCCGTTTCCACTGGCCGTATCTGTCTGGCCGCCCTGAACACCAAAAACCTGGGCTACGTCGCCGAAGCCATCGCGACGGTCACCAAGGCTTAAGCGCTGGCCCAGGCTTAAGCCCCAGTTGGAATAGCTGCCAAGCCCCCGGTTCGCCGGGGGCTTTGTTCATTTGGCGTACAAGCTTTCCAGCAGTTTGACCTGAGTATGCAGGGCACGATTGACCGGTACCGGAATACCCCAACGCGCAGCCTTTCTGACAATCAGGCCATTGAGATGGTCAATTTCACTGGGTTTCTGCCGGGCAACATCCTGTGCCGTGGACGAAAACTGCCCCGGCATCGTTTCGGCGATCCGCAGTATGTCTTGCCAAGGATTTCCCGCCACGCTGATGCCTTCAGCCCGGGCCACGGCCAGACACTCCTCCAACACATCCCGCATGACCTCCAGCACCCCTTCTCCCCGCACCAGGCGACCATAGGGCATTCGGGAAAGGGCTGACAGAGCATTGTAAGTACAGTTGAGGATCAGCTTGGCCCACAGCGCTCCAGCCACATTATCGGAAAAATGTATCGGCACCCCGGCATCAACAAACAGTTCCACCTGTTGGGCGCTCAGGGCCGAAGGGCCGACAACCAGTTCTCCCCGGCCATGGTGCCTGACATGTCCCGGCCCGGCCATCTCAGTCGCCACATAGACGACAGCAGGTGCAACTTCACGCCCGAGCAAGCCTTGCAGGCGATCGGCATTGTCGACACCGTTCTGCAAACTCAACACCACTGCATCGCTGGCAAGGAAAGGCGCCATTTCCGCCGCAGCCGCCTCGGTGTCCGTGGATTTAACACAGCAGAGAACAAGCCCGGCCCCCTGGATATCGTCTACTGCTGTACTGGCCTGGATCGGCACATGGGCCTGGAAGGACAATGTTTCCATATGCAATCCATTCCGGCGCACCGCCTCGACGTGGGAGGGCCGGCCAATCAATACCACCGGCTGACCACCGCGAGCCAACATGCCGCCATAGTAGCAACCAACAGAACCCGCTCCCATCACCGCAATTTTCATTTCGCCCCCGGCTACGCACCGACTATTTTCACTCGAACCAGGATAGCCCCATCACCCGAAAGCCGGATGTAGTCATTATTGCCTAGGCCATTTGGCCTATAATGCACCGGGTATTAGCCTCGCGACCCAAGGGACATCCTGATGCATGACCACCCTATCAATGTCGAAGAATATCTGAAACAGCTTGCCTTGTTCGAGGGCCTGGCCCCGGAAGAAATCACCCGGATAGCAAGAAGCACGCAGCAAATTTACGCTGAAAAAGGCGAAATCCTTTTCCAGAAAGGCGACCCCTGCAACGGCTTCCATATCCTTGTCAAAGGCCAGATCAAACTGGGTTTTACCTCTTCCCAGGGTAATGAAAAAGTGGTCGAGGTGGTCCACCCCGGTCAAAGTTTCGGCGAAGCACTCATGTTTACCGAAAAGCCCTATATCGTTTTTGCCCAGACACTGCATCCGTCTCACTTGCTCCACGTATCCAAGACGGTGATTTTCAGGGAAATCGACGGCGATCCACGTATTTCACGCAAGATGCTGGCCAGCATGGCGATGCGCCTGCACCAGCTAATGACCGATGTGGAAGCCTATTCCCTGCAATCGGCCAAACAGCGCATCATCGGATACCTGATTCGAGAGTTGCATGAAAGCCAGCTGAATGCCACCGACGTGGTGCTGGAATTGCCGGTCACCAAGGGCGTCATTGCGTCCCGCCTGAATCTGACCCAGGAGCATTTTTCGCGCATTCTGCACGATTTGACCGAGCGCGGCCTGATCCTCGTGGAAGGAAAGAGCATTCGCATTCCCAACGTGGCAAACCTGAACAAACACCAACTCTGATCCGCTTCCGGGAATGAATGGAGGCACAATAGCGTACAGTTTTCTTGCCATCGTCCTGCCATGCCAGCCAATATTTTCGCCGAACTCCCCGCCACCGCCCTTGAGCACGAGGTGTTCAGCGAACTTCTCGTGCAGCCCGGCCTCACCATTGAGCGAATCGTATCCACGGGGCAGGCCAGCCCGCCGGATTTTTGGTATGACCAGGCGGACGACGAATGGGTCCTGCTGCTAAGTGGCGAGGCAATGCTGAGGCTGGAAGAGGAAGTTGAAGCCCGCCATCTGAGTGCCGGCGACTACCTTCATTTACCGGCCCACTGCCGCCATCGAATAGACTGGACCCACCCGGACCAGCCGACAATCTGGCTGGCGGTGCATTATCGAAACAACAACAATTTCAAGGCCGATGAAACATCCTTGTCCCTGTTGCCCTAAATCTGGGAAAATTCAGGGTTTTACGCCGTAGCAAACCTGTGCTGCGGTGCCAAATCAGTTTTCAAGGATCGAACATGTCCAAGGCCGAACAGCAAACACCGGTGCAGCAAGACGAAAACCAGCTTATTGCCGAGCGCCGCGCCAAACTCGCCGAATGGCGCAAGACCGGCAAAGCCTTCCCCAACGACTTCCAGCGCGAAAATACGGCGCAAAAGCTGCTCGACGCCTATGATGGAAAATCTTCCGAAGAACTGGAAGGCATGCCGGTGGAAGTCAAGGTGGCTGGCCGCATGATGTTGAAACGGGTCATGGGCAAGGCATCCTTTGCCAGCTTGCAGGATCTTTCCGGACGCATCCAGATCTACGTCGCCCGCGACAAGGTCGGCGAAGAGGTCTATGCCGATTTCAAGCACTGGGACCTGGGCGATATTCTCGGCGTGGTCGGCACCCTGATGAAAACCAAGACCGGCGAACTGACCATTCAGGCCAGCGAAATCCGCCTCCTGACCAAATCCCTGCGCCCCCTGCCGGACAAATTCCATGGCCTGGCCGACCAGGAAATGAAATACCGTCAGCGCTACGTGGATCTCATCATGAACGAGGAAACCCGTTTTACCTTCCTCGCCCGTAGCCGCATTGTTTCGTCCATCCGCAATTACATGTGCGGCCATGGCTTCCTGGAAGTGGAAACGCCGATGATGCACCCCATTCCTGGCGGCGCGTCGGCCAAGCCCTTCGTCACCCACCACAACGCCCTCGACATGCAGCAATTCCTGCGTATCGCCCCCGAGCTGT
>CAZHVZ010000073.1:4606-9369 GCA_964536245.1 uncultured Rhodocyclaceae bacterium
TGCGAACTACCACACCTTGATGGATTTTACCGAGGGCCTGCTCCGTCATGCCGCCCGCGAGGCGCTGGGCAAGGAGGTCTTCCAGTACCAAGGGCGCGAACTTGACCTCTCCAAGCCGTTCCACCGCCTGACCATCAATCAGGCCATCCAGGTCGAGCATCCGGAGTTCTCCGATGCCGAGCTGGCCGATGCCGGATTTCTCCAGGCCAAAATCAATGCCTTTGGCGAGAAAGTCAAACCTGGCGGCCTCGGCAGCCTGCAACTGCAACTGTTTGAAGCCTGCGCCGAAGCCCAGTGCTGGGAACCGACCTTCATTATCGACTACCCGGTGGAGGTATCGCCCCTGGCCCGCGCCTCCGACAGCAATCCGGAAATTACCGAGCGCTTCGAGTTGTTCATTGTCGGCCGCGAAATCGCCAACGGTTTCTCCGAGTTGAATGATGCAGAGGATCAGGCCGCCCGTTTTGCTGCCCAGGCCAAGGCCAAGGACGCCGGTGACGAGGAGGCGATGTACTACGACGCCGACTTCATCCGCGCCCTGGAATACGGCCTGCCCCCCACCGGCGGCTGCGGTATCGGCATTGATCGCCTGATCATGCTGCTCACCGATTCGCCAGCCATTCGGGACGTCATTCTTTTCCCCCAGATGCGCGCTGAATAAGATGCAGATCCAGCAGCTCCAGGTTGCCGCCGAGGCTATTGAAGACCGCCTGTTGTTGCGTATTTCCACCAGTTCACAGGAAGAGATCCGGGTATTCATCACCCGGCGCTTTCTGCGCGAACTGTGGCCGGGGCTCACCGCCATGCTGTTCGGTCACCTGGCAGCAGGGCAACCTGAGCTCTCCCGGATGTCCACTTCAGCAGTGAATGACGAGACCGGTGATTCTCCGGAAGAATCGGATCAATCCCCCGGCGGCAATCTGCCCAGTTTCGACAAACCCTACCACAACGACGACCCCAACCTTCCCCTTGGCCGCCCCCCCCTGTAGGCCGCAGACGCCAATCTGACGCCCGCCGGTCCGGCCCAGTGCACCCTGACCCGGGGCGAACCGAAACAGCGAAGCTTCACCCTCACCCTCAATGGTGAACTGCTCCAGGCCCTGTGCTCCATGCTTCGGGCAACCAGTCGGCAGCTGCGTTGGGAGCTGCCCCTCGACTATACGGCTGCCAATCCGGTCAGCAACGAATCCCTGCTGCCTGCCAAGCAACTCCTTCACTAATGTGGCTTGAACCCGCCCGCCTCGTTGTGGATGCCCACGGCACCCCTATTTCCGAGGCCTATGACGATGTCTATCATTCGGCAAATGGCGGCCCGGCCCAGAGCCGGCACGTATTTCTCGGCGGCAACCAGTTACCGGAGCGCTGGCAGGATCGGGAACGCTTTGTCATTCTGGAAACCGGCTTCGGCCTGGGGCTCAATTTTCTTGTCACCTGGTCAGCCTGGCAGGCAGATGCGCGGCGTTGCCAGCGCCTGCATTTCGTCTCGCTGGAAAAGCACCCGTTCACGGTCACCGATCTGGCCACCGCCCACGCCGCCTGGCCGGAATACGCCCCCCTCGCGGACGAGCTGCGCCGCCACTGGCCCCCTCTGGTTGCCGGGATGCATCGCCTCAATCTGGCCGGCGGGCGGGTCATCCTGACCCTGGTTTTTGGTGATGCCGGCAGCCAGCTGCGCAAGCTCAAGGCCGAGGCCGATGCCTTTTATCTGGATGGATTCGCTCCGGCGAAAAACCCCGAACCATGGTCCCCGGAAGTGTGCAGGGCGCTCGCCCGACTGGCCGCCCCCGGCGCTACCTTGGCCACCTGGTCGGTGGCCTCCGAATTGCGGGAAGCCTTGGCGGGGGTGGAATTCGATGTGGAAAAGCGGCAGGGTTTTACCGGCAAACGTTTCATGCTGGCCGGTCGCTACCGCTCCCGCAAGCCAAGCCGCCGGACCTTGCCGGCAGATCGCCGGGCCATCGTACTCGGCGCCGGCATCGCCGGCAGTACGGTGGCACATCGGCTTGCTGCCCGGGGTTGGCGGGTGACCATCCTTGATCAGGCAGAAGCAGCCGGCCAGGGGGCGTCCGGCAATATCGCCGGAGTGCTGCGCCCCCTGCCCAGCATCGATGACAACTGGCTGGCCCGCCTGACCCGCGCCGGCTACCTGGCAAGCCGCGCCCTGCTCGTCAGCCTGGGCGATTCCGTACGCTGGGACCCGTGTGGCGTCATGCATCTGGCCCGTGACCCCATCCACCAGGAAATGCAGCGGCGTATCGTTGCCGAGCAGCGGCCTCCCCCTGACTATCTCCAGTTTCTCGAAGCCGAGGCCGTTTCAGCCAGCCTGAATTGGCCGGTGGTAAACGGCGGCTGGTGGTTTCCATCTGCCGGCTGGGTACAGCCCCCCTCCTTCTGCCAGGCCGCCATCGCCGCCTACCCGGAGCTGATCAGCACCCGCTTCGGTACCCGGGTTGCCAAAATTGTGCGCACCGACACAAGCTGGCAGACCCTGGACGAAAACGGCAAAATCCTTGCGCAAGCTCCGCTATTGGTGGTGGCCAGCGGCACCGAGGCCAGGCAATTTGAGCAACTCGCCTGGCTGCCGCAGCGCAAGGCACGGGGGCAGGTCAGCCACATTCCCCAGAACAGTCTCCCCGCCCTCGACAAAGTAGTCTGCATGCTCGGCTATGCCACACCGTCAGTGGACGGGCTGATTAGCGCAGGCGCTTCTTTTTTGCTTGGAGATGAGGAAACAACCGAACGTCCGATTGAACATCGCGACAATCTCGCCAAGCTCAATCTCATCCTGCCCGGTTTTACCAAAAACATTGACCCGGCCACCTTGACTGGCCGGGTCGGTTTTCGTCCGGCCTCGCCGGACCGCTTGCCCATGGTTGGCCCGGTGGCCAACCCGTCATTGCTGGAAGAAGCCCCGCAACGCTATCGCCTGCCGCTGCATCCCGGCCTGTGGTGCGCCCAGGGTTACGGTTCGCGAGGCATCGTCTGGTCAGCCCTGATGGCCGAATTGCTGGCCAGCCGCATCGACGGTGACCCTCTGCCGCTGGAAAACGACTTGGCCGAGGCGGTTGACCCAAGCCGGTTTATATTGAAAAAAAAGGGACCACCGGCTTCGGCACCAGAAAGAAAAAATCCTTTGGATAGATCATAGGAGCACCCTCCAAGTTCTGCTAGAGTTAGACCATATGGATATTTTCTGAAGGATTTCGAGACCATGCCATTGACCACCGCCTGGTTTGAGCATACCGACAAGCTGGCCACTCTGGGTACTCCGCGCCCCTTCAACGAACATCTGGAGTTCTTGCATGGCTACCTGCGGGAACATGTTCCACTCATTGATCGTATTGCCGTCGCTCTGTACGACCCCCCTACCGATACCCTGAAAACCTACGCCCATTCAAGCTCCGGCGACGACCCGCTGTCCCTTTACGAAGCCACGCTGGCCGACAGCAAAACCCTGAGCGAGATCGTTGCCCGCCGCCGCCCCCGCACCGTCAATGACATTGACCTGATCACCAAAACTGCGCCGCATGCCCAGCGCATCAGCCGGCAAGGCTATGGCGCCAGCTACACCTTGCCGGTTTTTCGCAATGGGGACTTTACAGCCTTCCTCTTTTTCAATTCCTACCAAAAGAATGTTTTCGAGGAGTCAACCCTGCACTTTCTCGACCTCGTCGGGCATCTGCTAGCCCTCTCCCTGATCGACCATCTGGTCAGTTCCCGTAATCTCGTGGCCAGCGTGCGGGGAGCCTCCACCCTGGCTCAGCACCGGGATTTCGAGACCGGCGCCCATCTCGACCGGATGTCCCACTACTGTCGTCTGATCGCCCGCCATATCGCACCCGCTTACGCGTTGAGCGATGCCACGGTGGAGCATATCTTTCTCTTCTCCCCCCTCCACGATATCGGCAAAATCGGCGTTCCCGACAGCATTCTGCTCAAGCCCGGCAAACTGACGGTGGAGGAATTTGCCACCATGAAGGAACATCCGGAAACCGGTCTGAGCATGATCAACGCTTTGCTTGAGCATTTTGGCCTGGCCAATCTGCCGCAAGCCGAACTGCTGCGCAACATTGCCCTCTACCACCACGAAACCCTGAACGGCAAGGGCTACCCGAAGGGCTTGCACGGCCAGGAAATTCCGATTGAGGCCCGGATTGCCGCTGTGGCAGATATTTTCGATGCCCTGACCAGCGTCCGCCCCTACAAAAATGCTTGGTCAAACGATGATGCGTTCACCCTGCTGGAAGAACTGGCTGGCGATACCCTGGATCGGGACTGCGTCGCTGCACTGATTGCCCTGCGCAGCGAGGTGGAGCGTATCCAGAGCCAGTTTGCCGAAGATCAACTGGGCTGACGCTCAATCGGCCCGACGGCACTGACACCGGGACTGGCGCCAGCTTCAAGACGCCGTCTCAACCAGGCATCGACGCTGAACCGCCCCGGCCCGATCAGGATCAAGGGGAACAGCATGCCAAGAAAAAGCACGGGCAGCTTGAAATTCCCGAAGCCCTTATCGCTGAAGCCGTAGCCCTGGTATAGCTCGGCCAAGGTGTTCCAGCTTTCCGGCCAATGCACGCTGGCAATGGCGACCACCGTCAACACAAACAGGGAGGCGCCGAAAAACCGTGTTCCCAGCCCGACAACCAGGGCAATTCCCCCCAGCAACTCGAACCAGGTCGCCATCTGCCAGCTGATTTCGGGCGGCACCAGACTAAAGGGAAACGGGAAGCGGTCCTGTATATCGGCAAACCAGTTCTCGCCGT
>CAZHVZ010000073.1:9468-15681 GCA_964536245.1 uncultured Rhodocyclaceae bacterium
CAAGCAGATCAACAGTTTCCAGCCCCTTGCCCAGTACTCTCTTCATGATGTTGCTCCAATGATGGCGCCCAGCTCCCGCAATTCCTCAAGCAGTTGCCTGCCGTGGGAAACAACCGCTTCCGGGTTGGCATGTTGCAGCTCCCGGGCGACCTGGAGACAGGCAGCGCGACCAGTAATCCGGTCGGCAGCGAGAATTTGCAGCAGACGCGCCGTCACCGGGTTGATTTCGGCGAAACGCACCGCATCCGTTTCATCCCGCAGAACCAGCAAGTGGGCTTCGCAGCGCTTGCGCGGACGATAATCGGGACCAATCCGATGCACCGGCCAGTCGTAGCGCAGGTTGAGCATGGCCGGGTTGAGGACCGGGCGGGCAACGAGGAGATCAGCGCACGGCGGCAATTCCGTTCGCTCCACGTCCATCACGTCAACGGCCAGTTCTGCCCACTCGTAATGGGCCAGTTCCCGGAACCAGGCTGGCAGCGGCTGCCGGACCGGTAAGCTTTGCAGGTAGTGCAAAAACTCCCGGGGAATCTCCCGGAACCACGGAGTATGGCTGCGCCAGTCGCGAAAAAAACTCCGGTTCAAGCGGCGCCAGCGCTGTTCTCCGAGGAGTTCCCGGCAGACGGGAAAACAGCTGTCAAGAAAGCCGGTCATGTTGTTGAAGACCAGTTCGTTATAAGCCGCCATGCTCCGGGCCGGGACGCCGACCGGTCGGGGCGCCCGGTGCGGATCACGCAGGTGCCGGCCAAAATCCATCTGGAATTGCTGAAAAGCAGGAGGACGGGCATTCATGCCACGCTCCGCTGCGCACCATGATGGCGCTGAAATTCACCGATGAGAGCCACTTCTTCAGCCAGTACGGCGAGATCGGGAATGTTGAAATCCCGCTCCAGGCAGGTTGGCACCGGCCCGATGCGCTGGTAGGCAGCATCCAGCAAGGACCACACCGGGTCAATGACCGGCGCGCCGTGGGTATCGATGAGCAGACCATCCTCTTCGGTAAAATGGCCGGCCACATGGAGGTAGCAGGTACGTTCCAGGGGCAGGGTTTCCATGAACGCCAAAGGATCAAAACCAAAATTGCGGCTATTGACGTAGATGTTGTTGACATCGAGATGCAGCAGGCAATCCGCTTCGGCAATGACGGCGCTGATGAACTGGTGCTCACTCATTTCTGCTCCCGGCGGAGCCACGTAATAGGATGCATTTTCGATACCGATGCGCATGCCCAGAAGCTCCTGGGCCTGCCGGATACGCCCGGCCACCCAGTGCACAGCCTCTTCGGTGCAGGGCATGGGCAACAAATCGTAAAGATGTCCGTCATCGGAACACCAGGCAAGATGCTCGGTATAGAGCGTCATCCCGTGCTCGGCCATAAAGGCCCTGATCCGCTTGAGCAAGGCGACATCCAGCGGCGGCAAGCCTCCCAGGGAAAGAGACAGGCCATGACAGACAAAGGGATAGCGCTCGGTAAAACTACGCAACTGGCGGGCCGAACGTCCGCCCATGCCAGCCCAGTTCTCCGGTGCCAGCTCAAAGAATTCGACCGCTTGGGGAATCCCCCGGGCCATCTGGGAAAGCAGTTCGCGGCGAAAGCCCAGCCCTGCTCCTGCGGGTTGCTTCGGAGTCATTTGACGCTCCTGGAAGGCGGGGCACGCCGGGCGTGCCCCGGAAGGACTTATTTCTTCTTGTCAGCGCCGCACTTGGCCTCGCCGCACTTGCCATCCTTCTTCTTGTCGGCACCCTTCTTGTCGGCACCGCAGGCGCCGTCCATCTTCTTGTCGCTACCCTTCTTGTCGGCACCGCACTTGGCCTCGCCACACTTGCCGTCTTTCTGCTTGGTGTCTGCCTGTGCCAGTTGATAGCCGGCGTCCAGTTTGCTGAGGGCGAAAGGATTGCCTTCCGCCGCGTAGGCAGCCGGGACCAGGGCAACTGCGGCAAAGGCCGAACCGATGGCGAGGGTAACGATAGAACTTTTTTTCATGGTTTTTCTCCGATTGAGGTTGGGACAGGCCTCATTCCTTGCCGGAACGCCACGTTCCGCAAGCAGTGCGCAGGAAGGCAAACTGTTGTTGTGCTCTGCGGCAGCCGACGCACATCCAGAGATGCAGGCGCAACTGCACGGACTCGATCCGGGTAAGCGGACGTTCCATGGCCTGGGACTCAAGACGGGTAGCTTCCTTGCAGCTCAACATTTTCAGTTCCTTTCCCGGCACCTTGAATGGCACCTGAACATTGGTCGGAGAAACATTTGATTTCCTTACACCGATCCTACAATATTTTTTATGCCTCCTCGGGTACACTTCAACGCCCGAACCCATTCGCTTCATATACGGAATCAAATATGCCCATTACCGTCAATGGCACCGCCATCAGCGACGAAGAAATTGTCGCTGCGGCAGAACAATTTGCCGATGCCGCCAACCCACGTGAAGCGGCTGCCCGCTCCCTGACCATCCGCACCCTGCTTCGCCAGCGGGCCGCCGTACTGGAAATTGAAGGGGAAGATGAAGCCGCCGCCCTGGAGGCCCTGCTGGAAAAGGAAATTCCGGCTCCGACAGTCTCCGAAGAGGAGGTTCTTCGCTACTTTGAAGGGAACCGGCAAAAATTCCGCAGCGGCGATCTTTTCGAAGCCCGCCATATTCTCTTCGAAACGGTGCGCAGCACAGACAAGACCGCCCTGACCCGCAAGGCAGAAGGTATCCTCCTCAATCTCAAGGACCATATCGACCATTTCGAGGATATTGCCAAAGCTGAATCAAGCTGCACCAGCGCCCAGTTGGGGGGCCGCCTCGGCCAGCTTTCCCTGGGTTCCGTCGTGCCGGAATTCTGGTCGGCCCTGGTCAACTTCGGCAAAACCGGGCTGCTGCCTCATCTGGTCGAAACCCGCTTTGGCCACCACATCGTTCTGGTTGACCGTTGCGCCATGGGCCAGCCTCTGCCGTTTGAAGCAGTTCAGGCCAAGGTGCGTGAATATCTGGTGAGCCGTCTTTCCACGGTAACCTACCAGCAATACATTGCCCACTTGATCGAGCAATCGGTCATTACCGGCATCAACCTGGCTGACCAGCGCCCGCAACCTGCCGGCCCCGGCCTGCCGCTGGAATAAACCCGGTGAACATAGCGGCCAATCTGGCGGACCCCACCTTTGTTGCCGGCCTGCGCCGGGACATGCTGCGCTTTGCCGAATTGCAGCTGCGGGACCGGGCAGCCGCCGAAGATGCCGTGCAGGAAGCCTTGGCCGCTGCCCTTTCGCAACAGGAGCGCTTCGAATCCCGCTCCAGCTTGCGTACTTGGGTACTGTCCATTCTGCGCAACAAGATTATCGATACCTTCCGCCAGCGTAGCCGGCAGGTCACCCTGCCGGAAAGCGATCACGAAGCCGACATCGACACCTGGTTTGATGACCGTGATCATTGGTCGGAAGACACCAAGCCGGCTGACTGGGGGAACCCGGAAGAAGCCTTGCACAACCAGCAGTTCTGGGATGTTTTTGAAACCTGCCTCTACCGCCTGCCGGAAGCCCCCGCTCGTGCTTTCCTGATGCGCGAAGTAATCGGTTTTGAAACCGAGGAAATCTGCCAGACCCTGACCATCACATCCAACAACTGCTTTGTCCTGCTCCACCGCGCCCGTCTGGCCCTTCGCGCCTGCCTGGGAGCCAGTTGGTTTTCGGAAGCAAAAAAATAGAAAAGCCACCCTGCAAGGTGGCTCTCCGGCTACGGCAAGTTCAGGCGCCGAATTGATTACTCACCGGATATCCAGCAAGCTTTCATCCCAGTCCGGATGTTTTTCGTAACCGAGCAGATTGGCGACCGTGGCGGCAATGTTGGATAAGCCTGCCGCTTCCGTTTGCTTGAGGCCCAGCCTGCCTCCGCTGGCCTTGCCGTACAGGATGAGCGGAACCGGATTGAGGGTATGGGCGGTTTTCGCCTTGAAGGACCCATCCTTGTTCAGTGCCGGCTGTTTGGTTTTCTTGTCCAGCTCGTACATTTCGTCAGCATTGCCGTGGTCGGCGGTAATCAGCGCGACGCCACCGAGCGCATCGATGACCGGCAGGATACGCGCCAGTTGCAGATCCACCGCTTCCACCGCCATGGTAGCGGCGCGGAAATTTCCGGTGTGGCCAACCATGTCACCATTGGCAAAATTGCAGCGCAGGGTCTGGTACTGACCGCTTTGCAGCGCAGCAATCATGGCATCGGCAATTTCGGCAGCTTTCATCCACGGGCGCTGTTCAAAGGGAACGACATCGCTGGGGACTTCCTGATAGGTTTCCCCTTCGAATTTGCTGGAACGGTTGCCATTCCAGAAATAGGTGACATGGCCGAATTTCTGGGTTTCCGAACAGGCGAACTGGGTAATTCCCGCCTTGCTGAACCATTCACCCATGGTGTCCTTGATGGCCGGCGGAGCCACCAGAAAACGCCTGGGCAGCTTCAGATCGCCGTCGTATTGCAACATGCCGGCATAGGTCACCTTGGGCAGGCGAACCCGGTCAAACTTGTCAAAAGCGACTTCCTCAAAGGCCCGGGTGATTTCAATGGCGCGATCACCGCGAAAATTGAAGAACACCACGGCATCGCCGTCTTCAATGCTACCCACCGGCTTGCCGTGGTCGGCAATAACGAAGGGCGGCAAATCCTGATCAATAGTACCGGGGAATTCCCGGCGCAATACCTTGACCGCCTCGACGGTATCGGAAAACTGCCTGCCTTCGCCCAGTACATGTGTGTGCCAGCCGGCTTCCACCATTTTCCAGTTGGCATCATAACGATCCATGGTGATGTTCTGGCGCCCGCCGCCGGACGCGATCCGGGCATCAAAACCATCGTCGCTGGTCGCAGCAAGGAAAGCTTCAAACGGTTCGACGTAATCCAGAGCACTGGTTTCCGGCACATCGCGGCCATCGAGCAGGACGTGAACGCGGACCGCCCGGATTCCCTCGGCTTTGGCCCGGACAATCATGGCTTGCAGATGGTCGATATGGCTATGGACATTGCCATCGGAAAAGAGACCCATGAAGTGAACCACTCCCCGCCCGGACTTTGCCCCGGCCACCACCTGCTGCCAGGCTTCCCCCTGCCAGATGGCCCCGGAAGAAATGGCGTTGGAGACCAGCGCCGCCCCCTGGCTATAGATCTGGCCAGCCCCGATGGCATTGTGGCCGACCTCGGAATTGCCCATATCATCGTCGGAAGGCATACCCACCGCCTTGCCATGCGCACGCAGGGTGATATTCGGGCATTCGGCAAAAAGGCGATCCAGGGTTGGTTTGCGGGCAGCCGCAATGGCGCTGCCGGCCTCTGCCTTTGGTATACCGTAGCCATCCATGACGATGATGAAACCGGCCCCTGAATTCCGGTAAAGGTGGGTAGTTTCTGCAACATTGAGCTTCCAGTCCTACGGGCAAGAATTGCCGTGATGAGCTTTGAACACCGATTTCAACCCTAGCGAACAATGGTGGTCGTTGTCGGCGGCCGGATCGTAGTCGTCGGAGTGATGGTCGTTGTCGGAGTGATGGTCGTTGGCGGTGTGATCGTCGTTGTCGGTGTGATCGTCGTTGTCGGTGTGATCGTCGTGGTCGGTGTGATCGTCGTTGTCGGTGTGATCGTCGTGGTCGGTGTGATGGTCGTTGTCGGTGTAATCGTCGGCGGCGGTGTAATCGTCGGCGGCGGTGTAATCGTCGTGGTCGGTGTAATCGTCGTCGGCGGCGTGATCGTCGTCGGCGGCGGCAGTACGATGGTCATCGGAGGCGGATTAACCGACGTTGGAGCAGTTCCTGGCGTGGACACCGTTGTCTTGGGCGGAGGCGGGGGTGGAGGCGGCGGCGGCGGTGCAGGCGGTCTCAGCGGTGCCAGGGCAGCCATGGTCGGAAGCTGCACCGGCTGCATGACCGGCATGACGCTTGTTGGCATACCGGACGGCGGGCCTCCTGCTGACCCGACAGCAGGCAAGGGGGTTCCGGCGGGCGTACCGGGCAATCTCTGGAGGCCAAGGCTGGAGACGGTCAGGGTTTGACCTGCCCCCTGCCTTGCCCCTTGCCCACCGGGATCAGGCTGAGATTGTCTGGCCGCCTGCGTGTTTGTTCCACCGGAGGCTGTGCCGGAACCGGGTTGGCCACCTTGGACTGCCTGATTCAACGATGCCGGCAAATTGGCCAATCCTGCTGGAGCCGTACTTTGCTGGGAAACAAAACCACTTTGGCGGGGC
>CAZHVZ010000073.1:15691-16405 GCA_964536245.1 uncultured Rhodocyclaceae bacterium
GCAAGGGAAGGTCCCCCTTGTCGTTACGAATCGTCCCGCTCCCCACTTGCAAGCGGTTGTAGGAACCGGCCTCGACATTCTGCTTGCTGCCCGGTTTGACGAGCATGGTTTCTCCATCTCCCCCCGTCAATTGCAGGGTTGAGAGGCTGGTGACGATATCCATGGCAAGGGGTTTTGGCTGGCCGGGAAGGTCGAGGTTAAGGACACGGACATTGCCCTGATTGACCGCAAGCACATTTTTTCCGGTGGCGGTATCAAAACGATCGAGCTTGATATCGGATTCCGGCCTGGCGCTGATCAGCGTGCCGTCCGGCAATTTGATCTGCCCGATGACTCCGGCTGCGGTCTGCACGCGATCACCGGGGTTAAGGTAATCCCCCTGCCGGGCGACCCGCTCGACGCCCTGGCTGTCGATAACCGTGAGCTTGTCGCTGGTGAACAACACTTGTGCCGCACTGCTTTGGGCAAAGACCGGGAACCCGTAGAAAACTGCCAACGCGGCAGCAAGAGGCGTAATGGATATTCTCTTCGTCATGGCAATACTCCTTTTGCAGAGTTCCTAGCGTTTGATCGATGTCGTTGTGGAAAGAGTCGGCGAGATCGTTGTTGTGGTCGGGGCTATGGTCGTGGTCGTAGTTGTGGTCGGAGCAATGGTCGTCGTCGGAGCAATGGTCGTCGTCGGAGCAATGGTCGTCGTCGGAGCAATGGTCGTCG
>CAZHVZ010000074.1:0-14662 GCA_964536245.1 uncultured Rhodocyclaceae bacterium
AATTTCAACGCTGTTTACCCCGATTGGATGGTCAGTTTTCCACGCTGATTTACAGTCCTGATATTCCGAAATCAACGGCGAGATTGATGGCCTCCTTGCTGAAGTCATCGACGATGGTCAGCACCTTGATCCGGCGACCATTGGCCAATGCGTCACTAACGAAATCCATCGACCAGACCTGATTTGGAGCGGTCGGCAATTCCAGCGCCTGCCGCTCGACGGCCACCCCATGTCGCTTCTTGCGGCGCCGAACCGATAGGCCGGCATCGCTGTAGAGGCGATAGATACGCTTGTGATTGGCCTGGACACCCTCACGGCGAACCAAGGCGTGCAGACGGCGATAGCCGAACCGGCGGCGCTCGCCGGCCAGTTCAACCAGCCTTGCCTGCAATTGCTCGTTCTCTGGCTGCACTTTCGATTCGTAATGCAGGACAGTGCGCGACAAACCCACCAGCAGGCAGGCACGGCGTTCGGATATCGTTGTCGATTCACGCATCACCATGACTGCCTCACGCTTTTGCTGGGGGCTCAGCGTTTTCGGCCTAAAGCGGCCTTAAGTGCCTCAGCATCGAGGATCGATTCGGCCAGCAGTCGTTTGAGCTTGGCGTTCTCGGCTTCGAGATCCTTCAACCGCTTGGCATCCGGAATCGACATGCCGCCAAATTTCGCTCGCCAGTTGTAGAACGATCCGTCACTGAAACCATGTTGCCGACACAGTTCCTTGACCGGTATGCCGGCTTCCGCCTGCTGCAAAAAACCGATGATCTGCTCTTCTGAAAACCGCTTCTTCAAGTCCATTCTCCTTCTCGAAAACGGACTTTACTAAATTGCCGGTGGCACTGATTAAGGGGGGCACCTCAGTGCAAAATAATTTAGCCATGCGAAAGCTGGCGCGCACGGCTAAGAAGATGGACTAGGGGCGTTTTATCGACGGCTCGATGGCAGAGGCCACACTGTTCGTGCCGGCGCAAAGAGCATCAAAGTTGACTTTCTCGATAGCGAGGGGATTTTCGAGCGATTTATTAACGCTCAAAACGCAATCCGTAAGGGCTAAGGTAGGAGTTGCAACCCAAATTAAGGAGATGGTCAACCAAGCAGCTCCAAATAAGGAAACGACAGTTGCTCCAGTTTTCACGTGGCCCCCAGAAAAAATCGTGCGATGGTAAAGCATACCCCACCTAATCGACTGGCAGTTAGAAAAGTCCGCCAAGCACTCCTGCCTCATAGTTGGTGATAATCAGTTCCCGGCTCTCCTTCGGAGCTCCCTGGTTGTTGCCGACGCTGTACTTGATACCGAGGTCGTGAAACACCATGCCGGCGAAGGCATCACGGATGTCCGGGGGAGCGTTGATGCTGACTATCATCTTTCCCTTGCACTCTCGCATTGCCTTGGCCATGGTCTGTTATTCCTCGAAGGGGAGAGGTGGCTCCGCGCAGTTGGACAGAAATTTGGTTTTCTTAAGTGATTTCTCTGCGGGTTAAGCCGCTGCGGCGAGCAGCGGCTGGTTGTGGTAAGCCGTATCCGGGGTTTGCCCGTCAAGCGTAGAGTGTGGGCGACGGCGATTGAAAATCACCGGGCAGGTCATCCCGCCAGAGTTTTTCTGGAATTCACAACAGACGAACAAATACCAAGCGCTGCCTTCACGGAAGTTGGCTCGGCAGGTAGGTATTGTTACTGTTTCACGACGAAATATTCGTCGATGTACTTCTTGTAGATTGCCTGATAACGCCCGTTTCGGCGTATCGCATCAAGCCCGAGATTGAAGTCATCCCGTACTTTTGGATCAGAGAAAGCAGCCTTGTAGGGGGTTGGGGGGAAAAGCGAAAAGTGGCTCACTTCTACCGATCGAGCGACTTTTTCTTCGGCGATCAGCTTTTCCCGGTAATAGTGGAAGACGCTTTCGTCCATGACGATCAGGTCAGCCTTGCCAAGTAACAGGGCGAGGGTTTGTTTTTCCTGGTTGGCCATTTCCTGGTATCGACGGTTGCCGGCGACTGCGTTGCTGAACTCGTTGCCCAGGTATTTGTGAGCGTCCTGGAAGGCAATGATACTTCTATCCTTGATGTCAGCCATCGTTTTGATGGCGTAGCCGCTTTCGGCCAGGGAAAAGACCCGATTATGGTACTGGATGAATGCGTCGGAATAATTGGTTGAAAGGCGGGAGCTTTCCCGAATGGTGGTGATGCCATCGACCCTTTTCTTGGCGTACAAGTCAAGGCCGCGTCCCATCGGAGCAAAAACCGGGTCTATCTTGTAGCCCGCCGGTTCAAGAGCTGCCCGAACGATATCAACGACTATTCCATCGCCCTTTTCCAGGACGTAGGGAGGCGTGTATTGGGAGAAGACGACTTTCAGTTCAGCCGAGATTGCAGTGCCCCAAGGCCCAGCCAGGAGGGCAAGCAGAATGAGTTGTAGTAGTTTTGGCATCACGTTGTCCCCTCAACTGTGACATGGCCGGACCTTGCCGGCTTTTTTCTGAAGGCTATTTTTTTCCGGCAGAAGTCGGCAGTGCCGGCACCACAGTTTCACTCGATGCCGAAGGCGTGTCGGCATTGAGCAGCAAAGGCATATTGTTTTGTCCCGTCCCCATGATGATGATCTTGGTGTTGGGTGATTTTGCCAGCTCGACCGTTGCTTCAACGCCACGCCACTTCAACATGGACATTTTTGTGGTTTCTTCAAAAGCCCTGATCCCCTCAGCCTCGATGATCTTGCGTTTCTTTTCTTCCTCTTCGCCAAGCAGGCGGAAGTGGTAGGAAAGCATCCGCTGCTCGTACAGCAGTTTTTCCACAATTCCCCGTTGCATTTCGTCAGGCAGGCCGAGGCTGAGCAAAAGTACGGTTTCAAAGAGAATGGGGTGGCCGGTTTCGATCTGGGTTTTAACCTGGTTGTTGATCTCTTCAATCAGGTCTACTTCGTTCTTGGCGTAAACCTGGTCTGCCGAGTAGCTGCCAATGACCTGGCGGAGCGCCGAGACAACTTCGGGGATGACGACCTTGTCGGCGTAGTCCGGGCCAAGGGTGCGGTGAAGTTCGGGCAAGCGCGCCGGTTCGACGCGATAGCGGGCCACCCACTCGACATTGAGATCCATGCCATCCTTGGTCAGCAGCACGGTCTTGCGGCTGCTTTTCATGGTACGGGTGCTGTAGATGTAGATTTCGTCCCAGGGAAGTTTTACATGGCTTCCTTCGCCAAGTATCAGACTGGAGGTGCCGCCAAAAAAACGCGACCAGTAAACGCCTTGTTCACCGGGGTATTTGGAAACCACAATGTCCCGCCACAGGACGACCAGAATGAAGGCGACAACGAGAAAGAACAGTGTAAGGCCGAAACGACGCTCGGCAACCCAGCCGGAAAAACCGCGCGGACCGTTTTCTCCGGCACCGGATCGGGTTGAGGCGTGGTCGACCGTCGCGGCGTCATCGGCCTGGTTCATGGCAGCATCAAAGAAGGTGTTGGGAACGATGAGCAAGGCTTGGTAGGGGGGGGCACAATGTTCACTTAACGGCGGTAGTGCGGACAAAACGTTTTACCTGGAAGAGGGAAACGACCGGGGTCAGGAATACCCCGGCAGTGAGCACGCCCCAAAAGCCAAGACGGGAATCTTTTCCGAGATAGCCGGCGATGATGCAGAGCAACAAATAGGCAAGCCAAAAGACCACCGATTTCTCCCCAATGGAAACAGGAATCAACTACCCTCAGGCAGCGGCTTCTGCCTTGGCAGGCGCCGGTGCAACCGTTGCTGCGGCCTTTTTCATGCCGGCAGCAAATTCGTTGCGGAAATATTCGCGTACTTTGGTCGAATCAAAATCCAGGAGGGTGCCACCGGTTTCAAAGTGCGCCACAAAAACCCGGCCAATGGCGTAGGTGACTGCGGCGGCGAACGCCGGGACGGAAGCAACGGCGACGGCATGACCCAGCACGGGGATGGCACGCAGGCTGCTCATGGCCAGCATTTTGCCCAAGGTGGCGCTTCCCAGGCTGCCGATCAGGGAAAGGACGGCGGCTTTGGCCAGATCCTTGCGGTAGCCGGTTTCATATAGATCTGCCAGTTCCTTGACCAGTTTGAGTTCAACCGTCGTTACCGCCACCAGTTCCAGGACGGGTACCGGCAATACGCCTGCGCCAGCAGACCACAGCATGTTGCGCTTGATGATTTCCGAGGCCTTGGCCACCTTGGTTTCATGGCAAAGCTCCTCAACGCCGACTTCTGCCCCTGTTTCTTCCGTTGCCTCGGCTGCGCTTAAGGTCGTGGCTTCCACTTCGACGGTATCCTTCTTCGACATGTAAATCTCCTTGGTCAGGGGGTTGCACGGCATTGTTCCTATTGACTATATCAACTAACATCGTGGCGCGCAATGCAAAGGCAATAAGTGCCAACAGTCATTTTCGACAATACAGAGAGTGTCCCCAATCCAGCATATCGTACCGATCCGTTCCGGCTCATCGCGTCCCCCGCTATTTCTGGTGCATAGCGTGGCCGGGGAGCTAACCTGGGTGAAACATCTGGCGGGAGTTCTTGATCCGGAGCAAGGTCTTTATACCTTTGCCGCACCGGGCCTCAACTCCGATGCCCCCTTTTTTTTCAGCCTGGAAGCCATGGCCGCTGCCTATTTGCATGATATTCGAGCACAGCAGGCTCGGGGACCCTATCTGCTTGGCGGTTATTCCATGGGCGGGGTGCTTGCCTTCGAGATTTCGCGCCAGTTACAGGCTGCCGGAGAAGAGGTGGGCCTGCTGGCGATGATCGATTCCTTTGCTCCGCACCCCGGTCACCCGGAGACCATTACCGCCTGGAGCCGTAACGGCCTGCTCATGCAGGTGGTCAGCAACCAGCTGGCCTTGCAGTGGAAAGCCGAACAACTACTGCCGCCGGATGCCTTGCCGCAATTACCTTTTACCGAACATAGTGCCCATGCAGCCCGTTTTCTCCTGGCCCATTGCAAGGTTCCCCATAGCCAGCAGGTGCTGCAAAACTACTTGCGCCGCTGCCAGAGCATGATGCGGGTGCATGCCCAATTGCTGGCAGATTACCGGCCGCGTCCGCTCATTAAACCGGTGAAGTCGCTGTTGTTCCGGAACCGGCGGGGGTTGATCGGCCAGCCCAGCGCCCTGAATCTTCCCCGTCTCCCCGATTCCGAGCGGGATCCGCCGCATCGCTGGGAAACCTTGCTGCCGGAACCGCCGATCATCATCGATGTGGATGAAGAGCATTTCCTGCTCAGTAACGAAGCATCCATCGCATTCATCGGGCGCGGGTTGCAGCAGCAATTGTCGCGATAGACTCGGGACGGCTTGGGTTGTCAGGGTTGCAGGGCGAAAAATCGTGCCGTGACCTTCGCTGAGGCGATTGCCAAGGCTGCGGAGCAGGTGTTTTCCGAGCCTAATTGGAGCAAGGTCCAGTTGCCAATTTCTCCGCAGGATGGGTCCATGGCAATGATGCGAGCGTCTTCGTCCGGAGAGAAGCCGACCCGAAGCCTCTTGAAATCCAGGGTCAGACCGCGACCGAGTGCCTTGGAAATGGCTTCCTTGCAGGTCCATGCCCGATAGAAGGCCGGAATCCGTTGATCAAGCGGGAGTTGCTGCCAGAGGTGGATGTCCTGCTGGCACCAGATCATGCCAGCCATACCCTCCATATCGCTGAATTCCCTGTGCTGTTCAATATCCACTCCGACGGCTGCGTCTCGCGACAGGGCTATGAGTGCGTGCTCTCCGGAGTGGCTGACATTAAAGTGCAGTCCTGCCTGGGGCGGCGGCAAGGAGGGTTTGCCGAAGGCGTTGAGGCAGAAGGAAATGTGCTCTCCCGGAAGGTTGAGGTAGCTGCCCAGCAGCTGGCGCAGGGTCCTGCGGACAAGAATGAACTGCCGGCGTGGTTCCGGTAGCAGAAAGGCGTCGGCGCGTTTTTGTTCGTCGACCGGCAAGCGTTTCAAGCTGGCGAGCAGTCCGTCTTCCGGCTCTCTTAGTGGAAGGTGCCAAAGATGGCATTCGCCTGGCATAAGAGTTAAGTCAGCGTGTGCAAGTTCCCCCGGCTTCATCGGGCGGCTGCCAGGAAAGGCCGAGGAGGCAGCCGGAAAAGGCTGGGACAAGTCTTGAGACATGGCGGTCAGGCATTCGTCCGAACGGGATGCATACCGGGATTCTGCCAGTCTGATTCCTGCGGTACAAATGGTGGTCGAGAAAGCATGAAAAGTGCTGTGATTCCGGTGAGGACGGGTTTACTTACGGCCTGGCTATTCATTTATACTTAAGCAGCTAGGCTTGAAAAATTAAGCCCCCACGGGTTTCTGGCGGGGTAATTAACGGTGAGGGCATGCAACTGGAAATTTTGCGTTTGCTTCAGGCTGGTAGGCCGGGGGGACTGACCGGGGCATTGTATGTCACCTGTTTGGCCGGACTGGCCAATGCTGTATTGATCGGCCTGATCAATACAGCGGCGGAAGAGGCTGCTCTGGGCGAGCCGGTGGGCGCACGCCTCTTGGTCCTTTACGTGTTGGCCTTTGCCATTTATACGGTTGCCAACCAGGCTTCCCTGCGCCGCGCCAATGATTTTCTCCAGCAGCGGCTGGGCGATCTGCGTTTGCGCCTGGCCGACAAGATACGCCTGGCCGAACTGCGGACCCTGGAGGGGCTGGGGCGCGGGCAGTTGTATGCAGTGGTCGCCCAGGAAACCAACCATCTTTCCCAGAACTTCCCCCTTCTGGTCGGCGCTTCCCAGAGCCTGTTCCTGTTGGTTTTCTGTCTGCTTTATATTGCCACACTGTCCCAGATTTCATTTTTTGTCATCTGCCTGGTGACCCTGCTGGCGCTCCTGTTTTTCTACAGTCGGCGCAAGGCGCTCAGCCATGCCATGGTCTCCGTGCATGCCCAGGAAGGAGAAATGCTGGAGTCTCTCACTCATTTCACCGAGGGCTTTCAGGAAATTCGCCTCAACGCTGACCGAAATGACGCTCTTTTTGCCCGATATACCAGGGTTGTTGATGATTTGCGGTCTTTGGTGGTTGGGATCGGGGATAAATGGGTTGCCCTGCTCCAATTCAGCAATGCTTTTCTGTACGGATTGCTGGGCGTCGTGATTTTTGTTTTGCCGGGGTTTTTTACCGGGTACACCGACATCATTTACAAAATAGCGGCGGCCACCATTTTCTGTGTCGGTCCGGTCACTGCCATTACCTCGGCGGCACCGCTGTTTTCCCGGGCCAGCATTGGACTGGGGCATGTTTTTCGCCTGGAAGACAAGCTGGATGCCGGGATGGTGCGGGGGGCGGGAAAGCCGGTGCCTGTTTCCTGCCGCTTTTCCGAGTTCCAGTGCATTTCCTTCAACGGTATCGGTTTTGCCTATCGGGATGAGGAGGGCGGGACTTCCTTTACCACCGGCCCATGGAATCTGACTTTGCACCGGGGCGAGCTGCTGTTTTTGCTGGGAGGCAACGGCAGCGGCAAGTCTACGGCGCTCAAACTCATGTGCGGCCTCTATCCCCTTGATACCGGGAGTATCCGGGTGGACGAGGATACCGTCGAGCCGGGCTCCCGGCAGGCCTACCGGGAATTGTTCTCCTGTGTTTTTCCGGATTTTCATCTTTTCGACCGCTTGCATGGGCTGGAGGATGTTTCCGCTGACCAGGTGCATAAGCTGATCGCCCGCATGGAATTGGCTGACAAGGTGGTCTTTGAAGACGGTCGGTTTTCCACCCAGGACCTGTCCACTGGCCAGCGCAAGCGGCTGGCCATGATCGTCGCCCTGCTGGAAGACAGAGAAATCTATTTTTTTGACGAATGGGCGGCAGATCAGGATGCCCATTTCCGTGCCGCCTTCTATACGGAAATTCTGCCGGAGTTGAAGCAAAGAGGAAAAACCGTGGTGGTGGTGACCCACGATGACCGGTTCTGGCATCTCAGCGATCGCACCGTGACGCTGGATCTCGGGCAGGTGATATCGACCGAGAAGGGGGGGCTGGCATGATGATTCTTTCATTCATCCAGCGCGCCAGCCGCAAAGAATTGCGCAGCATGTTGATGCTGACTGCGGTGGCCGGGTTTGCCAACGCTTTTCTGGTGGTCGTGGTCAATCTGGTGGCGCAACTGG
This sequence comes from uncultured Rhodocyclaceae bacterium, assembly GCA_964536245.1. GTDB lineage: Bacteria > Pseudomonadota > Gammaproteobacteria > Burkholderiales > Rhodocyclaceae > CAZHVZ01. Next base: position 8,085 of record CAZHVZ010000074.1, read on the forward strand.
TCGCCGATGGGGATCGGCCGGGAGTCTGGCTGTGGCTGGCCTTTGTTCTGGCCTTTGTCCTCTACTATCTGACCGACAAGCACGCCTTGCTCCTGTCCAACAGCATTATCGAAGGCCTGCTCTACGACATGCGGATTGCCATCGCCGCCAAACTGCGCCGGACCGAGTTGCAAACGGTTGATGCTTTGGGCCGTGGCCGCCTGTACACCATGGTTTCCCAGGAAACCAATCATCTGTCCATTACCTTCCCGCTGTTGATCGAGAGCTTCCAGCAGGCCGTTCTTCTGGTCGTCTCCCTGATTTACCTTGGTTACCTTTCCATGCCTGCCCTGATTGTTTTTGCGGTGGCCATGGCTTTTGGCGTTCTCGGCTATTGGCACATCAACCAGAATTTTCGCGATACCCTGGCCGAGTTGGGCAGGCGCCAGGCCGAGATGCTCGATGCCATCGCCAGCATTATCGATGGTGCCAAGGAACTGCGGCTCAACCGCAAACGCAGCGATGCCGTTTTCGTTGCCTATCGCCAGCTTTCACGCAGCGGGCAGGCCCTGTTGACACGCTCCGGCGAACATTGGGCTTCCATGGTGCTGCTCAGCGGGTTCGTGGTGTATTTCATGCTGGGCGTGGTGGCCTTCATCTTTCCCATGTTTATCGATCGCCACAGCACCATCGTTTTTCAACTGGTGCCGACCCTGCTGTTCTGTGTCGGCCCCCTGACCAAAATTGTTGCCCAGTCGCCCATGTTCATGCGGGCCGATGTGGGATTGAACTCCATCCTGGCCGTGGAGCAGCAGCTGGACGCGGCGCCGGCGGTTGATCCCGCCCTGGCGCGGGAGCAGGCGGTCCGTTACCGGGATTTCCAGCGTATCAGCTACCGCCGCCTGGCCTTCAGTTACCGGGGGAAATCCGGCGGGCCGGTGTTCAGTCTGGGGCCTCTCAATCTGGAAATCGAGCGGGGAGAAATGCTCTTTCTGGTGGGCGGGAATGGCAGCGGAAAATCCACCACCCTGCGCCTGATGACCGGCCTGTACCCGGTGGATAGCGGGGAAATCCAGGTCGATGGCGGCACGGTGGCGAGGGAAGAAATCGGTGGCTTCCGGGAATTGTTTTCCGCCATCTTTGCCGATTTCCATCTCTTTGACCGGCTCTATGGCCAGGAGGGCAGGGACCCCGAGGAAGTGAACCGGCTGATCCGGGAAATGGGGCTGGCCGGCAAGGTTCTCTATCGGGACGGCCGGTTTTCCGACCTCCATCTGTCCACCGGCCAGCGCAAGCGTCTGGCACTCATTGCGGCCTTGCTGGAAGACCGTCCCATCTATGTTTTTGATGAATGGTCGGCAGAGCAGGACATCCATTTTCGGGAATATTTCTATACCCGCATCCTGCCCGACTTGAAGGCCAGGGGAAAAACAGTCATTGCCGTTACCCACGATGACCGCTTCTGGCATGTCGCAGATCGAGTGGTCAAGCTGGATCTGGGAACGGTGGAGTGGGACAAATCAGGCAAGGATCTCGAGGTGAAACCATGAAAGCGTTCATGTTCCCCGGCCAGGGCGCCCAGCGTATCGGGATGGGTGCCGAGTTGTTTGCAGCCTTTCCTGACCTGGTGCGGCAGGCGGATGCCGTGCTGGGCTATTCGATTGCCGAATTGTGCCAGGAAGGACCGCTCGAGCGTTTGACCCAGACTCAATTCACCCAGCCAGCCCTGTTTGTGGTCAACAGTCTGGCCTATCTGCACCGTACGGCCAACGGACCGGCTCCCGATTACCTTCTCGGGCACAGCGTTTCCGAGTACGTGGCGCTCTTCGCTGCCGGGGTGCTTGATTTTGAATCCGCTCTGCGTCTGGTGCACAAACGTGGCCAATTGATGGCCCAGGCCAGTGGCGGTGGTATGGCGGCCGTCCTGGGGCTGGCTGAAGAGCAGGTGCTGGCCGTTCTGGAGCGCCACCGGATAGCCGATGTCTATGCGGCCAACTTCAATACCCCGCTTCAGATTGTGCTTTCCGGACGGCGAGAGGCGGTGGCTCAGGTCGAGCCGCTGTTCATGGAAGCAGGCGCCAGCTATTTCAAGATGTTGCAAGTCAGCGGTGCTTTCCATACTCCCTTCATGGCCCCCGCCCAGGAGGAATTCCGTGCGTTTGTCCGGGAAATCAGTTTCGCTCCGCCGACGATCCCGGTGATCTCCAACGTGACTGCCCGGCCCCATGATCCGGCCCGCATCCGGGAGCGCATGGTGGAGCAGATCACGGCTCCGGTGCGCTGGGCGGAGAGTCTGCGCTACCTGCTGGCCAAGGGGCTTGCTGTTGGCGATTTCGACGAAATCGGACCGCAGGGAGTGGTGGTGGTGAAAGCCATGGTCCTGCGGACCAAAAGCGAAGCCGGTCCGCTTGATCCTGTCCTGCTGGCCGAAGAGGAGGCTAGGGAAATGGCGGATAGGGAGAAGTCCGGGGCAACGGATAGTGCGCTTCAGCCGCCTGATTTGCCCGCTCCGGCATCGGCAGCGCCGCCGCCGGTTGATCAGGAGACCGGCTTTCATGCCGCGAGCCTTGGCTCGGCCTCGTTCCGGGAGGTTTTCGGCCTCAGATACGCCTATCTGGCCGGTAGCATGTATCAGGGAATTGCCTCCGTGGACATGGTTGTGCGTCTGGCCAGGGCGGGGTTGATGGGCTTTTTTGGTGTCGGCGGCTTGAGCCGGGATACCGTCGAAAACAGCATCGTTCGCATTCAGGAAAATATTCCGCCAGGGGCGCCCTATGGCATGAATTTCATTGCCCATGCCAATCACCCCGAGGTTGAGGATGAGCTGGTGGAATTATTCCTCATCCACGGGGTGAGGAACATTGAAGCATCCGCCTTCATGGAGGTGACGCCGGCACTGGTGCGCTACCGGGCCAAGGGGCTGGTGCGCGGGGCAGATGGCGTCGTCCAGGTACGCAATCGCGTGATTGCCAAGGTGTCGCGTCCGGATGTCGGTGCCCAGTTCTTTTCTCCGGCGCCCAAACGGCTGGTGGACAAGCTCCTGGCGAGCGGCAGCCTGAGCGATGATGAAGCGCTCATGCTGGCCGGGGTGCCCATGGCCGATGCGCTGTGCATGGAGGCCGATTCGGGCGGGCACACCGACCAGCGCATGCCCTTTACCCTGATTCCTTCGGCCCTGCGCATGCGCGATGAAATGCAGGCGAGCTATCCCGGGCACCGTCTGTATGTCGGGGCGGCCGGCGGCATCGGTACGCCGGAAGCGGCTGCCGCTGCCTTTGTCATGGGGGTGGATTTCATCCTCACCGGTTCCATCAACCAGTGCACCGTGGAGGCCGGAACCAGCGATCTGGTCAAGGACCTGTTGCAGGACATGCAAGTCTACGACACCGACTATGCCCCGTCCGGAGAAATGTTCGAAATGGGGTCACGGGTGCAGGTGCTCAAAAAGGGGATTTTCTTCCCCGCTCGGGCCAACAAGCTGATCAGCCTCTACCGGCAGTTTGAATCCATTGATGAACTGGATGCCAAAACAAGGCAGCAGATTGAGGAACGCTATTTCCAGCGCAGTCTGGACGGGATTGTCGAGGAACTGAAATCTTCCTGCTCGACAGCGGACCTGGAGCGCATGGAGCGTAACCCGAAGCATCGCATGGCGATGGTTTTTCGGCGCTACTTCCGTGATACGACGCGCTGGGCTTTGGCCGGGGACGCCGCCCACAAGCTGGACTTCCAGATTCACTGCGGCCCTGCTCTGGGCGCTTTCAACCAGTGGATGGGGGGCGGGGAGATGGCCTCCTGGCGGGCGCGCCATGTGGACCAGATCGCTGAGCGGCTGATGAGCGAGACCGCCGATCTGCTGGTTAAGCGCTTGACTGCCATGCAAAATCTGCCGAGGTGAGACCATGAAGCGGCCATCCAGAAAAGGCGCCCCGGAGCGGGCAGACATTGCCATCATCGGTGTCGGGCTGCGGCTGCCCGGCGCCGACTCCCTGGAGGCGTTCTGGAAGCACCTCGCTGCCGGGCAATCCCTGATTACGGAAATTCCTGCCCGGCGCTGGGACAAGGCGGCTTTGCAAGGCAACCCGGCCACCGGCAACAAGACGAGCAGCATCTGGGGCGGTTTTATCGAGGAGGCGGATTGTTTCGATGCCTCCTTTTTTAATATTTCCCCCCGGGAAGCCGCCTGGATGGATCCCCAGCAACGCTTTGCCCTGGAGATGGCCTGGCAGGCCATCGAGGACGCCGGTTATCGGGCCAGCGCCCTGGCGGGTTCCGCAACCGGGGTGTTCATGGGTGTTTGCCACTGGGACTACGCCGAACTGCTGGAAAAATACCTCGCCCAGGTGGACGCCTATACCCCCACCGGTATTGCTTTTTCCATCATTGCCAACCGGATTTCCCATTTCTTCGATTTCCGTGGGCCGAGCGTCGCCAACGATACCGCCTGTGCCGCATCGCTGACCTCGGTCCATGATGCCGTGCGCGCCCTGCAGGCTGGAAGCTGCTCTTTGGCCCTAGCCGGGGGGGTCAATCTGATCTGGTCTCCCAATCACTTCGTGGCCTTCTCGAAAAACGGCATGCTCTCCAGGGATGGCGCCAGCAAAGCCTTCGACGAACAGGCCAATGGCTACGTTCGGGGCGAGGGGGGGGCCATGCTCCTGCTCAAGCCCCTGGCCCAGGCGCTGGCCGACGGCGATGCCATCCATGGCGTCATTCGCGGCAGCGGGGTGAACCACGGCGGGCGCACCAATTCCCTGACCGTGACCAATCCCCAGGCCCAGGCCGATCTGATCGCCGCAGTCATGCGGGAAGCAGGAAGCGGTCCGGAAAAGATCTCTTACATTGAGGCCCACGGTACCGGAACTCCTCTGGGCGACCCCATTGAAATCGCCGGCCTCAAGCAGGCCTTTGCCCGCATGTACGAAGAGTCCGGCGGCGAACCGGTGGCGGACAGCTGCGGGGTTGGTTCGGTGAAAACCAATATCGGTCATCTCGAGGGAGCGGCCGGGGTTGCCGGGATCGTGAAAGTTCTCGCGGCTTTGGGCCACGAGGCCTTGCCGGCCAACGCCAATTTCAAGCAACTCAATCCCCTGATCAATCTGGAGGGCACCCCGTTCCGTATCCAGAGCCGGCTCACGCCCTGGCCCAGAGTATCCGACCATCCCCGGCGAGCCGGAGTGAGCGCTTTTGGATTTGGCGGCAGCAATGCCCATGTCGTGCTGGAAGAGGCTCCCTTGCGTGCGGAGACTTCGCCAGAGGCCGACGGCCTGTTGATTCCCCTGTCTGCTCGGGACGAGGAACGTCTGCTGGTCATGGCCAACGCCTTGCTGGAGTTCCTGGAAGGGGCGGGAAGCGGGGTCCGTCTGGCGGACCTGGCGTGGACCCTGCAAACGGGGCGGGAAGCCATGGCAGCCCGGGTACTGTGGCGGGTGTCCGACAAGGCTGCGCTGACGGCGGCCCTGGCCGGCTTTGTTGCGGCGGGGCACACTTCCTTGCCGCCGGTGACGGCGGACGACGGTGATGAATCCGGCAGCGGAAGCGGACTGGCTGAGCGCTGGCTTGCCGGGGAGGCCGTCGAGTGGTCCCGACTGTATGCCGGAGCGACGCCGCAACGGATCCATATTCCGACCTATCCCTTTGCCCGGGAACGTCACTGGATGGATGCCTCTCTCGGGGCCAAGGATCCCGAAGCGGTGCTTCATCCCCTGCTGCATCGCAATCTTTCCCGTATCGGGCAGCAGCGTTACCAGGCCAATTTTTCCGGCAGCGAATTCTTCTGGGCGGAACACCATGTCGGGAAGGCGCAGGTCCTGCCCGGGGTGGTTTGCCTGGAAATGGCGCGGGCGGCCTGGGCTCAGGCGACGGGACAGGACGGCGAGGCGGCTTTCCGCTGCATCATCGGCCGGATGTTATGGACGCGGCCCGTGCTGGCCGGGGAAGCGCCAGCCAGGGTGGAAATCCGCCTGACGCCGGAGCAACCTGGGCAGCTGTCATTCGCCATGGAACTTCTGGGAGCCGGGGCGGCTCAGGGCGGCACCAACGCTCAGGGTGACATTGCTCCGGCCCTGCCCGGCAAGGGCGACAAGCTGTATATCACCGCCTTGCGAGCCGGGACAACGACCCTGCCGCCGGCCCGGCTCTATGCCCGTCTGGCGGCGACCGGGATGCACCACGGCCCCAGTTTTCAGGCTGTCAGCGGTTTGTCTCGCGGCACGGACTACCTGCTGGCCACGCTCAAGCTGCCACGCCTGTTGCTGGGGACTCTGGGCTCGTTTGCCTTGCATCCGGTGATGCTGGATGCGGCCATTCAGGCCTGGATGGCCTTCGAGGAGGAGGATGAAACCCTGCCCGGTGCAGCGGTTCCTTTCTCCTGTCGGAAGCTGGAAGTCATCGGGCCGTGCAGCGAGAACATGTACGCCTTGCTCAAGCCGATCGGTGGCCGGGAGGGTGGTTTGCGCCGTTTTGACATTGTTCTTGCCGACCGCGAAGGGCAGGTCAAGGTCCGTTTCCATGAGTTGGCCCTGCGGGTGATGGTGCAGGGGCAGGATGAGGCGGCAGCCCTGTTTACCACGCCGCAATGGGAATCCAGGCCGTTGCCA
>CAZHVZ010000074.1:14672-15939 GCA_964536245.1 uncultured Rhodocyclaceae bacterium
TTCTGTACCGACCCGTGTCTTCCTGGCGGGGTATCCGGCGGCGCTTGCCGAAGCGCTGCAATCCGCCAGCGGCCTTCCCGTCACGATGCTGCCTGCTCTGGCATCGGACGAGGCGTGCGCCCTGAGCTGGTTCGAAGAATTAAGGGAGCATCTGGTGGCGGATTGGGCTGTCCGCCATCGACAGCAGTACTTGATTCTCGTTCCTGAAGGTCGCCATGCCTTGCCGGGCAGTGCCCTGGCCGCTCTGCTGCGTTGCGCTGCCGCCGAGCAGCCGAAGTTTTCGGGGGCTGTTCTGACCGTGGCGGAGCCAGCGGCTGCGGCACAGTTGTCGGCCATTGTGCTGGCTGAAGCGGCGCGGCGCGACAGCTTTACCGAAATCCGCTATGACGCTGGCGGGCTGCGCAGCGTGTCGCGGCCGACTTTGTTGAAAATGAGTGAGCAGCCCCTGGTTCTGCCGTCCGGGGATGGCGTGGTCCTGATTACCGGCGGCCGGGGCGGGCTGGGGCGCCATTTTGCTCACTGGCTTGCCGAGCACGGCGTGCGTCGTATCGTCATCACCGGTCGCCGGGCCGAATCGGCCGGAGAGAGCATGGAGGCGGGCGAAGGGATTGAACTGGTCTACCGCTCCTGCGATGTCGCCGAGTCGGAACAGGTCAGCGCACTGATGCAGTGGATCGCGGCCGAGGTCGGAACTCTCAAGGGCATCATTCATTGCGCCGGCAGCCTGCGGGATGCTTATCTCCCGAACAAGAAGCCGGACGACGTGGCAGCGGTGTTTGCCCCCAAGGTGCGTGGCGTCATCAACCTCGACCTGGCAACCCGGCAGCTTCCCCTGGAGTTCTTCCTGGTTTGTTCCTCCATTGCGGCGACCCTCGGCAATCCGGGACAAAGCGACTATGCCGCAGCCAACGCCTTCATGGATGCCGGGGCCGCGGAGCGCAGCAAAGGGGTGGCGCGGGGTGAAGGGCATGGGGCCAGCATCGCCCGGGCCTGGCCGTTGTGGGCCGATGGCGGAATGACCGTGGACGGGGCGACCCGCAATGCCCTGTTGCGCCGCTTCGGCTCCTCCCCCCTGCCGACGGCCACCGCCCTGGCCGCCCTGGAGCAGGTTCTGGCGGCCGGCGCGCCGAGCCGCATTACCGTACACCACGGCAAATCCGAGCGGATCGGCCAGGTACTGGCGGATTTCGGTGCCGGCAATGGGCCGGCGGAACCGGCCCGGGCGGCATCAACAGAAGATGGCGACCACCGCAATCTGCCTGTTCCG
>CAZHVZ010000075.1:0-15872 GCA_964536245.1 uncultured Rhodocyclaceae bacterium
GAACCGGTCGGCGCCGGCAGGTAAAGGTACAGACCGATTGCCGCAACCACCATGGCCAAGACATAGAGCATCAATATCTTGGTCAGCGCCGAAGCGGTCGAGCCGATTGCCGGAGACACCGTCAGCAGATTATTCATGCCGAACCAGCCAATCACCGCCAGCGGAACCAGCAGGTACAGCCAGACGAAACCGGCATTCTGGATATAGGTCGGCGTACCGGCAGCAATCTTGCCGATCAGCGTTGCCGAATCCTTGACCAGTGGAATCGGCTCACCGCCCAAGCCGCCAACGATAGCCAGGGTCATCACCAGCGGAATGAGGATCTGCATGGTGGTGACACCGAAATTACCGAGACCGGCATTCAGACCCAGCGCCGTACCCTGCAAACGCTTCGGGTAGAAGGTGCTGATATTGGACATGGAGCAGGCGAAATTGCCACCGCCAATACCCGACAACAGGGCCATGAACTGGAAGACCCAAAGCGGGGTATTCTTGTCCTGCAAGGCGATACCGGTGCCAATGGCGGGAATCATCAACAAGGCCGTAGTCAGCCAGACCGTATTGCGACCACCGCAAATCCGGATAAAGAACGAGGCCGGGATACGCAAGGTGGCTCCGGACAGACCGGAAATAGCTGCAATGGTAAAGAGCTGATCCGGCTTGAAGGGAAAACCGGCATTGGACATCTGGACCGTGATGATGCCCCACATGAGCCAGATGGCGAAACCGCAGAGCAAGCTGGGGATTGAAATCCACAGGTTGCGACTGGCGATGCTCTTGCCGGTGGACTCCCAGAAGGCGTTGTCTTCCGGACGCCAGTCGACAATATCGACCTTACTGGTGACCTGCGGCGTTGCAGTATTGGAACTCATTACCACTCCTTGGTTTGCAAAATTATTCGAGGCTGTCTTATTCGAGATTGTCGGCAGTCACCAGCGGGTGCCTGCCCCGCATCATGTCGGCATCACGCACTTCGGTCCAGTACATCCAGATCAGGGAGACCCACACCACGCCATACATCAACATGAAGCAGGACGAACGGATGCCGGTCAGATCGACCAACGCACCGAACATGATGGGCAACAAAAAGCCGCCCATACCGCCGGCCAGACCAACGATGCCCGAAATAACACCAATATTGGTCGGATAGTCATCGGAGATGTACTTGAAGACGGATGCCTTGCCGACCGCCCACGCCACACCGACGATAAACATCAGGGCGGTAAACATGTAGACATTGAGGCCGATGACATAGGTTTGGGGACCGGTCACCGTCTTGATGGTGAATTCGGTTTGCGGGTAGGAAAGAATGAAGAGGCAGATCCAGCTCACCCACAACACCCACCAGGTAACCTTGTGGCCGCCCCACTTGTCGGACATCCACCCCCCGAGGGCGCGCAGGACCCCACCCGGCAAAGAGAAGCAGGCGGCCAGGAAGGCGGCCGACTTGATATCAAAACCGTATTCCTGAATGTAGTACTTGGTCATCCACAAGGAAAGAGCAACGTAACCACCGAAAACAATCGAGTAATACTGGCAAATTTTCCAGACATTGGGATCTTTTAGCGCCTTAAGCTGCTCACTTACCGTTACGGTAGACTCTACCTTGTGCGCCGGATCGCTATAGGTAAAGACCCAGAACGCCAGAGCCGTCACCAGCATCATCACGGCATACACCGTCGGCACCATGGTCCACCCCCAACCGACCACAATGGATGGCGCCAGCAGCTTGGTAACCGCCGCACCGGCGTTGCCGGCACCGAAGACCCCCATGGCAAAACCCTGGTTCTTTTTGTCAAACCAACGGGCGCAGTATGCGATACCCACCGAGAAAGAGCCGCCGGCGACACCAACAAAAAGGCCGGCTACCAACATCTGCCAGAAAGCCGTGGCGTAGCCGATCAAGTAAATCGGAACGACGGTTGCCGCCATGATGGCGAAAAAAACCGGGCGGCCGCCGAATTTGTCGGTCATCATGCCCAAGGGCAAGCGGATCAGAGATCCGGTAAGTACCGGCATTGCAACGAGAATCCCGAACTGGGTTTCGTTCAAGCCGAGCTGCTGCTTGATCGGAATGCCGATCACTGCGAACATCATCCACACCATGAAGCACACGGTGAAAGCAAGCGTGCTCATGATCAAAACCGATAGTGCCTGAGTCTTCTGGTTTGCCATGATTATCCTTTTATTTTCCCCCTGGGCTGAACTTTTCCCAGAACGCGAAGACTAAGGCTTATGGCGGAAACCGAACATTCTTCAAAGGTCGGTGCCGACCGAGGCAGAAGGAGTGCAGGCGACTAACCCCTAAAGACTAGTCCGTCGTATCTAATCTAGCCATAACTAACTAATCAATATTGCCATTTAGGGCGGCAAAACAACCCTAAAATCACTTCCTGGCGAAGAACTCCGAGCAACAAAACCATCCTCCCCCCCTAAAAGGAGGATGGAATCAGGCACCCAGCGACTGTTCGCGCTCCGTTTCGAGGCGGTTGCGTCGAACAATTGCCGAAGCGATTTCCCGGCTGATGGTATCGGCATCCGGCAGTTCGTTGGGGCGGAAGACAATCAACGGCACACCAAGACTTTCCAGGGCTTTACGCTTGATTTCCTCGGATTGAGGCGTGCCGGCCTGCACCGGACGCGGCCAGGTCAACTCAATACCGGCCACGATGCTGAAATCGTCTCGACAAATGACAAAATCCACCCCGCTTCCGCTCATGCTGCGCAACTGCTCCATGGCTTGCCGGCCACGAAGCTGAGCCAACTGGGACAGTCCGACCTGGCAAAATACAATCATGTTCGGCATGGCTTCCAGCAAACGCCCGTAGAGCACCTGCTCGGACTCGTTGAGCAGCCTGTATTGCTTGCGTTCACGAGGTTCAAGAAAACGGGTTTGCGGATCCAGGCCAAGGGACTGCTGCTCCCAGGATGGTTTTCCTGAAGCACCCCGACGCCGGGCAACACGGGGGTCACCGGAGGGTGTTGCCGGCTTCTTGCGGAAAAGCAGTACCGCTACCGCGACGGCAAACAGCGATGCCAGGGCAATGATCCACTTTTCCATGACTGAACCCGGGAAGATAAATAACTTGAAATGATGACACGAAACGCCGCCTGACGGAGCATCGCCTGTTTAGAGATAGATCAAACTGCCGCCAAGGCAACCCGGCGATAGAGCGCTGCGATCAAATCCGACTGCGTCACCATGCCGGCCAGTTTTTTCTTGTCATCCACAATCGGGATATGGTGCAACCCGGCATCGGACAATCGATGCACCAGATCGGCCACGGCCGTATCCGTGGTTGCGGTGTAGACGGTGGTACTCATGATCTGGCCGACCACCTCGGCTTTTTCCGACACCGCCCCCGGCGTCCGTTTGAGAAATCCTTGCAAGCGCACCGCCAATCCGGCTGCCGAGGTATCGTCAAGTTGACGCAGAAAATCGGCGACGGTAACGATGCCGATGATGCGCTGAAAACCATCCACCACCGGCAAAGCCTTCACTTTGTGACGTCGCAGCATGTTCCAGGCCTCCTCCAGGTCGGTGCCAAACTCAACGGTCACCACATCTCGCGCCATGATGTCGCCACAACTGGTTCCCATATGCCGCTCAAAAGCGTGATCCACCGCCGTGTTATAGATCCGTACCAGATCCCGCTCCTGAACGTCCACAAAGCTTTCCAGTGACTGGACGGCAAATTGCAGGTCTTCATGGGACAAGCCAGTACGCTGGGTTGGCTTCTGGTCACCCGTCTGATGCAGGCCCGGTTCGCTTGCCGCACGGCACTGCGGATAGCGCCGATGGAGAAGAAAATTATTGACCAACAAGGCGGCGATCAGAATAGCCACGGCATTCCCCAAAACCACCAGCATGGTATGGCCGGCTTGCAGGAGCGTCGGTGCGCCTTCGCCGACGACAATCAGTGCCAGGGCGCCCCCCGGCGGATGCATGCACTTGAAACGGCTCATGCACCAAACGGTTAACCCCACCGCCAGCGCCGCTGCCAGCAAGGGAGACGGCAGTACTGTCGCGGCTAGCAGGGCCGACACGGTAGCGGCAAGGTAGCCGCCAAATACCGACCAGGGCTGGGCCAACGGGCTTTGTGGCAAGGCAAAAAGAATGATCGAAGTGGCACCGAGAGAAGCAATCAGCCAAATACTGCTACTCGGAAACAAGGCTATCAAAGCGCCAGCAAAAATCAGCCCCAGCAATGCGCCAAAGGTGGTTTTCCAGCGCTCAAGGGGTGCCAGGGGGGGCGTGTCGGCAACCAGATGGCGCAGCGCAAAATTCTTGATGGATACCAACATGCGACCTCCCCCGTGCAGAAGGCCGCATGTTACCCCATGGCAAACCGCTTACATCACGCGGCCAGCTTTTCCACATGAGCCTGTTTTTCGTACAGGAACTCCAGAACCGCTGCCCGACAAGCGATGTAATCAACATTTTGGGCCAGGGTGAGGCGTTGCCGGGGGCGAGGCAAATTGACTTCGAGTATTTCCACGATGTTGGCTTCCGGGCCGTTGGTCATAATGACGATACGATCAGCCAGCAGCACGGCCTCGTCCACATCGTGGGTGACCATGACCACGGTTGCCCTGGTTGCCTCACAGATTTTCATCAATTCGTCCTGCAACTTGGCTCGGGTTAGTGCATCAAGGGCGCCAAAGGGTTCATCCATAAGCAAAACCTTGGGCTCCATGGACAAGGCGCGGGCAATGCCGACCCGTTGCTTCATGCCGCCGGAAATCTCATGGGGGTATTTGGTTTCGGCGTGAGTCAGCCCGACCAGGGCCAGGGCATCCGCCGTGCGAGCCTTGAGCCTGGCTTTTCCTTCGCGCTCGCCGAACACCCGCTCCACCGCCAGGTAGATGTTTTCAGAACAGGTCAGCCAGGGCAGCAGGGAATGATTCTGAAACACCACCGCCCGCTCCGGGCCTGGCCCGGCAATTTCACGGCCATCACAAAGAAGCACCCCGGCGGTGGGTTTGGTCAACCCGGCAATCAGATTGAGCAGCGTGTATTTTCCACAACCGGAGTGACCGATGAGGGCAATGAACTCCCCTTGACGGATAGTGAGGTGAACATCACGTAACGCAACGAATTTCCCGTTTTTGGTATCGAAGGTTTGTCCAACCGATTCGATTCTGACGAATTTTTCCATGATGTACCCCTCAGGCAGATTCTTTGGTGAGTTTGCGGGCCAGCACGATAAGAGCCTGCTCAAGCAGAAGGCCAACGATCCCGATGATGAAGATGGCGATGATGATGTGTTCAACCTTGAGGTTGTTCCACTCATCCCACACCCAGAAGCCGATACCGACGCCACCAGTCAGCATTTCAGCTGCCACGATGACCAGCCAGGCCGTACCGATCGAGAGGCGGATGCCGGTCAGCATGTAGGGCAGCACCGCCGGGAAGAGGATTTTGGTGACGACTTTCCATTCCGACAAGGCCAGCACCCGAGCTACGTTCAGGTAATCCTGAGGTACCCGCTGCACCCCCTGGGCCGTATTCATGATCATCGGCCAGATGGAACAGATAAATATCGTATAGGTTGCTGCTGGATCGGCTTTCTTGAAAACGAGTAACCCTATCGGTAACCAGGCAAGCGGAGACACCGGGCGTAGCAGGCTGATAATGGGATTGATCATGGCCGACAGGAACTTCGAGCGCCCCAGCATGAAACCCAGTGGAATACCAACCACGGCGGCAAAACCGAAACCTATGGCAACCCGTTGAAGGGAAGAAAGAACATTCCAGCCGATCCCCTGGTCATTTGGCCCGTTGCGGTAAAAGGGGTCGGAGAACAACTGCACCGCCGCATCCCAGGTTTTTGACGGCCCAGGAATGCTCCCTCCCTTGAGGGTGGCCACATACCAGATGCCAAGCAGAAACAGAACACCGAGCAAAGCTGGCAGGAGGCTGCGTGCCAACCCCGCCAAACTGCCCGTTACTTTTCCCGACAGCGGCTCCGACTTCGGTGCCCCAAGCGCTTTTTCCATGTTCTTTTCCTTTACTGGTGCAACAGCCGGAATCGCCAGCGGCGCCAGTTCGCGTGTCATTGTCACTGCACTCATGATGCCCTCCTGTATTGACCAGTGTTATCAGGCCTTGACCTTGAATCCATCAGCATATTTGGCCGGATCCTTGCCATCCCACACCACGCCGTCTACCAGCCGAGTGCTGCGCAAGTCGCTTTTGGGCAAGGACACGCCAGCCGCTGCCGCCCCCTGCTTGTAAAGATCGATGCGGTTCACCTTCTTCGCCACCTCCAGATAGTCCGGGTGATCCTTGAGCAGCCCCCAGCGTTTGTGCTGGGTCATGAACCACATGCCGTCGGAGAGGTAGGGGTAATTCACCGCTCCGTCATTGAAGAACTTCATGTGATTCTTGTCGTCCCAGCTCTTGCCCAGGCCATTCTGGTAGCGGCCCAGCATACGGGCGACGATGACATCGGTGTCGGTATTGACGTAGGACTTCTGGGCAATGGTTTCCGCCGTTTTCTGCTTGTTGGGCAGGGAAGCATCGATCCACTTGCCGGCATCGAGGATGGCAGCAATCATGGCCCGGGCGGTGTTCGGGTTCTTCTGGCAGAACTCGGCGGTGGTGCCGAGTACCTTTTCCGGGTGATCGGTCCAGATATCCTGGGTCGTCGTTGCCGTAAAACCGATATTGTCGATAATCGCCCGGTTATTCCACGGTTCGCCGACACAGTAGCCATCCATGTTGCCGACCCGCATGTTGGCCACCATCTGAGGAGGAGGAACGGTAATGCTCTTGACATCCCTCATCGGATTGATGCCATTGGCCGCCAGCCAATAGTAGAGCCACATGGCATGGGTACCCGTGGGAAAGGTCTGGGCAAAGGTGTATTCCCGCTCCTTCCTGGCCACCAGTTTGGCCAGGCTGGCCCCGTCCGTGGCGCCCTTGTCCTTCAACTGATTGGAGAGCGTAATGGCCTGACCATTGTTGTTCAGGCTCATGAGTACGGCCATATCCTTTTTCGGGCCGCCAATACCCAGTTGCACGCCGTAGATCATGCCGTACAGAACATGGGCCGCATCCAATTCCCCGTTCACCAATTTGTCCCTGACCGAAGCCCAGGATGCTTCCTTGGAAGGAATAATCTTGATGCCGTATTTCTCATCGAACTTATTCACTGCGGCCATGACCACCGATGCACAATCCGTAAGGGGGATGAATCCGATTCTTACCTCCTTTTTTTCAGGCGCATCGGAACCGGCCGCCCAGGCAGCGCCTCGCACGCCAGGTGGCACCATGGACATCAGGGAAACGCCGCCGGCGGCGACAATGAACTGCCGGCGAGACGGTGATGGCAGATCGGATTGATTGGCTGGCGGGTTGATTCTATGGTCATCCATGGCAGACTCCTCGAGATCGTCAAAAGTTGAACGGTTCTGGATGGCACCTGATTTATGAGGCGCCCTGCCATGCCTATCGCAATAGGCGTGCCATATCTAGTTCATTGGAACTAATCCATTGGATATACACGATTTATTCAAGCTTGCCTGGAACAAGGGATATCCTGGCCGATGTCCCATGCACTGTTGCAGTGCAGCATCCAATGCCGACGCACTGAAAACGGCTCTCCCCGGAGGTGCTGCGTAAACCTCAGGAGCGAAGCATGGACAGCGCAGCGGTCGCCATTGCAGCGATCACCGCCGGCGCCTCTCCAATGGCTGACGCCAGTTTGAAACGAACAGCGGGATGGGCCGCCTGCAATGCAGCAAGCATTTCCGGAACCTCGCGCTTGAGATGCCCGCCTTGGGCAATAAACATCGGCAGGATGACGATCTCCGTCGCACCACACTCAACCAGCACGTCGGCAGCTCCAGCCAAGCCTGGAGACATAAATTCGAGAAAAGCCAGTTCGACCAGAATGGACGAGTCGGTGGCCTCAATCGCAGCGCGTACCCGGCGGATCGGTGTTGCCCACTCGGGATCGCGGGCGCCATGGGCAAAAAGGATGAGGGCGGAAGACATGTTGCGAACTCTACCGTAAAAATGCCACCAGCAGAATCAGATTTGCCAGCAGAGAAACGGCTGCCAGCAACTTCCAGAACAAGAGGGGATTCCTTGCCACCAACGGCTGCCGGGCGGGCCCCACCAGCGGGCGGGAAGCCCCCCGCTCCAAAGCCAGAAGAAATTCCTCGGCTGTTTCAAAACGATCCTTTCCATCTCTGGCTACCGCTTTGAGCAGTACGTTTTCCAGCCAGCCGGGAATCTCCGGGCGCCAGCGGGTGGGCCGATCCGGCTCTCCAAACTCGGGCGTCTGGAAGGGTTCAATCTCGCCATAGGGGTATTTGCGCGTCAGCAGGTGGTACAGGGTGACGCCCGCTGCGTAGAGATCGAAACCAGTATCCGGCTCGGCACCGGAAAATAGCTCGGGAGCCATGTAGGAAGGTGTGCCGGCCATACCGGGAGAACTTCCCTGTTCCCCCAGGCTGATCGCCACCCCCAGATCAAGCAGACGCAACACGCCATCCTGACCGAGGTGAAGATTATCGGCCTTGATGTCCCGATGCACGATATCCAGCCGATGCAGGGTGGCAATGCACTTGAGCAAGCCGACCCCGAGCCGCAGCACCTCTCCCACAGAAAAATGCTGCCCGGCATCCAGCCTGCCTTGCAGGGTCGCCCCGGCATGCCAGGTCATCAGGTAATACAAGCAACTTTTGTTCTCTGCCGGGACCACTTGCGGAAAAACCGGCGACACCACCCGCCGTGCGCGCCACTCTTCCATCAGCAAGGCGGTCATCGCCGGCCCGTCGCCTTGCAGCACCGACTGCAAGGTTTTGAGAACCAGTTGCTGACCGCTATGGAGATCCCTCACCCGGTAAAGCAGTGTTTCCCGGGAGTCATGCAGGATTTCCTCGACCACCAAACCATCCAGTTCGTGCCCGACTTTGAGGCGCGGGGGCAACGGCAGGCGGGTATCGCTGGCCAGGCTGTCGCGCAAATTGGCCGGAGGCAGGGCAAGAATATCAAGGACCACCGCCGAAGCATTGTCCTGCCCACCCTGGGCCAGCGCCAGGCTGGTGAGGGCAGCGGCGGCCGCCTGCGGCTCGGGATGATCAAGCAGAACCTCGGCCAGCAAGGCATCCGG
The DNA here is from genome assembly GCA_964536245.1 of uncultured Rhodocyclaceae bacterium. Classification (GTDB taxonomy): domain Bacteria; phylum Pseudomonadota; class Gammaproteobacteria; order Burkholderiales; family Rhodocyclaceae; genus CAZHVZ01. The sequence goes on from CAZHVZ010000075.1 coordinate 9,126, forward strand.
CAAAGCCCCCCAGACCCCGTCGGAAACCAGGAGAAAGCGGTCATTGGGCAGCAATTCGCCATCGCCGTGATCGAGCAGCAAGCGGGAGTCGAGACCGATGGCTCGGGAAAGAACATTGCTTAGTTCGGGGTGGTCCCAGACATGATCCACGGTCAGCCTGGAAAACAGCCCGTCCCGTAGCAGATATATCCGGCTGTCACCAACATGCGAGGTGTTGTAGCGACGTCCTCGCAAAACCAGAGTGGACAGCGTCGTCGCCATCCCGGCCAGTTCGGCGTTACGGCCGGCTTCGGCGATTACCCAGCGATTCAGGGCGCCGCTCACTGCATCAACCGACCGCTGTACGCTCCAGGTATCCGGGGTAGCGTAGTAATCGGCCAGCAAACCCCGCACCGTGTATTCGGCCGCTTCCCGTCCGCCCTTATGACCGCCGATACCATCGGCGACGGCAGCCACCACCCCTTTATTTTCCAGATCCAGTCCTTGCGGCGTCGCCACGCCACAGAAATCCTCATTCCGCTCCCGTGGGCCGGTGAGGGAGGCGTAGCCGACGGCAACATCAAGGGGCATGGCTTAATTCTCGGCAAGGAAGAACGGGGGCAATTCTACTCGCCCCCGCTCCACCAGACTTCAGATACGAGCGGCTGTCAGGTGCGCCGCCCCCCAGGTGGTCCGCCAACGCCCCTTGACCGCCGTCAGCCCGGTCAAAGCCAGGAGCGCCAGCCCGGCAAAAATGAGGAAGCCGATCTGGTAACTGCCAGTGGCCTGCTTGGCGTAACCCAGGCTGGAGGCCAGATAGAAGCCGCCAATACCGCCAGCCATGCCGACCAGACCGGTCATGACGCCGATTTCCTTGCGAAACCGCTGGGGAACCAGCTGGAATACTGCTCCGTTGCCCATCCCGAGAGCCAGCATGGCACCGATAAAGGTCGCAGCTGCCAGCCAGTAGTTGGGCAGGCCGAAGCTGACTACGGCAAGGAAGAACGCGGCAATGACGTACATGATGGAGAGCGAGCGAATGCCGCCGATCTTGTCTGCCACCGCACCGCCGATCGGTCGCACCAGTGAGCCGGCGAAAACGCAGGCAGCAGTGAGGTAACCGGCGGTGACAGCGGAAACACCGAACTGATCATTGAAGTAGATGGTCAGCGAGGAAGCCAGACCGACGAAGCCGCCGAAAGTCACGCTGTAGAAAAACATGAACCACCAGGCATCCTTGTCCTTGAGGATTTTCAGGTAGTCGGACAAGGGCTTGGGCGGCGGACATTCGGGAGCATCCTTGGCCAGCACGATGAAGACTACGAAGGCCAGCATGAGCGGAATGAGCGCCAGACCAAAAACGTTGTTCCAGCCGTAGGCTGCGGCCAGACCGGGAGCGAACAGGGCGGCGAGGACGGTGCCCGAGTTGCCGGCACCGGCAATGCCCATCGCCTTGCCCTGGTGCTCCGGCGGATACCAGCGGGAAGCCAGGGGCAGAGCGACGGCGAAGGAAGCGCCGGCCACCCCCAGGAAGCAGCCGAGTATAAGGACTTCGGCAAAGCTGTGGATACCGGCGGTGTAGGCCCAGCCGAGGGCACTCATGACTACGATCTGCCCGAGAATGCCGGCTTTTTTCGGTTTCAGGTGGTCAACCAGCACCCCCATGCCGAAACGCAGGAAGGCACCGGCCAACACTGGCGTCGCCACCATCAGACCCTTTTGTGCCGGAGTGAGGGCGAGATCCTTGGCGATCTGCACGCCGAGTGGACCGAGGATGACCCACACCATGAAGGCGAGGTCAAAGTAGAAAAAGGCAGCGAACAGGGTCGGGGGATGCCCGGCTTTCCAGAATGACTTGTCCATGATGATTCCTCAGAATTGCAAATAGATAACGCCGGCATCCACCTTGACCGGATAGCGCCGGGCGCAGCCGACATCGGGGGCAACCGCTTCACCGCTTTCCAGGTAGAGCTTCCAGCCGTGCAGGGGGCAGGTCACCTGCTTGCCATGCACGATGCCTTCGGACAGGGGGCCGCCCTTGTGCGGGCACTTGTTGCGCAGCGCAAAGACCTCTCCCTGGGTACGGAAGATGGCGATATCAATCTGCCCTTCCTCCGCATCAGGGTGGCGCACAACGCGGGAGCCGAGACGGGGTACATCGTCCAGCTTGCAAACTTCAGTCCATTGGCTCATTGCGTTCTCCTTAAACAGCCAGAATTTCAAATTCGTGCTTTTGCTTGCCCGCCACGCGCTCGGCCCAGGGGTCCTTGGCATCCTTCAGAGCATCGAGCAAACGGGCGTAGAGCGCCTTGCGGTTTTCTTCGTCCTCGACCACCTTGGATTTGATGTAGTCAAGACCGACCCGTTCGACATAGTGGCAAGTGCGGTCCAGGTAATGCCCTTCCTCGCGGTAGAGCTGGAGGAAGGCAGCGGAGTACTCCATGACCTCTTCGTCATTGCGCACCTTGACCAGGAACTGGGCCACCTCGGTCTTGATTCCACCATTGCCGGCAACATAAATTTCGTAGCCGGAATCAACGCCGATGACGCCTACATCCTTGATCCCGGCCTCGGCGCAATTGCGCGGGCAACCGGAAACTGCCAGCTTGACCTTGTGCGGAGCGTACATGTCAAACAACATGCGTTCCAGCTTGATGCCCATGGTCATCGAGCGCTGGGTGCCGAAGCGGCAATGCTCGGCACCAACACAGGTTTTTACGGTACGGATCGACTTGCCATAGGCGTGTCCGGAAACCATGCCTGCCTTGTTGAGATCCGCCCAGATTTTCGGCAGGTCTTCCTTTTTCACGCCCAACAAATCCACCCGGGCACCACCGGTCATCTTTACCGTCGGCACATTGTATTTTTCTGCCGCATCGGCAATGGCCCGCAACTCCGCCGGAGTCGTCAAACCGCCCCACATGCGCGGCACCACGCTGAAGGTGCCGTCCTTCTGGATATTGGCGTGGACCCGCTCGTTGATGAAGCGGGACTGCGAATCGTCCTTGGCTGCGTGCGGCCAGGTGGAAATGAGATAGTAGTTGAGGGCCGGGCGACACTTGTCGCAGCCGTTGGGTGTCTTCCACTCAAGGAAGGAAATCACCTCGGGAATGGATTTCAGCTCCTGGTCGCGAATGGCTTTTCTGACTTCATCATGGCTGTGATCGGTACAGCCGCACACCGGCTTCTTGATGGAGGCCGCCGGGGTATAGGCGCCGCCGATGGTCGAAGCCAGTATCTGCTCCACCAGACCGGAACACGAGCCGCAGGAAGAAGCCGCCTTGGTGTGCTTTTTGACATCATCCAGGGTAAAGAGGCCGTTTTCCTTGATCGCCTTGACGATGGCCCCCTTGGTCACGCCGTTACACCCGCAAACCTCGGCACTGTCGGCCATCAGGGCCGCCTTGTTCTGCCCCTGGTGGCCGGCATCACCGCCACTGCTCTGGCCGAACAACAGGTGATCACGGATCTGCTGGATATCCTTGCCGTCCTTGAGTAACTGGAAGTACCAGGCACCATCGGCGGTATCCCCGTAAAGCACGCCACCGACCAGCTTGTTATCTTTGATGACCAGCTTTTTGTAGACGCCTCCGGCGGTATCGTTGAGGACGATTTCCTCAGTTCCGTTGCCGCCCATGAAGTCACCGGCAGAGAACAGGTCGATTCCGGTGACCTTGAGCTTGGTGGAAGTCACCGAACCGGTATAACGGCCAATACCGAAGTTCGCCAGGTGATTGGCGCAGACCTTGGCCTGTTCAAACAAAGGGGCGACCAGACCATAAGCGGTTCCCCGGTGATTGACACACTCCCCCACCGAATAAATCTTCGGGTCATAGGTCTGCATGGTGTCATTGACCACAACACCCCGGTTGCAATAAATGCCGGCCGATTCGGCCAGTGCGGTATTGGGGCGAATGCCGGCCGCCATCACCACCAGATCGGCCGGAATCTGCATGCCATCCTTGAAACGCACCGCCGCGACCCGACCGCTTTCGCCCTGGACCAGCATTTCCGTCTGCTTCTCGAGCAGGAACTTGAGACCACGATCCTCCAGAGACTGCTGCAAAAGCATGCCGGCCACCTTGTCGAGCTGGCGCTCCAGCAGCCAGGGACCGAGGTGCACCACGGTGACATCCATGCCGCGCAACTTGAGGCCGTTGGCTGCCTCCAGCCCGAGCAGGCCGCCACCGATCACGACTGCATGCTTGTAGCGCAGTGCAGCGTCGATCATTTCGTCGGTATCCTTGATGTCGCGATAACCGATCACCCCCGGCAAGTCATTCCCGGGGATCGGCAACATAAAGGGATTGGAGCCGGTAGCCAGCAACAGCCGATCATAGGGCTCGACCGTGCCATCCTCGGCAATCACCTCGCGCCGGGCACGATTGATGGTGGAAACCTTTTTCCCGACATGCAACTTGATGTTGTTGTTCTCGTACCAGGAAAGATCGTTGAGGACGATTTCCTGCACGGTCATTTCCCCGGCCAGTACCGGCGAAAGAAGAATCCGGTTGTAGTTGGGGTGCGGTTCGGCACCAAAAATAGTGATGTCGTACTGGTCCGGTGCGATTTTCAGCAACTCTTCAATCGTCCGGACACCGGCCATGCCGTTACCGACCATTACAAGGCGGGGCTTGCTCATTTTGGCAACTCCTAGTTATGCGTGCACTTCGAGGGTGCGATCAAAATCCATCAGCAAGCGACAATCGCCCACTGCTGACCACATAACTGCAATTGCCGTGCCAGACACCTACAATGTTGAATTAATTGAAAAAATACAATCAACACCCAATTAGCTCGCCCCATCTTGGTGCGCAATCACAGCGATGGTGCACCGCAGTGAGACAATCAGGCCTCGATGCAACGGCCGTCCCAACACATCAATGAGCGAGCGCCATGCCATTTCCCTCAAGCGCAATAATTGCCTTGGCCTGATTGATACTTTCCGCATAGCCACTGGCATAGAGACAGCAGGCCAACTGGTTGGCGATGGGCTGGGGCAAGGGAAGGTGTTCCCCGAGAATCCGCTGTATCCAGTGCGCGGTGGTCACCGCATCGGCTTCTTCCGGCAAACTTGGCAGGCAACGCAGGCTGTCGTGCTCGGCGTCAAAGAGCATGCTCGCGCTTCCTTCGTGCAGGTATTCAAGGCGGGGACGCCGCTTGGGGTTGGCAAAGGGTTCTCCTTCCGTTGCCCGGAAGAGCAAGGCCCGCCCGCCTTGGTAGAGGAGCATTTCCCGCATCAAGTCGAGAAAGGCCGGGTGCGTTGCTGCGGCCATAAGCACCCCCTGCCCGGCAAAGGGATCGACCATTTTGACCAGGCTATGGGCACTGCTGCGGACGCCCATGCGGGCACGCAGAGCCAGCAGATTTGCCAGACCAGGGGCAATGATGGAAACGGGAACAAAGGCCAAACCCTTGTCGTCCATGGCTCGCTGAGCCTGGCTCAAGGTGGCGGCAGGCAACACCCCCAGTTCCCGGAAGACATGCCCGCTGGTGACCCGTCCAAATCCCTCCAGCAGGCCATGTACCAAGACCGGAACCCCGAATCGCTGCAACAGGAGGGCAAGCAGGGGCGTCAGGTTGGCACCCTTGCGAGCACCGTTGTAACTCGGCAACACCACCGGTCGGTAACGCGCCTGGGGCAAGCGCAGGGTATGTGTTCGTTCGTTGACGGCGGCCATAAAGCCGAGCATTTCGTCCAGCACCTCCCCCTTCAATCGCATGGCGATGAGAATGGCCCCCAGTTCCAGGTCGGGCACGCCGCCATCCAGCATGGCGCCATAGAGCTGGTGTGCATCGTCAAGCGCAAGGTCGCGAGAGCCTTCAGCCCCGCGACCAATTTCCTTGAGATAGTACGGAAAATTCATGGCAGTCGTCTCCGTTAGGCCTCAGGCCGAAGCAAGCGCATTGCAGCCTTCATCTTTTTCCATCCGCTGGATGTCCGGCAGACAGGAACCACAGAATGTTCCGCATTTCATCGTATTCTGGATATCGGCCACACTACGGCCTTGCTCAAACGCCCTCTTGATATCGATGTCGCTGACATCGGCACACTTGCAGACCACTTTTCGCGACACAAGGGAGGGCGGTGGACTAGACAGGGGGGCCAGGGCAAAGCGGCTGAGCGAGGGGTCCAGTTCCTCTTCTGCCATGGCTTCCTTCAGCCAGCCTATGGCAATGGTTTCCCCTGCCAGGCGCACCCCCAATAGCCGCCCGTCCCGGGTCAGTGCCTTTTTGGAAATATTGCGATGCAGGTCTCCGTATTGAATGGCGCCGTCTTCGCCCTCCAAACCGAAGGCCGCATCAATATCCTTGAGGCTCTCATCTGCCAAAGGCCAGACCGTTGCCGCCCGGAAAACCACCAGGGTGCCGGAATGCCCGTAGAGAGACAGGCTGGCGTAACTGAATCCGGCCAGCAAAGGCCGGGTTTTCTCCATCAGCTTTCTTGCTTCGCCAATATCGGCGCAACGCCGGATGACGGCCAGGGGGTAAGCCAGATCGGTTTTTTCAATATGCACCGCCGCATGTTTCAGTTCAGGCTGAAAAGATTGCGGATCAACCGCATCGGTGGTCAGCACATTCACGCCCGCATGGCTGACGAAATGGCTTCCCCAGTGCATGGGTAGCCAGACCGTCCCCTTTTTCATGGCGCTGCCGTGTACAGCCCGGACCACGATTTCCCCCCGCCCGTTGGAGACTTTCACCAGGTCGCCACTTTCGATACCTTTATGCCGCATATCGCAGGAGTGCATTTTCAGGAGAGGTTCG
>CAZHVZ010000076.1:0-14015 GCA_964536245.1 uncultured Rhodocyclaceae bacterium
ACCGATTCGCCGTCCCGCTCGTCGCTCATGATTTCCTTGAGGGCCGGTTCCTGCTCCAGGGCTTCGTCGAGGGAAACCGGCTTGTTCTGGACGATGGGAATCAGCTTGGAGAGGCGGTCGCACAGGGAATAGGGCAGATCAAGGACGCGCCCGACGTCACGGATCACCGCCTTGGACGACATGGTGCCGAAGGTGGCGATCTGCGATACCGCCTGCGAGCCGTAGCGCTGGCGCACGTACTCGATGACCCGCCAGCGGTTGTCCTGGCAGAAGTCCACGTCGAAGTCGGGCATCGACACCCGCTCCGGATTGAGGAAGCGCTCGAAAAGCAGGGCGTAGGCCAGGGGGTCGAGGTCGGTGATGCCCAGGCTGTAGGCGACCAGCGAGCCGGCTCCGGAACCCCGCCCCGGCCCGACCGGAACACCATTGTTCTTGGCCCAGTTGATGAAGTCGGCAACGATCAGGAAGTAACCGGGAAAACCCATCTGGACGATGGTCCTGCACTCGAAGACGAGGCGTTCGTCATATTCCGGGCGGCGCTTCTGACGCTCGTCCGGGTCCGGGTAAAGCTGGAGCAGGCGTTTTTCCAGCCCGGCTTCGGCTTCGGCAATCAGGAAATCGTCAAGGCTCATTCCTTCCGGCGTCGGAAAATCAGGCAGGAAGTTCTTGCCCAGGGTCAGTTCGATATTGCAGCGCTTGGCAATCTCCACCGAATTGGCCAGGGCTTCCGGCAGGTCGGCGAAGAGTTCGGCCATTTCGGCCTGACTCTTGAAATACTGCTCTTCGGTGTAGGGTCTGGGACGCCGTTTGTCGCCCAGCATGTGGCCCTCGGCAATGCACACCCGGGCTTCGTGCGCCCGAAAATCGTCGCGCACGAGAAACTGCACCGGGTGGGTGGCGACCAGGGGCAAAGCGAGTTCGCCGGCCAGATCGGCCGTCGCCTGGACCAGGGTTTCCTGCTGGGCTTGCCCGTAACGCTGAACTTCCAGGTAGAAAGCGCCGGGAAACAGCGCCCCCCAGGCTTTCGCCCGCTCTGCCGCCAGGGCGTCGTTACCGTTGATCAGCGCTTCGGCCACATCGCCATACTGCGCGCCGGAAAGGGCAACCAGCCCGCTGCAACCGATTTCCGCCAGCCATTCCCGGCGGATTTCCGCCTTGTCCCGGCGATGCTCCACGACATAGGCCCGCGTCAGGAGTTCGCATAATTGCAGATACCCCGTCCGGTTGCGGGCCAGCAGCAAGAGGCGATAGGGATCTTCCGGTGATTCCGGATTGGCAACCCAGACATCCGACCCGGCGATGGGTTTGACGCCCTTGCTCCGCGCTCCGGTGTAGAACTTGACCAGTCCGAACAGATTGCCGAGATCAGTCAGGGCCAGGGCCGGCATGCCGTCGGCAGCGGCCTGTTTGACGGCATCTCCTACGCGGACGATCCCGTCGGTAATGGAGTACTCGGAATGGAGGCGGAGGTGGACAAATTGCGGTTCTGGCATGCGGTCAATTTTACCGTTCAAGGCTCATGCACAGTGGGAAAATTGTCTCCACCGGTGTCGCCGCTCACCGGGCAAGTTTCCGGCACGGCAGCCCGGCAGGGGTTTACGCCCACAAGCCATCACCGTTTCTGGTCATGGCCGGCGGCAACCAAGCTGCGGTATCATCGCTGTCATTCTTTGAGGTGAACAACTATGGGAAACAGCGCAAGTGATTTGGTGAAAGACATCAACGGCCTGGTCACCCTGCCCGATGTCTATTTGCGCATCAATCAGCTCATTGAAGACCCCAATAGCTCAACCGCCGACATTGCCAAGGCGGTCAGCCAGGATCCTTCTTTCACCATCCGCCTGCTGCGTGTTGCCAACAGCTCCCTGTACAGTTTTCCCTCGGCGGTGGATACGGTCAGCAAGGCGATCTCCATTATCGGCACCTCGCAGGTGCGCAACCTGGCTCTTTCCATGTCGGTGGCCAGCAGTTTTGACAGCCTGCTCAACGAGTTGGTCTCGATGCCCAACTTCTGGCGGCACAGCCTGTTCTGCGCCCTGATTTCCCGCCATCTGGCCAAAGAAGCGGGCCGCTGCGACAAGGATGCGTTGTTCACCGCCGGCCTCTTGCACGATATTGGCGAACTGGTCATTTTCAACCGCCTCCCCGAGCAGGCCAAGGAGTCCCTGCTCATGGTCCTCGACAGCCAGGATGAAGTAACCGTCGAACAGGCCGAACGTCAGGTGATCGGTTTTGACCACAGCGCCGTCGGCGGTGAACTGGCAAGAACCTGGAAGCTGCCGCCACTGCTGGAAGAGTGTATTGCCTACCATCACGATGTTGCCGGCGCCAAACGCCACCCACGGGAAACGGCTCTTGTCCATATCGCCAACGTTCTCGCCCAGATGGCAGAAGTCGATGACCTTGAACCGGAAGACGTACCGCAAATCGACCCCCTGGCCTGGGAACTCAGCGGCCTGACGGCAGATTGCATTGAACCGGCAGTACGCGCCGCCCAGGAAGAAATCATTGAAGTCGAGCACCTGTTCACCAACCAAAAATAGCCAACAAGAATATGGCCCTCCCCTCCATCCCTGCCCCGCCACCCGTTCTTCCCGGTTTTGAGCACGTCAAGCGGGCCTGGAACAACAGCCTGGAATCCTACGCCGCCCGCATTCTGCCGGGAGAGTATTACGTCACCAAAAGCGAGGAAGGCATCAGTACCACCCTGGGTTCCTGCATTGCCGCCTGCATTCGGGACCGGGTACTGGGCGTAGGAGGGATGAATCATTTCATGCTCCCGGCCAATCTCAATGCCGAGCCGGACTCCTGGAAGGTGACCGGCATCGGCAGCGCCACCCGTTACGGCAACTACGCCATGGAACACCTGATCAATGGCATCATGCGCAACGGCGGCAGGCGGGAAAACCTGGAAGTGAAAATTTTTGGCGGCGGTCGCATCATGGAGAAAATGACCGATGTCGGTCTGCGCAACATCCAATTTGTGCGCGAATACCTGAATCTCGAAGGCTTGCGCGTAGTGGCCGAGGATGTCGGCGATGTCTTCCCCCGCATGGTGGTTTATTTTCCCAAAACAGGCCGGGCCAAGGTCAAGCGTCTGCGTTCGCTGCACAACAACGTGATTGCCGATCAGGAAAAGCAATACATCGAGAGCGTTACCGAAAAACCCGTGGCCGGCGATATCGAGCTGTTCTGATCCCGATGACCGCCCTGCTCGACGCAATCCGCCAGTGCACGCGATGCGCCGGGAACCTGCCCGAAGGCCCCCGGCCGGTGCTGCAATACCAGCCGGCGGCACGCATCCTCATCGTCGGCCAGGCCCCCGGGCGCCGCGTCCACGAGACCGGAATCCCTTTCAACGACCCCAGCGGCGACCGCCTGCGAGCCTGGATGGGAATCGACCGGGAAACGTTTTACGACAGCGCACGAATCGCCATCGTCCCCATGGGCTTCTGCTACCCCGGCACCGGCAAATCCGGCGACCTGCCGCCGCGCCCGGAATGCGCTGCCACCTGGCGGGAAAAAATCCTGGCCGAACTGACCGCCGTACAACTGACTCTGGTTATCGGCCAGTACGCCATGGGTTACCACCTGCCGCAAGCCGGTCCGACTCTGACCGACAAGGTGCGCAACGGGCGGCAGACCGCTTCCGGGCTGATCCCCTTGCCCCACCCCAGCCCGAGGAACAATCTATGGTTGCGACGGAATCCATGGTTTGAAGAGGAGGTGCTGCCGGTGCTAAAAGAAAGGGTGGCGGGAATACTCGGGGATACTGAAGGGTAGATCTCGTATCACGAAACCGCTCCTCGCAACCAGCAGCTACGTGTGCATTGATCCTTGTATAGGCGCGCAGTATCCCGTTCCGATCACCCTACCCGAACGGTCGTGCCTGCCGTCGCCCCGGATCGCCGGCAACGTCACCGAAGCTGGCCGCGTGGTACATGTCCGCCGGTCATTCTTCGACCGGCATGGCGACAACCAGAGCCTGATTACCCAATCGGTGCTGACTGCTATTCAGCAGCGCGATCCAGCCAGCCCAACAAATCCTCCGGCAACATCGGGCAAGCAAAGTAGTAGCCCTGGATGTTGCTCACCCCTTCGTTTCTCAAAAACTCCATTTGCTCTACGGTTTCGACACCTTCAGCAACGATTTCGACCTTGAAGCTGCCCCCCAGTGCAAGGATGGCACGCACGATGGCGACGTCCGCAGCATTACCCGGGACACCGTCGACGAAAGACTTGTCGATCTTGAAACAGGTAATTGGAAATAGCTTGATGTGGGAGAGCGAGGAATAGCCCGTTCCGAAATCGTCGACCGCAAGCTGCACACCCAGGGCACGCAGGCCAGTCGTGATACGGCGGGCCGTCTCGCCTGACTCAAGCGCCCCCTCGGTAATTTCCAGTTCTAGCCGGGCCGGTTCTATGCCCCACTTGCGGACGACAGTGTCGACTTCGTTGATGAACGAATCCTTAAGCTGGGCCGGGGCAACATTGATTGCCACTTTGGGTATCGGCAGCCCTTGCGCATTCCATACCTGAATCTGGCGGCAGGCTTCATTCAGCACCCAAAGTCCGAAATCTCCGATCAACCCCATTTCCTCGGCCATCGGGAGAAAAGCCGCAGGGGGAAGCACGCCGCGCACTGGATGCCGCCAGCGTGCCAGCGCCTCAACGCCTTTGACGCTGCCGTCCGCCGGATCAACCTGCGGCTGATAGACGAGAAAAAACTGCTTTTCCTGCAAGGCATGGCGCAGCTCACCGATCATCTGCAACTTGTCATTCAGCCCTTGCACCATCTCCTGCGAGTAAAACTCGTAACAGTTGCGCCCACGCTGCTTGGCGCCATACATAGCGGTATCGGCAGCCTTGATCAGTTCGGATGAGCGTCGGCCATCCCTGGGATAAATGGCAATCCCGATACTTGCCGTCGGAATCAGTTCATGTCCGCCCATCAGCAAGGGTTCTGCCAGGCTTTCGAGCATGCGGCCCATTACTTCGCCGATCAACTCCACATCATCAAAGGCTTCCATGAACAACACGAATTCGTCACCGCCCCAACGGGCAATAACATCCTGCTTGCGCGTCGCACCCTGCAGGCGCTCGGCGACAATCTTCAGATACTTGTCGCCCACCGCATGACCGAGCGTGTCGTTGATGATCTTAAAGCGATCCAGATCGATGAAAATGACTGCCGCACCATAGTTCTGGCGCTTGCAGCGCTGCAGGCTCTGATCCAGCGTTTCACTGAAATTCATCCGGTTGGGCAGGCAAGTCAGGGAATCGTGGTTGGCCAGATGGAATAGCCGCTCTTCCGCCTGCTTGGCCTTCGAGATATCAGAAAACACTGAAACGTAATTCTGGACATTGCCGTCATTGTCGAGAACTGCGGAAATGCTGCCCCATTGCGGATAGATCTCGCCATTCTTGCGCCGGTTCCAGATTTCGCCGGACCAACGCCGCTTTTCCTGCAAAAAGCGCCACAATTCCGCATAAAAATGCGGCGTATGCACCCCTGATTTGAGCAGGCGGGGACTCTGCCCCAAAGCCTCGGCGGCGCCGTACCCGGTAATCTCGGTAAAAGCCCGGTTGATCGAGGTGATACGCCCCTGGCTATTGGTCACCATGACCGCCTCAGCTGCTTCATTGAGAATCACCTCAGTTGGCAGACTCTGCCCGGCCTCGGCCTTGGCAAGGATTTCGCTGAAAACAACAACACAACCGCTAACCTGCTTGTGATCAGACAGGGGCGTAGAGACATACTGCAAGAGCATGGGCGGGCGCCCTTCGCCTGACTTGACAAGCTGCGTTCCCTGGCGGGTTTCACCATCCTGCAATGTCGAGATGAACGGGCATATCGAAGGCGAAGCGTCGGTGCAGGCTATCAGCTCGTCCCACCGAAAGACATCGCAACAATAGTGCCCGACCAGTTCGTCATCCTCCTGCCCGAGAAGCTTTACTGCAACTTCGTTGGCATAAACGACGTAACCGCGATGATCGATACTGACCACGCCGTCGCCGGCTGCCTCGAGAATCTGCGTATGGCGCCGATGCACATCCTCGATTGCCAATTGGTAGTTATAGCGTTGAGTCACATCACGGGCATTGAGCAGTATCTCGCTCTCGCCGTGAGCGCCGATGGTGTGCTTGAGTGTCGCCTCCACCCACAGTTCCGAACCATCCAAGCGCAACCCCCGCATCACCCGTGTCGTCATGGCGCCGAGCGACTGCAATGATTGCAGCAAGGCATCTATCACCGCCGACTCTTCATCAACCACATCGCTCAGGTGCAAGTCATACAACTGCAAACTTTCGCGGCCGAACAATTCGCGGCAGGCCGGAGAAGCAAAGCGAAAACGCCCATCGAGTTGCAGCCGGGCAATCATGTCGGTCGAATTCTCGGCAAGCAACCGGTAACTCTCCTCGCTATTCTTCAAGGCTTTCTGGGCCAGCACCTCGACCAGGGCCAGCGACAAGGCATTGGCCGCATCAATTTCGACCTGAGACCAGGGCACCGATTTATCGCGATAGGTCTGGATCCAAGTATCAAAGGAAGTTCGCGGCGAAACCCTCAGCCCATCGCCTTCGCGCACCAGTCGCTTCTGCGGATTGCCGGCCCAGCGTAAGGTACGCAAGATACCGGGGCGAAACCATATGACGAAGTTGTTCAGCTTATGATCGAGTGGGGCCACCAGAATGCCGCTGAATTCCCCGCCGGGTGTCAGCCCCGCCTCCTCTAGCAAAGGGCCAAGGTCATCCGAGTGGAATACGGGTACTACCGGCTTCTCTTTCAAAATACCAATGAGCCGATCAAGCACCTCAGGGGAGGGTACGTCTCCCAGCAGATGGCGCCCTCCCTCTATCGTCACCACCGCCCCCACCGAACGGACCAGTCCGAGCAATTTTTCCTTGAGCAGGACAATGATCGAACCGAGTTCATCCGAGCTCCGAATCAGGCTAGTCAGTTCATAGAGCAGGTCACGAATACGCCGACCCATTGCGTCGCGCTCGATGGTATCCATGTTGATCAGCTTCAGGGATACCACGCGACCGATGAACTCATCGAGTTCGCGCGAGCGCAGACTGACATAACGCGGCGTGAAATGGTGGCAGGCGATCAGACCCCACAGACGGTCGTTTTGCACCAGAGAAATACTCAGGCTGGCGCAAACGCCCATATTGCGCAGATATTCGATATGCACCGGCGACATGCTGCGCAACCAGGAGTAGCTCAGATCGACAGCCTGAGATGCTTGCAAGCCATCGGAGCCAAGCAGCGCTACCGGCTCGGCATTGATATCGGCAATGACGCGTACCAGATTCTTTGTGTACAAGGCCCGTGCCTGCGGCGGAATATCCGAAGCAGGAAAGTGGTGACCAAGATAGGAATCAGCCTCCTCGATCTTGCTTTCGGCAATGACTTCGCCATCCCAGTTGCTGTCGAAACGATACATCATGACGCGATCAAAGCCTGTCAGCAACCTTACCTGCTCGACCGCCATCCGTGCGTAATGATCGAGATCGTTTTCCGCATCCAGCTTCCACAGCGCATCACGAATCGGAATGAAAAGCTTGTGAAAAACGTCCCCGCTCGAAACCAAACCCTGCTCGACCTCAATCACAAACAGATCGCCGGAGAGAAAGACCTGAGCATCGCAAGTAAGCAATTTACCTTCGCACGGCAAATCGACCGACCAGACCTTGGCCCCGCTCCATTCGCCGAGTCCAATCAGTGTATGCAGCCAGTCCAGTTGGTTTTCACCCATCAACGTCGCCAGCGGCTGGCCAATCACCGCAGCAGCACTCGCCGGAAACATGCTCTCCAGATTGGCGCTGGCAGCCCGGATGACAAAACTATTCCGATCAACGGCAAGTAACACTCCCACCGACTGAATATTACCGATCAGGTGAATGGCTTCGCTGGCGCAGACCTTCAGGGCTTCTTCAAGGGCGGCTTGCTGGGACGCTTCGGGCAAGGTATTCATCAAGAACTGCTTCCATAGTGGCAAAAGTTGCGCAGGCGGTCCGCAACGCACCAAGGCGGGCCGCCTCGTCGGTCAGGGCAGCATTGATGAAACAGTCGAACTGCTGCCACACTGGCATGGTTTGCTCACCATAGCCGTAAAAAAACCGCGCCCCCTTACTCGGCGAGAGGGCGAGATGTTTCGCCAGATGCCGCGAGATGACCTGGCCGCCGAGCGAAGAACCTTCTATGGTGTAGAGTGCCCCCAACAACTGTGCCTCATCGTTCAAGGTCATTGCCGGCAGTGAATTGCCTGGCTGCCGAAAAGCAATCTCGGGATTGACTTCGAAATACGCCAGATCACTCGCCAGCCAAGGCAGCTTGCGCCTCGGTGCATAGACAAAACGGCTCAACCCGGCTGCCAGTGCCTGATCGATAGCGGTTTCAAGCGCGCGGTAGAAATGAAAATAGGCGCTCAGCACATGCAGATATGTCGTCAAAGCATAACCGGACCGGGTAATGCCGGCCAACAGGGGATGCTGATTGAGGCGAACATGCGCGCTATGGGTTCCATCCCGCAACAGGCGGCGAACATCAGATAGATTGGCGTCATTATCCAAACTAGCGCTCCTTTCCCATTGTAGACGGCAGATTTTCCTTGCCTGCCTTGTGTTCAAGTACAGCCACCGCCGAACGCAAATCGGAGA
Organism: uncultured Rhodocyclaceae bacterium; assembly: GCA_964536245.1. Taxonomy (GTDB): domain Bacteria; phylum Pseudomonadota; class Gammaproteobacteria; order Burkholderiales; family Rhodocyclaceae; genus CAZHVZ01. The sequence goes on from CAZHVZ010000076.1 coordinate 8,668, forward strand.
AAATACGAACTCCGGGCGGAGGTCGCTTGATGAAGGCAATCCCCGCCCCGCCCGCCCAAATTTCAACATTGGAAGGCAGGCTTTGGCGCAAGTCTTTCAGAAGTGGCCGGACCCGCCACTCGGGATAGGAAAAGCTGAAGGATAAGGCCAGGATCTCGGCCCGACAGGCACATACCGCAGAAATCATTTCGCCCGGCGGCACATGCGGGCCAATATCGGTACACCTGGCGCCAGCATCGGCGAGCACAGCCTGAGCCATATACAAACCAAGGACGTGCCACTCGTCACTGGGTGTTGCAAACAGGATACGTGGGTAACCTGGTTGTGGCTGGGCGGCACTGATTTCGTTAACTATCCGACGGCTGAGCAGGCTGGAGCACAAATGCTCGTGGTGCACCTCGATTTCACCCCGAGCCCAGGCATCTCCCAGCCCTGTTAGCAAGGGCGAAACCGTTTCGATGATGAAGTCGCTCAGGCTTTTCCGCTGCCGCTCTGCCAACATGAAGGCGTCAAGCCCCTCAAGATCAAATTGTTTCAGCAAATCCAGCGCCTGCCGGGTCGACGCCAATTGCGGCACTTCATCGCCCGGACAAATCGCTACATTGGTAAGCTGCTGGAGTTCGTCCAGCGACTTGCCGACGACCTGACGCGCTTGATAACCAGCATTCTGCAGACGTTTGATCAGGCGCAGCTGGGCAACCTGCTCCCGGGGATAACCAGACACCCCATCCACCACCAAGGGCGTGGGAAATCCGTAGCGCGAGCGCCATTTGCGCAAGAGATCATTGCCCAGACCGGTCTCACGCTCAAGCTGGACAGCATCGACAACGCTTTTTGAATTCATGAGGTAGCATACTACGCCTTTAGAAATATTTCCGTGACACATTGTCACGGACAATTAGCAATTTATCCACGCACTCTATTTTTTCCTCGAAAATGTAAAATCTCTCAAAACAACAATAAAACCCCTGCCCGATTGCCTTTTTCAGGAAACTGGCGATTTACACCGCCACCTCCAGGGAATTTTCGTATGCAGATCAGTCAGCGCTCGACAAAGCCCCCTCTTTCCCGCTGACGCGTGGGAGTAAAAGATGTGCCCACGTAATACAAGACCGCCGCAAGGTACGGTGGTTACTTGCCGTTGGGTGCGAATTTTCCGATAAGCGTCAATCGCCTATTGCTGACCGGATCTTCGTTGATCGCCGCCTTATGCAGTAGCCGAGAGCACTCGGTGGCCGGACTACCCGATCCTCTTCTGCACTGGGCTAGCGGCCACTGCGCTGCTATCTGGGGCAGTGGGTCGCCCGCCACCACACTGCACCCGAACACGCAGGATTAGTTCCAGTCGAAATTCCCCTACTTGTGATAAACCCGACTACTCCCTCCGGAGCCTCCCGACCCGCTATTGGCCACATTGTCGAAAAGGTTCCAGCCGTGGTGCTGGGCGTAGCTGAACAGGGAAAGAGCGAGAAGTCCGGTGGCAAGGGTGAATTTGGGGAACATTGCTCAGTCGTCCGAATCGCTGCTGTCCACAGGAGCGTGGTCGCTTTCGGCCCAGCGCCGGGCTTCAAAGGCGCTGTACCGGAGACGGGAGAAGAGGGGAAAGATGGCAAGGAAGATCATTACCAGCACGTAATTTGACCAGCCGGGGCCGCCGGTTTTCACCTCCAGCCAGTTGCGTACCGGCGCCGGTTTTTCATCGCCGATTTCCGGGTCGATCGCCAGGTAATAGGTGCCGGGAGGAATGCCGAGGAAAACCACTTCGTCCTCGCGGTTGCCTTCGGACCAGATCTCTCCCTCATCGACCCCGGAGTAGTAGGAAAGGCTGCGTTCTGCCGGCCAGGCGGCTCCGGTGTTTTTGTCCACCAGGGTGATGCCGAGCCCCAGCCAGTTATTGTCAAGATTGGTGGAATTGTTGACCACCACTTTTCTCGATTTGCCCTTGATCTGGAAGACATTGCTGCTGACCGTGTCTTCAGCCGCCTTGGGCGTGAAGATGAGTTCCTGGCTGAGCAGGGTCTGGCCACCTGAGATGAAGAGATAGAAAAGCTGCACCATCAGCGCCGCCCCGGCCAGCATCCAGAAGCGGCGGCAGGTCTTGCGGTGCGACACTTGCCACGGGTTGGGCTGGTTGGCATAGACGTCCCGCGCTTCCGGCAACTTGCCCGGCAGCTTGAAGGCCTGCTGGATCACTTCCGGTTCGACATAGACAGAGCGGGACCAGCTGATTTCCTTGTTCGAGCGATCCCGGGACAAAAGTACGGGGGGCGCGACAAAATCGGCCAGTGCAGAAGTTTCGCCTCGCTTGACCCGCCAGGTAAATTCGCCAGCCACCTGGATGACCTCGGCCTTGCAGGTGGAGAAATGCTTGTAGTCTTCCCCTTCGTAATGGACATTGGAAAAATCGTTGCCGCCGGTCGGATGCTTGGAGAGGACATCGACCACGTTCCAGTGGCCGTTGTAGTCGGTCAGCCAGCGGTAGCTGCCGCGATTTTGCGACCCTTCCCCGGCGAGCAGGTATTCCATCCAGTCGTAGGCAATGCCATCGGCTACCGTCTGCTTGACCAGAAAGCCGATGACTTCCCCCGGCCAGCCGGCCAGCTTGCCCTTGCTGCCGAGAGGAATGCGTGGAGTATATTTTTCGTCTTTCGGCCCCAGCGCCTTGGAGAGAATCTTGTAATTCTCGTCGGCGGTATCGACCACCGCGCCGCAGGAAGCGCAGCCCACCGCCAGAATATCCCGGGAGCGGGCCGACATCGGTGAGCCGCAGCTCGGGCAGCGGAAAACCTGGGCCTGCACGGTAAGCGTCGGTATCGGCATGCCCTGGCGCAGGTTGGACATCTTCAGCGACAGGAAGGGGACCGGCGAGCCGACAAAAAGCAGCGGCGGATTTTCCGAGTAATCAAGGGTGGCGAAATTGTCGCCGTCGCGCAAATCCGCCACCGGCGCCGAATAACCGGCCCCCACCTTGAAGGGCAGTTCGCCCTGCCCGGCGATGCACTCGGCATCTTCGATATTGCTTACCGTCCATGGCCGGCTGGCCAGGACGAAGCGCTGCCCGACCTGCAAGCTTTCAAACCCCGGCAAGGGTTCCCGCACCTGATGCAGGAAAGACAGCACATATTCACCGGCGGCTTCCGACAGCCAGCCGGTACGCATGTCGTCAAAGAGAATGTGCCATTCGTTCCAGGTGCCTTGGCTGTATTTGAGCTGGATACGCCCGATCAGGGCGAAATGCAGCCCCTGCCAGCTCCCTTCGGCCCCCAACTGCAAGGGGGAACGGTCCTCGACCAGAGCCGCCATCTTGCCGATGTCTTCCAGCGCCTGATCGTGACGCACCAGGGTGCTGCTGCAATACTCGCAGACAGCAAAGATGGAGGACGCCGATTTGAAGACAACCGGCGCCCCGCAGGAGGGACAGGCGGCAGAAGCGGCCATGGTCAGAGTTGGAAGCTAAGGTTCACACCAGCTTTTTAAGCAGCTCGGCTTTCTTGGCCTCGAACTCGGCGGCAGTGAGGATGCCTTTTTCCACCAGCCCGTGCAGCTTCTCGATGGTCGCCACCACTTCATCCGCCGACACCGCTGCGGCCGGTGCGGCAGCAGGTACCACCGCAGCCGGCTGCGTGGCCTGACCGATGGCCTGCCCCATGACCTGGCCAAAGCCCAACCCGGCCCCCAGGCCGACCCCCATGCCGGCCAACCCGCCTTCGTTGCGGGCTGCATCGGGAATGCTGTTGGCGACCTGATACTGGGTAAATTTGCCCATGTCGCCAATGATGTTCATGCCGATCTTCTGGTCGAGGATCTTCTGCAACTCCTCCGGCAGGGAAACGTTCTGCACCACCAGGGAATCGAGGGCCAAACCGAAATCGGCGAAAACCGGCGTCATCTTGGCCAGCATGGCCTTGCCGAATTCGTCCTGATTGCCGGCCATGTCGATGAAGGGCACGCCGGATTCGCCGAAGAGGTCGGTCATGCCGGCGACCATGGTATTGCGCAGCTGACCTTCCAGCTCGTCCCGGGTGTAGGTGTCACGGGTGCCGGAAATCTTCTGGTGGAAGGTCTTGGGGTCGGCGATGTGGTAGGAGTAGATGCCGAAAGCGCGCAGGCGGACGATGCCGAAATCCTTGTCGCGGATGGTGATGGGGTTGGGGGTGCCCCATTTCTGGTCAAGCTGGGTACGGGTCGAGAAGAAATAGACGTCGGACTTGAAGGGGGACTCGAAAAGCTTGTCCCAGTTTTTCAGGTAGGTCAGCACCGGCAGGGTCTGGGTGGTCAGCTTGACCATGCCCGGCCCGAAGACGTCGGCGACCTGACCTTCATTGACGAAGACGGCCATTTGCGACTCGCGTACGGCCTGGCGCCGTTCTGGATTACCATTTCCTGCATGGGGAAGCGCCAGGCCAGCACGCCGTCGCTATCCTCGTTCCACTCGATGACGTCGACAAACTGTTTCTTGATGAAATCCATGAGTGCCATAACAAGCTCCTTAGACGTTAAGAACTGCTCTCAAAATGCCCCCGGCAAAAACCCGCCGGGGCCACCTGTTCCGTGGTTCTAGATCAGACAACCGGCGTTGATGATGCCCACGCCGATGGATACGGATGCAAGGAAAATCCCGGTTGCCAGCTTGCCCTGGGGAATGTCTTCGGTGAGATGCGGCAAGGCGAGGCGGGCCACGACAAAAGCCAGCAACTGTATGAGGCAGGCCAGCAAACCCCAGCCGACCATGGTGTAGATATTGTGGCTGACCGCCACCGCCACCGCCAGAGGCAAGGCAATGCCAATCAGGGCGCCGGCCAGACTCACCGAAGCCGCCACATTTCCGGCCCGGATCAGCTCCAATTCGTTATAGGGCGTGACCACGGCATAGATACCGAGGAAGGCTGCCAGAAACACGATGGCCGCCAGGAAAAACGTGGCGAAAGCCGGTAAATTGTTCAGGACTTGGTCGAACATCGCTGCTTCCTCCAGTTCAAGCGTCGGCCAGACGCAACAGACCTTGCAGCGGTAGATTGTCCACTGTCCGGCAGGGGATGGCAAGGTGAGCCGGCAATCGCGGCGCAGCACCGCCGAACAGGATGCACGAGGCATCGCCATGGGCATTGAGCATGGCAAAGGAATGTTCGATGGCGCCCACCTGGGCGGCAAGGCAGCCGCTGTGAATGGCATCCGCCGTGGTTGTGGGATGGTTTTTGTATTCGCCTTCGAGCAGGTCAAGACCAGCCGTTCCTCCGGCCAGGGCGGCCCGCATCAGGTCAAAACCCGGCAGGATAAAGCCGCCCAGGAAATTTCCGTCACCGTCCAGGGTATCGATGGTGGTGGCCGTACCGGCCCCGACCACCAGG
>CAZHVZ010000076.1:14025-15841 GCA_964536245.1 uncultured Rhodocyclaceae bacterium
AGGGAGCCGATGTCAGGCTTCTTGCTCCGACCAGGGCGCACCAGCGATCCACCCCCAACTGAGCGGGATTGGCGTAGTGATTGCTCACCCCGGCGCGATGGGGTTCGGCGGCCACCACGCTCAGGGCCAAGCCCCAGGGCCGCAAGGCCCGTTCCACGGCAGCGGCTACGGCCGGGCCCGCCACATTGGAAAACATGATTCGGGTTGGCCGCGCATAGCCTTGCGTCAGGCCCGCCAAGCGGGCAATCTCGGCACGGGGCAGCGCATCCGTAGCCAGCCAGCCCTGACCATCGTGCAGTCCCCATTTGAGGCGGGTGTTGCCGCTATCAATACAGAGGATCATGCCGGACGCAGGGAAACATCACCGGCCAGCACCCTTTGCAGGCCGCTTGCCGTTTCGATAAGCAGAGCGCCATCGGCATCGCAGCCGCGACAAATTCCCTCCCCTTCCACCTGGCTATCCTGCAGGACACGCACCGGCCTCCTTTGCCAGGCGTGGCGCGCCTGCCATTCCTGACGCAGGGCGGCAAAACCTCCTTGCGCAAAACGATCCAGGGTTTCCGCCAGGGCCATCAGCAACTGGGCCAGCAAAACATGGCGGTCCGGCAGGGGAGACAGTCCGGCATCCAGACCGGCTGCCGCTTGCAGCAGTTCTCCTTGCGGCTCATTCAGGTTGAGGCCGATACCGATCACGGCCTGGGTACCGCGCCGGTCGGACACCAGTTCGACCAGGACGCCGCCCAGCTTGGCAAAATCCCCGGCACGTTCAAGCAGAATGTCATTCGGCCATTTCAGCATGACCCGCTTCGCCCCCAGGCTTTCCAAACCTTTGGCAATCGCCACGCCAACCGCCAGAGACAAGCCGGCCAGACCGCTGACCGGTCCGGGAAACCGCCACAGCAGGGAAAAAGTGAGGGCCGACTGCGGCGAGGACAGCCAGCTTCGTCCGCGCCGCCCACGCCCAGCGGTCTGCCGGTCAGCTACGACCACCGTGCCGGCCGGGACACCGCCTTCGGCCCGGCGCAGCAATTCACTATTGGTCGAGTCACATTCCTCCAGTCCGTCCACGTCAAAACGACCGGCAGCCAGGCCGAGCAGCGGGTTGAGGCGGGCGGGATCAATCAGGGACATGGGAGCATTGTATGCCGCCGCGCCCGATCATGCCATCCGGATTGACGGCAGGAGCTCACTCCCCCCGCTCTTTCCCCCCGTCAATCCCCAACTCCTGAATCTTGCGGGTAATGGTGTTGCGACCGATGCCCAGAGCTTGGGCGGCTTCGATACGACGGCCGCCGGTATGGGCCAGCGCCCGCTCGATGAGGATGCGCTCGAAGGTCTGCATCAGCATGCCGTGGATTTCCGGCACGCCCCTGGCCAGCAAGTGGTCGGTCTCGATCTCCAGCGCGCCTTCCCAGTTGGTGGCGGTGACCTGAGGGGTACTTTCTCGCAGCTCTGCCGGCAAATCGATGACTTCCACCTGCTGACCGGGCGCCATGACGGTCAGCCAGTGGCAGAGATTTTCCAGTTGGCGGACATTGCCGGGAAAATCCAGGGCCGACAGATACTTGATGGCGCCTTCCGAGAGCCGCTTGGCCTCGACCCCCAGCTCCTGGGCGCTTTTTTGCAGGAAATGGCGGGTCAGCAGGGGAATGTCTTCCCGCCGTTCGCGCAAGGAAGGCAGACGGATGCGGATCACATTGAGACGGTGAAAGAGGTCTTCCCGGAACAAGCCATCCTTGACCCGCGTTTCGAGGTTCTGGTGGGTGGCGGCAATCACCCGCACATTGGACTTGATCGGCGAGTGCCCGCCCACCCG
>CAZHVZ010000077.1:0-13901 GCA_964536245.1 uncultured Rhodocyclaceae bacterium
GTGATGCCGGCGTTGTTCACCAGGATGTCGACCTGGCCGCAGGCGGCTTCGGCTTCGGCAACCATCTTCTGGCAGTCTTCCAGCGAGGAAACGTCGCCCGGCACGCAGACGAAATCGTTGAAGCCGGCAGCAGCCTGTTCCTTCAGCCATTCTTCCTTGTTGTCGAACTGGGGATGATAAGAAGCGACGATCTTGTGACCGGCCTTGGACAGTTCCTGGCAAATTGCGGTCCCGAGACCCCCCATTGCGCCGGTAACAAGAGCAACACGTTGCGTCATAGCTATTCCTTCCTTTTATTGATTTAGAACTACAAAAACACGGCGATCAGTACATGTGCTGTCCACCGTTGATGGAAATATTGGCCCCGGTGACAAACGCCGCTTCATCGGAAGCGAGGTAAGCAACGAGGCCGGCGATTTCTTCCGGTTTGCCCAGCCGGCTAACCGGAATCTGGGGCAGAATCTTCGAATCCAGGATTTCCTGGGGAATGGCGGTCACCATCTTGGTCCCGATATAACCCGGTGAAATGGTATTAACCGTCACTCCACCCTTGGCCACTTCCAGGGCCAGAGCCTTGGTGAACCCGTGCATGCCGGCCTTGGCAGCCGAGTAATTGGTTTGGCCGAATGCCCCCTTCTGGCCATTCACCGAAGAAACGTTGATGACCCGCCCCCATTTGCGCTCCAGCATACCATCCATCACCTGCTTGGTCATGTTGAAAACGGAATCCAGGTTGGTATGAATGACTGCGTCCCAATCGGCCTTCGTCATTTTCTTGAAAGTCATGTCACGCGTCAGGCCGGCATTGTTCACCAGCACATCAACCGGCCCGACCTCGGCAGCGATCTGCTCCACACAACTGGCGCAGGAGTCATAATCATCCACATTGCAGGGATAGGCGCGAAAACCGTAACCCATGTTGTTCATGGCGGAGAGCCAGCTTGACGCCTTGCTGTTGCCCGGCGAATAGGTGGTCACCACCTTGTAGCCCATGGCGGCCAGCTTGATACAGACGGCCTCACCCAAGCCCCCCATTCCACCCGTTACCAATGCAACTCTCGCCATGCTCACTCTCCCCTCTCAGGCTCAGACCGCCCGACCCCGGACATAACGGCCAGGAGCCGGCTCAATCGGCACATGCTGGGCATTGCCGAGTTTGCGTGGACTGCGCTCCTTGCCTGAGCGGGCCTTGATCCATGCTGCCCAGTCCAGCCACCAGCTGCCCTTTTTTTCCTCGGCAGCGACCAGCCAAGCTTCGGCATCGACCCTGACCTCATCCCCCACCCAGTAGCTGCGCTTGTTCTTGGAAGCCGGATTGATGACTCCGGCGATATGGCCGGACGCCCCCAGGACGAAACGCGTCGGACCGCCAAGCAAGCGGGTGCTCTGATACGCCGACTGCCAGGGAACAATATGGTCCTCCCGCGTAGCCAACAGGTAGGCAGGCATATCGAGACGCCCGAGATCAACTCGTTGGCCGCACATCTCCAGCTTTCCCGGAACGCGCAGATTGTTCTCGTGGTAAAGATTGCGCATGTACCAGCAAGCGAAGGGACCGGGCAGATTGGTCGAGTCGGAATTCCAGTAGAGCAGGTCGAAAGCCTGGGGCTTCTGGCCCTTCAGGTAATTGCCGGTGACGTAGTTCCAGACCAGGTCATTGGCCCGCAGAAAGGAAAAGGTGTTTTGCAGGTCGCGGGCCGGCAGCAGCCCGCCCTTGCCGATCGTCTGCTCACGCGCCACCAGCCCCTTTTCGTCAATGAACAGGCCAATTTCGCCGGTATCGGAAAAATCCAGCAGGGTAGTCAGCAGGGTCAGCGAGGCGACCACGTCCTCTCCCCGTGCCTTGAGCACAGCCAGGGCGGAAGTGAGGATGGTACCGCCGACACAGAATCCCAGAGCATTGACCTGCTTTGTCCGGCAGACATCCCGGACCACCCGCAGGGCAGTGATCGGCCCTTCTTCAAGGTAATCTTCCCAGGTGGCTTGTCCCTGATCCTCGGTTGGATTGCGCCAGGACACCAGAAACACGGTATGCCCCTGCTCCACCATGAAGCGGATAAGCGAGTTTTCAGGCTGCAAATCCATGATGTAGAACTTGTTGATGCAGGGTGGTACGACCAGCAGCGGGATGGTGCCCACCTTGGGGGTGAGCGGCGCGTACTGGATGAGTTGCATCAGTTCATTTTCGAAAATCACTGCCCCTTCACTATTGGCAATGTTTTTCCCGACCTCGAAGACCGATTCATCGGTCATGGAAATACGGCCTTTTTCGAAATCCTTGATCAGATTGTTGATGCCATCGGTAATGCTTTGTCCCTTGGTATCCAGGGCCCGTTTGACAAATTCCGGGTTGGTGGCAGCAAAATTGGACGGAGCCAGTGCATCGATCAACTGGCGGGCCAAAAACTGCATGCGGCTCTTGGCCTTCTCGTCTTCGGCCGGCATCTTGTCGACCATTTCCCGCAAATACCTGGCGTTGAGCAGATAAGCCTGGTGCAGGTAGTCATAGACCGGACTCTCCCGCCACTCGGGGGCAGCAAAACGACGGTCTCCCGCTTCCGGTTGAACTGAAAAACCGCCCCCTCCTCCCTGGCCGCGCATAAGCATCGACTGCCAGAGCTTGGCCTGCTCGGCCATGAAGTTTTTCTGCAATTCTCCCATGGCTTCCGGTGCCGGAGCAGAAGGCGGAACAGACCCTTGCGCAGCGGCCGCCTTGCCGAGAAAATCCATGAACTGCTGGGCCATACCCTGGCCAGCCTGCATGAACTGCAGGGTAGATGCCATAAAGGCTTCGTTATCGTTGGACCCCTGTTGTGACATGGGAGATCTCGCTTTGTGATTAAACCGTCGGGGTTAGAGCTTTTGGATTCTGCATACCCGTCCGACGGCTGTCAATGCATAATTACCGGATGTATATCATTGCCATCGGGTGGCTTTATGTCACCAGTCTTATGGCCCTGACCGAAACCAGCTTTCTGGCCGGGGTGTTGACCTTTATCTTTTGGGGGCTGGTGCCAACCGGGCTGCTGCTCTGGCTGGGGGGCAGCAAGGCCCGCCGCCAACGCCAGCGTTACCGCGAGGAAGCCGCTGCCCGCCTACTCGCCGATCAGGAAGCGAGCCAGGGCAATGGAGCCGACGCCAAGACCGATCAGTGATACCTGCTGCAGGGTGGCCTTCAGCTCCGGGCGTTTGTGCAGACCGGGAATGAGATCCGCTACGGCCACGTAAATCATGCTGGCGGCGGCCAGGGCAAGCATGGTCGGCACCCAGTCCTGAAGTTCGGACAGGGCAAAGTAGGCGAGCATGGCCCCGACCAGGGTGGCCAGACTGGAAAGCAGATTGAAGACCAGTGCCCTTGCCTTGCTGTAGCCGGAATGCAGGAGAATGAGGTAATCGCCGACCTCCTGGGGAATCTCGTGGGCAATGATGGCCAGCGCGGTAACGATACCCAGTTGCGTGTTTTCCAGGAATGCCGCCGCAATCAGGATACCGTCGACAAAATTGTGGAAGGTGTCGCCGATCAGGATGAGCAATCCGGAACGCCCGTGATCGTGGGCCGGCGGATGGGCGTCATGGGCTTCGCAGTGATCGTGGTGGCAATGGCGCCAGAGAACCAGCTTCTCCAGCACGAAGAAAACCAGAATCCCGAACAGGATGGTCCCCGTCAGCCGGTGCACATTGCCGCTATGCTCGAAGGCATGGGGCAGAATTTCCAGGAAAACGGCGCCCAGCAGGGCACCAATGGCGTAGGAGATGAGGATCGAAACCCGTGCCACGCCCACCGCATGGGTAACCAGCGCAGCAGCCACAACGCTGAGCACGCCGCCGGCCAGGGCAACGGTGATGATCCAGAAAAGGGGTGTCAAGGGAAAAAGGAGAGTCTGATATTCGGGGGCGCGATTATACGCCTTCGATCCAGATCAGGCTGGCCATGCGTCCAGTCATGCCATCCCGACGGTAGGAAAAAAAACGCTCGGCATCGGTAAAGGTGCAGAAATCGCCACCGAATACGGCATCAACGCCCACCATCGCCAGTCGCCGGCGAGCCAGCGCGTAGAGGTCGGCCAGCCATTTGCCGCCGGGCCGCTCGTCAAATGCGCTGGCCGCTGCCGGATCGCTTCCGACGAAGGCCGTCCGCACCTCGCCCCCCACCTCGAAAGCCTGCCGCCCGATGGCCGGTCCCAGCCAGGCGAGCAATTGATCACCCGGCCGGTGCATCGCCCCTACGGCGTTTTCAATGACTCCGGCAGCCAAGCCCCGCCATCCCGCATGGACAGCACTGACCACGCTCCCCGCCTGGTCGCACAAGAGAATGGGCAGGCAGTCCGCCGTCATCACGGCGCACACCTGGCCGACCAGCCCGGTCACACTGGCATCGGCTTGCGGATGATTTTCTCCGCCACGCCCATCCACCACGGCAACGCCATGCACCTGCCGCAACCAGAACGGATCAGCCGGCACCGCCGAACGCAGCAAGCGGCGGTTGGCAGCCACAATTTCGGGCTGATCTCCGACATGATCAGCGAGATTGAAACTGGCAAACGGCCCACCACCGGCTCCTCCCCGGCGCGTCGTCTGCACCGAACGGACCCGTGGCGGTGCCGGCCAGTCCGGGAGAAAGAAATCAGGCGCCACGCAATTGTTCGAGGAGATCCCGCATGTCTTCCGGCAGCCCGGCCTCCCACTGCCGGTATTGCCCGGAAACGGGGTGAATCAGCCCGAGCCGGGTTGCATGCAGAGCCTGCCGGGGAAAAGGCGGCAGTTTGGTATTGGGTCGGCCATAGACCGGGTCTCCCACCAGGGGATGGCCGAGGGAAGCCATGTGCACCCGGATCTGATGTGTTCGGCCGGTTTCCAGAGAGCATTCGACCATGGTTGCCCCGTAGAGCCATTCCAGAATCCGGTAATAAGTGACTGCCGGCTTGCCGCCTGCCGTTTCCGCCACCAGCGCCATTTTGGTCCGATGCACCGGGTGGCGCCCGATGGAGACGTCCACCACCCCGTCGCGCTTGACCTCGCCGGAAGCGAAGGCCAGGTATTGCCGCCGAACAGTACGGGCCTGCAACTGGCGAACCAGATCGGTTTGTACTTCCGGCGTTTTGGCCACCACCAGGAGGCCGCTGGTATCCTTGTCCAGGCGATGCACAATCCCCGCCCGGGGTACGCCGGCCAGTTGAGGCAGATGATGAAGCAGGGCATTCATCAGCGTTCCGCTCCAGTTGCCGCTGCCGGGATGCACCACCAGGCCTGCCGGTTTGTTGAGAACCAGTAGCGCCTCGTCCTCGAAAACGACGTCCAGCGGCAAATCCTCCGGCTGTTCGGATTGGACATGCTGATCTTCGGCAACGGTGACAACCAAATCTTCGCCGCCATACACTTTGCGCTTCGGTTCCAGCTCGGGCTGGCCGTCCAGAGTTACCCGGCCATCTCGAATCCAGGCCTGCAAACGGTTGCGGGAGTGCTGTTCGAGCAGTTCAGCCAGCACTTGGTCCAGCCGGCGTCCGCCCATGTTGTCCGGCACTTTAAGGTGATGTTCCGCACTTGGGCTATAATCCGCGCGGTTTTCCATAGGAATTTTCATGATGCGAAGTTTAGCCGCATTCAGCCCCGCCGTCCCCCTGATTCCCTCCTTTGTCCGTTTGCTGACCGGATTCTTGCTGGCTGCGCTGATTGCCGGATGCGGGCTTCTTCCGGACCTCAAGGACGAAACCGCCGGCTGGTCCGCCGGCAAACTGTACGCCGAAGCGCATGACGCCCAGGCCGACGGAGCCTGGGACAAATCGGCAAAACTGCTGGAAAAGCTGGAAGCCCGCTTCCCCTACGGGCGTTTTGCCCAACAGGCCCAGCTGGAACTCGGCTATGTTTATTGGAAAGCAAATGAGCCGGCCTCGGCCATTGCCGCCTGCGACCGCTTCATCAAATTGCACCCCAATCACCCGGCGGTGGACTACTCCTACTACCTGAAAGGCCTGATTGGTTTCAACGAAGACCTCGGCATCATGCATTTTGTCAGCATGCAGGATCCGACCGAGCGTGACCCCAAATCGGCACGGGAATCCTTCGACGCTTTCAAGGAACTGGCAAACCGTTTCCCGAACAGCAAATATACGCCGGATGCCATCCAGCGCATGAATTACTTGGTGAACGCCCTGGCCTCTCAGGAAGTCAATGTCGCACGCTATTACTTCAAGCGGAACGCCTACCTGGCCGCAGCCAATCGTGCCCAGCATGCGATCAAGAACTACCCCGGTGCCCCGGCCAACGAAGAAGCACTGTTTGTCATGGTCGTGGCTTACGACAAACTGGATCTGCCGGAATTGCGCGATGACGCCGAACGCGTGCTACGCAAGAATTTCCCCAACAGCCGCTACTTCGCTGATGGGCTGGAGCGCAAGACTCCGTGGTGGAAACTCTGGTAAGCAGCCCTCCGCAAGCCGGCCAAGGCCGGCTTTTTTACGACCCCTGCTTGATGGCCAGAACCGCCTGATTACGCAGGGTACGTAACAGCGACAGGACGTTCTCGGGCAAAACAATGGTTTCATCCTTGTCGGCATAAATCAGCGCCACCGGATTGCCCTTGATGTTGAGCGGGAAAAGGACAAAGGAACGCGCCGATAGGGATTTCCGATACCAGTCGGGAATCCTGCCAGCAATTTTCGGGTCGTCGATATCGCTGATCAGGATATCCACCCCCTTGGAAATCACCGCATGAAATACATCCGGGGTAAAAGCCAGGGGAATGCGAAAGCTTTTCGCCGCTTCGTTGGCGTCCGTGCCAAAACCAAAACGACCGAGCATACTGCTGGTCTTGGCATCCTTGATGCATAGAACCACCCGCTTGAAGGCCATGGCCCGATACATGGTTTCCAGAATGATGCGCAGGATGTCGTTCAGCTTGAAACCATCAACCAGGGTATTGCTGATATCCTGGATACCCGCCGTCAGAATCGCCTGGGCATCGATCACCTGCTGTTCCGAGCGCTTATTACCCCCTCCGGTATAACCCAGCGGGTCGGGTTGGCTGATCAGTGTGTTGTCCAGATAGGCGTTCTCATCTTCCTCCACCACATGACTGCCGTGGGCGCTATTGGCAAATTGCCGAATCTGGCGACCGTAGGCATTTTGTTGCAGATTGAGATGGATGATACGAGCGAAATCGCTGACCTCCTCGATGGAGCACTTCATGGTCTGCTTGACTTCCGGCTCCCCGAGAGGAATTGCTGCCTTGAAGCGGGCCACCACCTTGCGGATTTCCTTGTCGCGCTCTTCCGGAGTGGCCAGAGCGATCGAAGCACATAATTCGTTGGCCATGCCGGACAGAACACGCAGACGATCCTCAGTCGACACCGCCGGACGCAACACTCCGGTCGGGGGTTTGCGCATGGAATCGATGATCAGTGCAGGAAATCCCCACTGTCTGGCAATGGCAATACCCAGATCCTCAAAGGACAAACCGAGAACCTGTACGGCGGCGCGATCCTCGGAGCAGCTTTTTTGCTCAACGATGGTGCGAATCTCATCCGTCTCATCGGGGAAATAGAACTGGGAAAGCAAGCGGCCAAGGTTGTGAAACAAGGAACAAATAAATGTTTGCTCCAGATCGGGCATTTTTGCCGCCGCCCCGATATCCTTGGCCAGGATGGCCGCCAGATTGGCGCGCAAAAACTCTTCCTTGAGCTGGGTGGCGTTACTCTTGTTTTGCAGATGCTCGAAGAGCAGAACGGTGATGGCAATATTGCGCACTGCCTCGAAACCCAGCACCAGAACAGCCCGGGTCACCGTGCTGATACTGCCGCCACCGGCCGGTCGGAAATAGGCCGAATTGACCAGGCGCAACAATTTGTTGGTGAGGGCAAAATCCTTGAGGATGGAATTGGAGAGCTTGTTGATGCTCTCCATTTCGCTGTTGGCAATCTTGTTGATCGCACTGACCGACTCGGAAAGGGCCGGGAAATCGCTCTTGTGCCGCATCCGGCGCAACAGGAAATCAAGGGTGGATTGTTTGCTTTCGCCACTGCGTTTCTCGTCCGCTTCCGAAGGCTCGAGATAATTTCCAAGCGCTTCGGAAAACTGGGTGGCCGACTGGTAACGCAAACCGGGATCGCGAGCCACCGCCTTGTTGAGTATGGCCGCAATGATTTCGTCGATCCGGACGCCCTCTTCGGGCAGAGTGATGTTCTCGTTGGTCAGCCGGTGCATGACCTGGAAAACACTGCCGCCCTGAACTGCGCGCTGCCCGGTAAGCAACTCGTAGAAGATCAGCCCGGCAGCAAAAACATCGGTCCGTTCACTGATCTCGCGGCGGTCAATATACTCGGGAGCCATGTAAGCCGGCGTACCGGTGTATTCCTCGCTGGCCTCGGTCGCCCCTTCGACCCGGGCAGCAATGCCAAAATCCATGACCCGTGGCGTACCGTCTTCATCGAGAATGATATTGGAAGGCTTGAGATCGCGGTGAATGATGCCCTGTGCATGGGCACTGGCCACGGCATCGAGGATGGGGCGCAGGATGCTGATGGCCTTGATCGGCGTCAAAGCACCGCTGCTTTTGAGAAACTCGGCCAGGCTTTTGCCGGGAACGTACTCGAAAACGAGATAGAGATCGCCCCCTTCCTCACCAGCTTCAAAAATGGGGACGATATTGGGATGGCGCAAACGACTGACCATGCGCGCTTCGCTGAGCAGAACCTTGTTCTGCTCCGGGTCCGGTCGGGTGAAATGCAGGGTCTTGATGGCAATTTCACGCTGTAACTGCGGATCAAAACCGAGATAGACAACGCTCTGTGCGCCTCTTCCCAGCTCACCCTTGACCTCGAAACGACCGATATATTTGCTCATTCAGCCCCGCTTTCGACCCACACCAGGCACGGCACCTGACCGGCCTTGCAATGTACGATTGCATTCTGGCTGAATTTCCCGGCCAATGCCAAGGCCTGCTCGACAGAAATTCCGGCCACCAGACAACTTTCTTCCACCGGCCATTGGCCATCATCGGCCACGTTCTCCCCCGCATACGGCTCAAAACCAAGCTCCAGCAAAGCCCCCTCCAAGGCTGACTGGCGCTGGGCGTTCTCGGCATTGGACAATGGCTGCGAATTGGGGTTGCAAGCGGTCAAGATGGCCCACGGCGCATACCCGGCCATGACCGCCGGACTCTCTTGCCCAATACGCAGGGTTAGCGCTCCGGTTGGCAGAAAAACCCGGTATGCCGTCGCCCGATAGAACGCTTCGAGTTTACTCCTCATCGGCATCGAACTCGACCTGACCAATCAGTTGTTCTGCCTCCGGAACGGGAAGGGCTTCGACTTCCTTCAGTTTTCTCGACAGCACCCGTGTCCGGGTTTCTGCCTTGCCGATGCTGCTACTCGCTTCATCAAGTTTTTTCCGGGTATGGGCCAAGGCTTCGCCAAATTTGCCAAATTCCGTCTTGACCGCCCCCAGTACAGCCCAGACCTCCGCCGAGCGCTGCTCGATGGCCAGCGTCTTGAACCCCATTTGCAGACTGTTGAGCATGGCGGCCAAGGTGGTTGGACCGGCCAGACTGACCCGCCACTCCCGTTGCAGTGTTTCGCTCAGGGCCGGACGGCGCAGCGCCTCGGCGTACAGGCCTTCCACCGGCAAATAGAGGAGAGCGAAATCCGTGGTGTGGGGCGGTTCGATATATTTTTCGCGAATACTGCGGGCTTCGGTCTTGAGACGGATTTCAATCGCCTTCGAGGCCTCATCCATGGCGGCCACATCGCCACGTTCCTGGGCTTCCATCAAACGCTGATAGTCCTCCACCGGAAATTTGGCGTCAATCGGCAGCCAGACCGGGGAACCCTCTCCCTTGCCCGGCAGGCGAATGGCAAAATCGACCCGCTCGCTGCTGCCCGGTCTGGTCTGCACATTGGCGGAAAACTGTTCGGCGGTGAGCACCTGTTCCAGCAGGGCAGCCAGTTGCACCTCACCCCAGGTACCCCGGGTTTTAACATTGGTCAGGACGCGCTTGAGATCACCGACCCCCGCCGCCAGGGTCTGCATTTCCCCGAGGCCGCGATGCACCTGCTCAAGGCGGTCGCTGACCAGTTTGAAGGATTCTCCAAGACGCTGCTCCAGGGTGGCATGGAGTTTTTCATCGACCGTCCGGCGCATTTCCTCCAGCTTATTGGCATTATCGGCCTGAATGGCGGCCAGACGCCCTTCCACCGCCATTTTCAGGCGCTCGAAACGCTCGTCCAGTCCAAGCGAAAAACGCCCCAGTTCCCGCGCGAACCCTTCCAGCCGTTCCCCTTGCAGGCTGCCGAACTGGGTAATCTGGGCGGTCACGGTCTGGGCCAAGCGGCTGGCTGACTGGGCGCGCTCCTCACGATCACGGAAAGACTCTTCCGCCTCTTCCCGCCGACCCCGGGCTAATTCTTCGCGCAGTTCCCGCTCCAGGCGTTCGAGACCGCTGTTCAACCCTGCCGCCAGGGTTTGCAAACGGGTTTCCAGTTGGGCCTCGGCTTGCCCGGTCTTGCTCCGGAGAAGCAGCAGTACTTGCAGGCCAAGCACGACTCCGAGGCCAATCAGGATGAGCCAGTTTTCACTCATCACTGACTCCAGGCAGCGAGAAATTCCGTCCAGTGCGGAGCGCCAACTTCGGCCAGACGATCCCGGACAAAGGCATTGTCGGCCTGCTCTTCTGCCGCAGTGAGTTCCCCCCGCATGCGGCGAAAACGGTTATAGACCAGGTAGGTATTGACGACATCGGTTTCGCAGTAGTCGCGGATTTCGGCAATTTTCCCATCCTGCCAGGCGTCCCACACCTTGCCGCCGTCCATGCCGAGCTTGCCGGGAAATCCGAAGAGCTTGGCCAGTTCGTCCAGGGGCGCATTTCCCCTGGGCTGGTAAAGGGCCAGCAAGTCCATCAGGTCGAGGTGGCGGGTGTGGTAACGGCTGATGTAGTTGTTCCACTTGAAGTCCCGGCTGTCGGCGTAGTCGCCATCGCCGAGGTCCCAGTAACGTGGCGCGGCCACGCCATGAAGCATGCCCCGGTAATGCAGCACCGGCAGGTCGAAGCCGCCCCCGTTCCAGGAAACAATATGCGGAGTAAATTTCTCGATGCCATCGAAAAAGCGCTGGATGATTTCCCCTTCTCCGTGCTCCGGCTCGGAGAGCGACCATACCTTGAAGGCATCCCGGGTGCGCAGGGCGCAGGAGATGGTCACCACCCGCTGCAAATGCAGTTGCAGGAAATCATTCCCGGTTTTGGCCCGGCGTTGCTGAAAGGCCAGTTCGGCCACCTCGGCATCCGACAGGTCATCGGCCAGATCGTTGAGGCGACGCAGACCGGGTACATCCGGAATGGTTTCAATGTCGAAAACGAGGATGGGAGCCAAGCGCTTATGCCGGAAAAACGCCGGTGGACAAGTAGCGATCCCCCCGGTCACAGATTATGGAAACAATCACCGCATTCTCCAGTTGTCCCGCCAGGCGCAAGGCAACCGCCATGGCGCCGCCGGAGGAAATACCGGCGAAAATACCCTCTTCCCGCGCCAGACGCCGGGTGATGGCTTCGGCGTCGGCCTGATTGACGTTTTCCACACGATCCACCCGGGAACGATCAAAAATGGTCGGCAAATAAGCTTCCGGCCATTTGCGGATACCGGGTATCTGGCTGCCGTCTTCCGGCTGGCAACCGACGATCTGGATGGCCGGATTCATTTCCTTCAGATAACGGGAAGTGCCCATGATGGTGCCGGTGGTTCCCATGCTGGAAACGAAATGGGTAATCCGCCCGCCGGTGTCCCGCCAGATTTCCGGTCCGGTTCCTTCGTAATGGGCCAGCGGATTATCCTGGTTGCCGAACTGGTCGAGGATGATCCCCTGCCCCTGATCACGCATTTTTTCCGCCATGTCCCGGGCCAGTTCCATGCCGCCGTCGCGGGGCGTCAGGATCAGTTCGGCGCCAAAGGCGCGCATGGTCTGGCGACGTTCGACGCTCTGGTTTTCCGGCATCACCAGGATCATGCGATAGCCCTTCATGGCCGCCGCCATGGCCAGGGCAATGCCGGTATTGCCCGAGGTGGCTTCGATCAGGGTGTCGCCGGGCTTGATCTCTCCCCGTGCTTCGGCATGGTTGATCATGGACAAAGCCGGCCTGTCCTTGACCGACCCGGCCGGATTATTGCCCTCCAGCTTGGCCAGGATGACATTTCCGCGCCGCTCGATGTCGGCCCCCGGCAGGCGTTTCAACTGCACCAGCGGCGTACTGCCGACAAAATCCGCAAGCGTCTTATACATGGGCATTCAACCACTGAACATAGTGCGCCACGCCTTCTTCAACGCTGGCCATGGGCGCCTCATAACCGGCCTCCCGCAGGCGGGTCAGGTCACCTTGGGTGAAAGCCTGGTATTTCCCCTTGAGAGCATCCGGAAAGGGGATGTATTCAAGCAGTCCTTGCTCCCGCAATCCGGCCAGGTCGAGGGCGGACAAGCCCTGCAAAGAGCGGCAGCCATTGACCGTGGCCACCGCCACGTCGTTGAAGCTTTGCGCCCGACCCGAGCCAAGGTTGAAAATACCCTTGACATCGGGATGGTCCAGGAACCACAAATTGACCTTGGCCACATCGCCAACGAACACAAAATCCCGCTGCTGCGCACCGTTCTCGTAACCGTGGGAACCCTCGAACAACTTGACCTTGCCCTCGGCCCGGTACTGGTTGAAATTGTGGAAAGCTACCGAAGCCATGCGTCCCTTGTGGGTTTCCCGGGGGCCGTAAACATTGAAGTAACGGAAACCCGCCACTTGCGATGAAGGATCCCTGGCCAAGCGCTGGCGCACGACCTGGTCGAAGAGAAATTTCGAGTAACCATAAACATTGAGCGGTGCTTCGTACTCCCGTTCTTCCCGGAACACGTTGCTGCCGCCATAGGTCGCCGCGCTGGAAGCGTAGAGAAACTGGACATCCTGGTCGAGGCACCAGTCGAGCAGAATGGTGGAGTAACGGTAATTGTTCTCCATCATGTAGCGGCCATCGCTTTCCATGGTGTCGGAACAGGCCCCCTCGTGGAAGATGGCCTCGATCTCGCCGTCGAAATGGCCGGCCTGAATACGCTCGATGAAATCGTTCTTGTCGAGATAATCGGCAATTTCGCAATCCACCAGATTGCGGAACTTGTCGGCCCTGGTCAGATTGTCCACGGCGATAATCCGGCTGACACCGCGCTCGTTCAAGGCCTTGACAATATTGGCGCCGATAAAGCCAGCCGCCCCGGTAACAACGGTATACATAGGTTTTCCTTACAAAGCCTCTTCCAGCTCATCGCGGCTGACCACAGCCGTGCCGAGTTTGCCCACCACAATGCCGGCAGCCACATTGGCGACACGAATAGCCTCGGCCCAGTCGGCACCGGCAGCCAGCATCACCGCCAGGGTGGCAATAACGGTATCTCCCGCGCCCGACACGTCAAACACCTCCCGTGCCTGGGCCGGTTGATGGATGGCCTCCTGATCGTGAAAAAGGGTCATCCCCTCTTCACTGCGGGTGACCAGCAGCGCCTCGATTCCCAGGTCACCGCGCAGCTTTTGCGCCTTGGCCGCAAGTTCCTCGTTGGACGACCAGCGCCCGACCACTTCCCGCAATTCGGAGCGATTTGGGGTCAGCACCGTAGCGCCGGCGTATTTGGCATAATCGTCGCCCTTCGGGTCCACCAGCACCGGTTTGTCAGCGGCGCGAGCCAGGCGGATCATGTCGGCAATATGAGTCAGGCCGCCTTTGCCATAATCGGAAAGAATGACCGCATCGCAGTCGGCTACCCGGCGCTCGAATTCGCCCAGTTTGGCGCGAAGAATCTCGTGTGAGGGCGAAGTTTCAAAGTCAATGCGCAACAATTGCTGCTGGCGGCCTCGCCATTGCCACTCACAGAACGCACCGACC
>CAZHVZ010000077.1:13911-15279 GCA_964536245.1 uncultured Rhodocyclaceae bacterium
AACAACGCGCAGTTTGACGGTGGTATCTATCGCCTGGTCCCGATGCAGACCGGCATCGATGCCGCCCTCCACCAGCAGCCGACTCAGGGTACGTCCCGCCTCGTCATCACCGACCACCGACAACAGTGTCGTCACCGCCCCCAGGGATGCCGCATTGCGTGCCACATTGGCGGCGCCCCCCAGGCGCTCTTCCTGACGCTGCACCTTGACCACCGGTACTGGCGCTTCCGGCGAAATGCGGTTCACTTCGCCGAACCAGTAACGGTCGAGCATGACATCGCCTGCCACCAGCAGGCGCACCCCGTCAATTCGTTGCAGAAGCTTCATCAGCGGCCAATGGCAAAGTACTCGATACCTTGACCACGCACGAACTTGGGATCGTAGAGGTTACGGCCATCGAAAATCACCGGGTTCTTCAGTTTGCCCTTGATGGCGTCGAAATCCGGACTGCGGAATTCCTTCCATTCCGTGGCAATCAGCAGGGCATCGGCATTGTCCAGTGCCGCCATGGGGTTTTCCGAATACTGGAGGCGCGGCTCGTCGCCATAGATACGCTGCGTCTCGTGCATGGCCACCGGGTCATAGGCTGCCACCGTCGCCCCGGCCGCCAGCAAGTCGGCGATCAGCTCGCGGCTGGGTGCTTCCCGCATATCGTCGGTATTGGGTTTGAAGGCCAAGCCCCAGAGGGCGAAGTGCATACCCTTGAGATGGCCGAATCGACCCACCAGTTTTTTGGTCAGGATGTGCTTTTGTGCATCGTTGGCCTCCTCGACGGCGGTCAGCACCTTGAGCGTAATGCCGGCATCGTCCTGGGCGGTCTTGATCAAAGCTTTGACGTCCTTGGGAAAACAGGAACCGCCATAGCCGCAACCGGGGTAGAGGAAGTGGTAACCGATGCGGGGATCGGAACCGATCCCCTGGCGGACCATTTCGATGTCCGCCCCGAGCACCTCGGCCAAGTTGGCCAATTCGTTCATGAAGCTGATGCGCGTTGCCAGCATGGCGTTGGCGGCGTATTTGGTCAGCTCGGCGCTCTTCACGTCGGTGATGATGAGGCGCTCGTGATTACGCTGGAAAGGCGCGTACAAGGCACGCATCAGGTGAATCGCCTGCTCCTCCTCAGCGCCGACCACGATACGGTCGGGGCGCATGAAATCCTCCACCGCAGCGCCTTCCTTGAGGAATTCCGGGTTGGAAACGACGCTATAGGGGATGTCCACACCGCGTTGCTGCAATTCTTCGGCAATCGCTGCCTTGACCTTGGCGGCGGTTCCCACCGGCACCGTGCTCTTGTCCACCACCACCTTGTAATCGGTCATCAAGCGCCCGATATTGCGCGCAGCCGCCAGGACATATTGCAGATCAGCC
>CAZHVZ010000077.1:15497-15821 GCA_964536245.1 uncultured Rhodocyclaceae bacterium
AAATGGGAATGCCGCCTTCTTCAAGAATGCGGATATTCTCGGGATCAACGTCCAGGCAAAGAACGTCGTTACCCACCTCGGCCAGACAGGTGCCGCTGACCAGACCGACATAGCCGGTGCCTACTACGGTAATTTTCATAATTTCCTACAGAGTCAAATCGAATTCTTCACTGCGCTTGGGCGGGTAGGTCTCCCAACCACCGCAAGCCGGGCAACGCCAATAAAACTGCCGTGCCTTAAATCCACAGGCGTCGCAGCGGTAGCGCGCAACGCGTCGCGTGTGCCCATGCACAAGCCCCTTAACAAGCTCGATGTCCGTGCGCT
>CAZHVZ010000078.1:0-8797 GCA_964536245.1 uncultured Rhodocyclaceae bacterium
CCGCCATGCACGAAGCCGTGCTGCTGCTCGACGCCGGGCCAATGGGGCAGATGGATTTCCGTGCGGCCATGCTCGATCACCGGCAGGGTCGCCCGGATCAGCGCCATGGCCTGTTGCCGGTCGAAACTGGCGCGCACACGGTCGGCAAAATGGGGGTCGGAAAGTCGGTTCATGGTGTGATTGTATTGACGTTGACGTTAACGTCAACTGTAATCGCTTTCGGGTACGGCTCCCCGCTCTTCTATAATTCCGGAAAAGACCCGCCATCACGGCCCACCCTCCACAGGAAAACCCATGAGCAGCCTGCCCAATTGCCCCCAATGCAACTCCGAGTACACCTACGAAGACGGGGAAATGTTCGTCTGCCCGGAATGCGCCCATGAGTGGCCCAAAGTTGCCGCCGAAGCCGCCGACGAGCAGCGTGTCATCAAGGACGCCAACGGCAACGTGCTGCAGGACGGCGATTCGGTCACCGTCATCAAGGATTTGAAAGTGAAAGGCTCCTCCCTGGTGGTCAAGGTCGGCACCAAGGTCAAGAACATCCGCCTGGTGGACGGCGACCACGACATCGACTGCAAGATCGACGGCATCGGCGCCATGCAACTGAAGTCGGAGTTTGTGAAGAAGGTGTAGCTGGAGAGGGGGCGGTTTTAGGGGGTGAGGACGGATTGGCCACCGCCGGCCAGTCAACAGTTATCCAGACCAGGCACCTGAAGGGCTGTCCCACGCCGAAACCTGCCGGATGGTCGATGCGTGCAATTCGGCCAAAGCCGCCGTTCACGGGGATGGCTGATTCGGTCAGCAATGCGACGGGAAGCTGTCGTTTGACGCTTTAGAGACCGGATATTCCTCGGGGAAAATAGACCTTCCCGGGGAAGGTGTGTGAATGGGACAGAATTCCAGACACCGCGTAGTGTTCAAGTTTCAGGATTGATCCGCAGAGGCGGTTTGCCATATAGCAAAACTCCGGTAGTTCCCCTCTAGGTTTTCCTTTTGAGAGTCCAGAATGACCTCAACGACGCACCCCGCGTCGTATCACACGAAAGGAAATACCATGCTGCCTTTGCTTGCACTTGCTGTTCCGACCCTCCTGGAAACCTTGGCTGTTGCCGCTGGCACCGCCGTCGTCGTCACCGTCGCGAGCAGAGCAACGAACGACGCCTATGACTCGGCCACGAAGAAGAAAAAGGAGGACGACAAAGACTGACCTGCACTACCGGCCTGCCGTTGCCAATAGCCAACTTCAAAACACCCATGTGGGACAAACGTTCGTAAGCGAAACATAGGTGATGGCTAGCCCGGTTCCCAGAAACAGCCCTTCATCCATTATGACCGACGAAAGGAACACGACATGAACCCCTTCAACCTCTTTGGTAGCAAACCGACGCGCCCTATACAAGGTGTTATCGACTACGGCCGCATCAAAAAGGATGGCGGCCACGATCACCGGTTCAACATAGGGGACGACCGAACCCCGGCACAAAAGGCCGGCGACAAGAAGCCTGGCAAAACGAAATCCGCCTGATGCCAAAACACCACACCCGAGACGGCGGCATGCCTGCCGCTGTTTCTAAGAAGAAACAGAATGCATAATGCGTGTTTATGTTGAATGGCTGAGTGGAAGGCAGCGAAGTGAAACGGTAACCGATGTTGAAAGCATCAACTCTGACGTATTCTCCTGATTGACCCTACAAAAGGAAAAAACAATGAATGAAGAAATCATGAAGAAGCTCGAAGAAATCGTGGCCTCGGCTTTCAATTACGCGAAGGATCATGAAATCGCATCGCCAATTGACTTGGCACAACTTGGAAGCCTAATTCGGGCTTTGCACCCAGACTTCTCGCCTCAGCGTTATGGGCATGAAAAACTCCGCCCACTGCTTGAAGAAATGCCCGATGTTGTCAAAGTAATTAAGGACGATTCAATCTCGCCGCCGCGATTCTTCGGCAGTTACCTGAAAACACTCGGAACAACCTCGCCGGTGTCTCACGAGCATAAATCCGAAGCCAGAAAATATGTACGGCCAGGGATCTCTGACAAGCTTCATGAGTTTGCATGGGTCATCAACCAGAAATGGACGGCTCTAGCGGCTCTTGCCAGGCCTGAAAACTGGGGGGAAGGCACCGAACTCCCGCTGCTGCGCAGCTATATTCGGTACACCTTTGCTCGCCTCGTTTACGAGAAGAAAATCAAGATTACCGAAACCGGTACCGCCGCCGCTTTCAACACCGGGCTTGTGGATCGCCGCTTCCAACCGATATATGCATTTCTCATAAAAAACAAAGTAAGCGGCAATCAACCCTGGTTTCTGGAAGATTTTTGTGTCGCCGGAGAAAATTTCTACGGCAAAGAAATTGTCAAAACATTCAATCCCTTACCCGATCCTGCGTACTACTTCACGAACGCCGCTGACGCGTTTTACGACATAAAGGGTGGAGCGCCTTACATCGACTGGGAACATGTCATTGAGGAAAACGCCGAACGCATTCCCCAAGAGCTTCTTGAACGCACGACACGCGGTTTCAAAGTTATGTCGTGCAAAGACATGAGCGAAAGCGAGCTTGAGCAATATAAACAGGATCTTTCCGACCACCTCAAAAAGGACGGTTTTGCCTACAGGATGCTAATTGGGGAGTTCAATCGGGCATTGGAGCTAGCGCTGAAAAAGGTGCGGTGGAATTACAAGACTGCCATCCCGGTTTATTACCCAACATTACACAAACTTTCGATGCTTTTGCCTTTGTGCCTACTGTCGGAAGACCATGTCGACTTGGCCTTGGTCGTTGAAAGAACAGCATCCGGAAACTATCAAGGGCACACGATTTATCCACTGGACTGGGCATACAGTAATGCACGTCTTATCGCACGCCCAGACAGCGAGTGGCTCCAAGCCGAGAGCATTTCCGAAAGCTGCCCGGTATGACTGTTACATCAGCGCTGGGAAAACTCCTCGATCTCCTCCCTCTACACGCCGAAGAAGGGCGTGTGAGGGAGCGAGCCAGCGAAAGAGACATCATCGACCAACTCGGCGGCGCAGAAGCAAGGACGGCTGTCGGTGTCATTCGACGTATTTTCGAGAGCGCGCAGCTTTTAGACCGGCAGGAGCTGGACCAAGGCTACTGGGCCTTTGTTTCGTTTCCGGCATCGTTGCTTGGGCGCTCGCTGGTTTCAACCTGGGCAACACCCGACCAATCCTTGGCCGACAGCGGATATTGGGATGATCCAAGCCGCATCGATGAACAACGGGCCTTGCTTCACGCACTTGAAACAAGAAGAACCATCCATGCCGGGACGTTGCCCGCGCAACCCATACGATTTGTCCACGTTGCCTGGGGCGTCATTCGGCTTGGCGGTTATTTCCTGCTCAACAAGCGAGAGGACAAGAAGCGAACCGGAGTAAAGCAATACGTCCTCCCCGGCGGTCGGCTAAACATGGCTGACCTCCCGGCGGAAAAACAGGATCCCGCCGCACTGAAAGAACTATTCACAAAAAAATCCGCCTTGGCGCAGCAATGCTTGTCAAAAACGATGACCAGGGAACTTGATGAAGAGCTGGGGTTACACGCCGCCGACGATTACACCTTTACCCCATGGAAAGCGCTTGACTCCTACTGCGCGGTAGAAGGCAGCGGAAACAAGCACGCCCTGACGAACTATGACATTTCCCTTTTCCACATCAAGCTGACCCAACAAGGATTGATCAAGCTACTGGAGAAAATCTCCACGGAACCGGAAAACAATCTTTGGTTCTCGATTGAAGAGCTGGAACTCGGCAAACGACCGGACGGTGCAGACGCCTATATCGATGCGTTAAAGAACGACCTCGGAGATCGGTTTTCCGTCGAACTGGACAGCATTCCAGACTCATACAGCACGCCCTATGCATTTGTTGACGAAACTACCGCAGTTGATTTGCCGGAAAACGCCAGCAGCCCATTCCTTCGAGGAAAAACCGGCAAAGAGAAAGAATTTCCCTTCCCGCTTGATCAATTTGCCTGGGAACTCATTTTGCTGTTGGGGTGGTGTACTCGCGGCTTAAAGGTCTTGCCAAACAAGGACCGCGTACTGATACTTGGTGGAGGGTGGATTCGTCTGATCAGAGACGAAGACGTTGCCGCCGCCAAGGAACTGGCGAGCGCAATGGCGGCTGATGAGTTTCCGCTGCTGGAGTTCGCTGGCAACGGTTTGCGCCTATCCGTTGATCCTTCGCACCTGTATTTCTCGGAAAAGCTTTTCTCCTATGGCTACAAGCAGCAAGGAAACGGCGGCGCGATAGACCTCAGGGTCGATGGCATCCAGACAAGTCTTGGGCAACTAAGAGGGATAAATATCCGCATACAGGTTCCCAGGAATATCGCGACTGTCATTGAAGCGATTGAAGCCGGAAAAAATCCGGCATCGATTCGTGAAATTCAGGAAGCCAAGGCACTTCCGCGGCAAAACAGGGAATCCATAAACGCATTCACGCGAGAAATTGGACTGCGCCGTCTAATCAGAATGCCTGGTAGTGAGCTTTCGAACGACCTTGAAATGTTCATCCATGTACCCAAGGCGGATAGTTAAGGAAAGCGCCTTGTCGAGCATGATCAAACCAGAGTTGGTTCTTATCCGTGGGCTACCGGGTAGCGGAAAAACGAGCTTGGCAAAGATGATGACTGGCCATGAACACTTGGAGGCCGACCAGTTTTTTGCCTCTCATGACGGCACCTACATTTATGACCAAGAGAAGGTCAAAGATGCCCATGAATGGTGCCAGCGCGAAACCATGAGGGCTCTTGCCAACGGAAAAAACGTTGTCGTGAGCAATACCTTCACGCGGCGTTTTGAGATGGAACCTTATTTCAGGATGTGCAAGTCGCTCGGTATTCTCACTGTGGTCATTGAAACCAGAGGCAATTACCCGAATGTGCATGGGGTCGATGACGAAATGCTCGATCGGATGCGCAATCGGTGGGAGCCGACAGAGTCATTACAAGACGTCGCCGTGGTACGCTCAGCTTTCTGCTGATCAGTGTCAGGAAGTTGAGCGCACTGCCACCAGACGTCGCTTCCATCACCCTTCTCGCCATTGCGCGCGCCTTAGGTTGATAGTGTGTCACGATCAGACCAGCCAGAGTAGAGCGGTTCAGCAATGGCTCAGGCGAAGGATGACGAGAAAGTTACAACTGAGGGTTCAGTCATTCGGCTTCCAGGAACCTGCCCCACATAGCGGCCATTGAAGCCATGTAACGACACTCTCTGAGGAAACTATGGCGACAATCCGAGATATCTATATCCGTCGTATCGGTCCGAGCGTCCATCAACTTTGGTAAGAATGTAGAAACCAGGTGACCACCGGCCCCTTAGAATTTCTCAGTAAAGGCTGGGGGCTTATCTAATTGCAAGCCCTCGCTTCTGCGCAATTTCCCAAGATACGCCACCAATGCGCAACGTTGCGGCGATCTTCTGCCCCATGGCGTCCATATGTCTGCTTGGGGGCGGGAGAACCTATTCATAGACTGGACAAGCTGCCGTTCACTGCCCTTTTAAGCTGAACGGCAGGTTACTGGTGCCTAGCCGCCCGATTCCGGCTAGAGGCTCAAAGACCGCTCAGGCCGAGGACTTGCCAGTGACCTATTGCCGCGAATGTCTGCTATACCCTGCTGCTCAACCGGAATCCGAGGGAGAGTCTGGATTGGGAAGCTCCCTTCTTGCCCCAATCCCCTACCACCCCCGAACCGCCTCCCGCCTTGCCAGTCCCAGCTTTGCCGAGCGTTCGATTTTCTGGGCAAAAGCTGGAAAATCTAGCCCGAGGCGGGCGCGCAGTTCCTTGGCGTGGTTGTGCAGCCAGCGCCAGCGGGGTTCGTAGTTGCGGTCGCGGAAGGCGAGGAGGATGTTGTTGCCGTCTTCCGGCACGGTAAAAACGATGACCTGGTCGTCGAAAACGTGCATCACTTCGCCGATCAGCCCGGCGTAGCTTTCCTTTTCTCCGGCCAGGTTCATGACCAGGATGCCGTTGCCCGAAAGCTTGGCGGCCACCTGTTCGAGAAATTCCCGGTTGGCGAAACCGGGAGCGAAGCCGTTCTTGTCGAAGGCATCCACCAGCAGGGCGTCGATGCCTTTTTCCGCCGTCGCCAGGTAGGCGGCGCCGTCGGCGTTGACGATGCTCAGGCGGGCGTCGTCCGGCGGCAGCAGGAAGGCGTCGCGCCAGGCGATGACGTGGGGGTCGATTTCCAGGGCCGTCAGCTGCGTTTCCGGCAGGTGGTGGTAGCAGAATTTGACCAGGGAGCCGCCGCCCAGTCCGATGAGAACGATGCGCCGGGGGCGCGGCTGGAAGAGCAGAAAGGACATCATTTTCTGCGTGTAGCGCAAATCCAGGGCATTGGGCGTGGCCAGGCACATGGCGCTCTGCATGAGCTGGGTGCTGAAGTAGAGGTAGCGCCGGGTACCGTCGTCGACGACGAAGGGTTTACCGTAGGTGGCGTCGATGAGCTGGGCGCGCAGGGCGCCGGCGCTGGCCTGGGGCGGTTCCTGCAAGAACACCCGGCCGCTTTCCACGGTGAAGGGACTGGGAATTTCGAACCACGGCCCGCTGCCGGGCGAGCCTTGCTTGGCCAAGGATCAGCCTGCTTGGCCGGAGATGGCCTGGCGGCGGTTCAATTCGTCCTGGCATTGCTTCTCGAAGGCGGATATTTCCGCCAGCATGGCTTCGATGTCCTCCCGCTGCTGCTCCAGAGCCTGGCGCCGGTTGTCCATGACGCGCAGGCACTCTTGTAACTGAGGCGTTTCGTCCTGGGCGCTTTCGTACATGCCGATCAGGTCCTTGATGGCGGCTAGGGACAGGCCGAGGCGCTTGCCGCGCAGGGCCATCTTGAGACGGGCGCGGTCACGGCGGGTGAACACCCGGTTGCGCCCCTCCCGCTGCGGCGCCAGCAGCCCCTGGTCTTCCCAGAAGCGGATGGTGCGGGGGGTGATGCCGAACTCGCGGGCGAGGTCGGAAATGCCGAAAGTGGCGTGAGCCTGATTCAAAAACTGTCTCCAGAAATATTGTCTTTATCGGCGGCAGTGTAGGGCTTTCAGTTCTTGCCGGCCAGCCCTGGTTAATATGTGCGTTGATTAGCGATCATTGTTGATCTAATATTGGTCCATGCAATCAAGCTTCAAGCGCCCTTTCAAGAACTTCGTCAAGAAGGCACACAAGCCTTTGCAACTTGCCATCTCCGATGAAGTTGACGATATCTGTGAGCGTCCCTATGCCGGAGAGCCGAAGATTGGCGATTTATTCGGCTTTTATGTTTGGAAGTTCAGGTTCAACAAACAGGAATACCTCATCGCCTATCGGCCACCTCCCAAGGATAGGGAGGTGGCCGGTGATTTGGAAATTGAATTTTTGGTGATCGATTTCTACAAAGTTGGATCACATGAGAATTTTTACGACGAACTTAAACACTACATCAAAGAAGAGTAACGATGAACACCCCCATTTCTACTGCGGAAGACCTCTTTGCCGCCATGAAAGAGATGCCTGCCAGCGAGCGAGTGCGTTTTTTTACCCTCCTCGGTGAAAACGCCTTCGAGAAGGAAGAGTTCTCGCGCGAAGAGGTATTTGGCGGTGTCGCTGCTGCTGAATTCACCGTTGGCGAAGCGGCGGAATATCTGGAGGTGTCGGTGCCGACCTTTCGCCGCTATGTCCAGTCTCGAAAAATCATTCCTGTTCATGTGGTCGGCAGGAATCAGTTTTTTGCCACAGAGGACTTGAAATCGTTCAAGCGATTGTTGCGTGCGGTTAAGCGGCATTAGTCCAAACCGACCTTCCGGACAGGTTCCTCTGGATTGTCCGGATTGACTTTTAAAATCCGACTCGGTATCTTGTAATCGCCGGTTTTTCCGGGGGCGCCGATTTGAACTCTGATTGCGGGCGCGTTTAAAAATTCTGCTAAAACGGGAACCACCCAGTTCGCGTTTTGGCCAACTGGGTTTTTGTTTTCAGGATCACCATGCAGCAAGGACAGTCCATCGGGGTGGTTACCCCGCAGCGTGCCCATTTCGCTACGCCGCTCAACTTGCGGAGCGGTGGCGTCTTGCCGGCCTACGATCTGGTCTATGAAACCTATGGCACGCTGAATGCGGCCAAATCCAACGCCATACTGGTCTGCCATGCTCTTTCCGGGCACCACCACGTGGCCGGCTATTACGCCGATCAGCCGGAAAACATTGGCTGGTGGGACAACATCATCGGTCCCGGACGGCCCCTCGATACCGACCGCTTCTTCATCGTCGGCGTCAATAATCTGGGCGGCTGCCACGGCTCCACCGGTCCCTCCTCGATCAATCCGGCCACCGGCAAGCCCTGGGGGGCGGATTTCCCCATGCTGGCGGTCAGCGACTGGGTGCGGGCGCAGGCCCGGCTGGCCGACCTGCTCGGCATCGACAGCTGGGCGGCGGTGATGGGCGGCTCCCTGGGCGGCATGCAGGCCCTGCGCTGGACGACGACCTTCCAGGAGCGGGTTCGTCATGCCCTGGTGATTGCCTCCGCCCCCAAGCTTTCGGCCCAGAACATCGCTTTCAATGATGTCGCCCGCCAGGCCATCCTGACCGACCCGGACTTCCACGGCGGTCACTACTACGAGCACAATACCCGCCCCGTGCGCGGCTTGCGTCTGGCCCGCATGTTGGGCCACATCACCTATCTCTCGGACGACCAGATGGGGGAGAAATTTGGCCGGGAACTGCGCAACGGGGCTTTTTCCTTCGGCTTCGACGTGGAATTCGAAATCGAGTCCTACCTGCGTTATCAGGGGGACAAATTCGCCGGCT
>CAZHVZ010000078.1:8817-15442 GCA_964536245.1 uncultured Rhodocyclaceae bacterium
GATTATTTCGATCCCGCCCGCGAGGACGGCGGCGACCTGGTGACCACCATGGGCCGGACCCGGGCCGGTTTCCTGGTCGTTTCCTTCACCACCGACTGGCGCTTTACGCCAGCCCGTTCCAAGGAAATCGTCCATGCCCTGCTGGCCAATGGGCGCGACGTTTCCTATGCCGAAATCAATCTCAACTTCGGCCACGATTCCTTCCTCATGGCCGACCCGCACTATCACGGCGTGGTCGGTGCCTATCTGCGGAATATCAAGCTATGACCCAGGCTCAATGCCGTTCGGATTTTGATGTCATCGCCGGTTGGGTCAAGCCCGGCCACCGGGTACTCGACCTTGGCTGTGGCGACGGTTCCCTGCTCCGATTGCTGATTGAGGCACGGGGCGTCAAGGGCTGGGGTGTCGAGATCGATGATGCCAATGTCCTGGCCGCCATCGGCAACGGCATCAATGTCATTCAAAGCAACCTCGAACAAGGGCTGGCCGGTTTTGCCGATGATGCCTTTGACCATGTCGTGCTTTCCCGCACCCTGCAAACCGTGCGCCATACGGAAGGCATCCTGCGGGAGATGCTGCGGGTCGGACGGGAGGCGGTGGTGTCTTTCCCGAATTTTGCCTACTGGAAGAACCTGCGGGCTGTGCTAGGCGGTCGTATGCCGGTGTCGGAAGACTTGCCCTATCAGTGGTTTGATTCGCCGAACGTGCGTTTCTTCACGCTGCTCGATTTCGAGGCGTTGTGCACCGAGATGGGCTTGCTGGTGCGGGAGCGCCGTGTTCTCGACGAAAAGGGCCGTGTGGTGGAGGACGAAGCCAATTTTCTCGGTAGCCTGGCGGTCTATCGCCTGTCCCGTGGATCGTGAGTTGAGGAAAGTCCCCGCTCGGGAGCAAAAGGCGCAGGGTTTTACCGAGCGTGGCGAAGCGAGCCCCGGCCAGTGCCGGAGTGTCCAATGAAAGCCTTGTCCGCCCTGCTCAGCCGCAAGATGCTGATCTGCATCTTTACCGGCTTTTCCTCGGGTCTGCCCCTTTACCTGCTGCTCAACCTCTTGCCGGCCTGGCTGCGCAGCGAAGGCATTGACCTCAAGACGATCGGTTTTTTTGCCCTGGAAATTCCTCTGGTCGCCTCTGCTTGATCGCTATCCGGTGACCCATCTCGGGCGCCGGCGGGGCTGGATGCTGCTCACCCAGATCGGTCTGCTGCTGGTCATCGGCGGCCTGGGGGGGCTCGATCCCCGCAACAACATCTGGCCTGTTCTCTGGCTGGCGGCAGGTTTGGCGTTTCTCTCGGCGACCCAGGATATTGCCCTCGACGCCTATCGGCGGGAAATCCTCTCGGATGCGGAATTGGGGCTGGGCAACGCCGTGCATGTCAATGCCTATCGCATTGCCGGGCTGGTTCCCGGCTCCCTGTCCCTTATTCTGGCGGACCGGTTGCCCTGGAACGAGGTTTTCTGGATTACCGGCGCCTTCATGTTGCCCGGCATGGTCATGGCGCTGCTGGTACGGGAACCGCAGTTGGCAAGTTCGCCGAAAACCCTGCGCGATGCGGTGGTCGAACCCTTCCGTGAATTCATTGGCCGTCAGGGCTGGCGCGGTGCGGCACTGGTCCTCGGCTTCATTTTTCTCTACAAACTCGGGGACAGTCTGTGTACGGCCCTGGCGACGCCGTTCTATCTCGACATGGGCTTTACCAAGACGGATATTGGCCTGATCGCCAAACATGCCGGGCTATGGCCAGCCGTCTTTGGCGCCTTGCTGGGCGGTCTGTGGATGGTTCGCCTGGGCATTAACCGCGCCCTCTGGCTGTTTGGGGTGGTCCAGCTGGTATCCATTTTCGGTTTTGCCTGGCTGGCTTCCCAGGGGCATTACGCGCAGATCGGGGCCGGCGAGCGGATTGCCCTGGCCGGAGTGATCGGCCTGGAAGCGCTGGGTGTCGGCTTGGGTACAGCAGCCTTTGTCGCTTACATTGCGCGAACGACCCATCCGGCCTATACGGCAACCCAGATGGCCTTGTTTACCAGCCTGGCGGCTGTTCCCCGCACCTTTGTCAATGCGTCGGCCGGGTGGCTGGTAGAAGGCTTGGGCTGGGTCGGATTTTTCTGGCTATGCGCCGTGCTGGCAGTGCCCGGCATGCTTCTGCTATTCAGGGTTGCCCCTTGGAACGGTGATCTTCTTCAGCCCGCAAACGAGCACGCTCCAGGTTGAGACGGCGGCGATCCAGCCACCAGGCATAGGCCGGAAGAAGGAGGGCCGAACCGGGCAGAATGAGCAGCAGCAGGTAGGGAGACAAATGGGTCAGGCGGCGCAGGTGGGAAACCAGCTCTTCCTTTTCCCGGGGCGTCCATTTTCCGCCGTTGCGGGATTTCATCAGCAGCGGCATCATGCCGCGTGTTGCCATCAGTTCCCCGAGTACGCGCTGTACTTCCCGGCGCTCGGTTGCCAGCAGCTGCCGCCACCAGGTCGGAGTCTTTATTTCGCCCGGAGTTGCGGACATGGCTTCAGGAAATCCTGAGCCGTTGTCGGAGAGATTTCCAGCTGCGCCAGACGAAGAAACTCCGCTTCCCCCACTGCCAGACGAACTTTGGGCGCAGCAGGGTGACCCCGAGAATGGCGACGCCAACCACCGCAGGATGCGCTTTCAGCCAAGCCACTCCAAGCAGGGCACGGTCGGCTCCGGCCAGGGCTTCCGCCAAGGGTTGGGCGTGCAGGCCGAGCGCCTCTCTTTGCATGGTGATACGCGCTTTGAGGGCGCCCTGCCGCTCGGCCAGCTCGAGAAGGCGGGGATTCATTCGCGCTGCTCCCGGGGTTCGGAATACCTGGAGCGCTTGAGTTGCGCCAGATCGGCGTCAAGTTCGGCCAGGCTGGACTTGAACAGGCGGGATGGCTGGGCAGCCTTCCGGCGCAGGGCAAAAACCAGGGACAGGCCGGCCAGCAGGAAAATGCCGGTAAATAGCCCGAAGACCATGACGCGTTGTTCCCAGAAGGCAACAGCGATCCAGATCACCAGCATGATGAGGCCGAGAGCAAGAAGAATGACGGCGCCGAACGCCTTGGCCACGAGATCAATGAGGCGGAATTTCTCCTCCTCGATCTCGGTGACCAGCAGTTCGGCACGCGTCTTGCCAATCGCCAGCAGTGTGGCGATCAGGTTCTTCAAGGCGGCGAAAAGGCCTTCACCGCCGGAGGTGCTGCTCATGCCGGGGTTAACGACGACCGATCAGGACGCCCAGCGCAAGGCCAAGCGCGGCGGCAACGCCGACCGCCTTCCATGGCTCTTCATGGACGAAATCATCGGTGGCGCGGGCGCAGGCCTTGGTTTTGTCCACCAGGGCGGCTTCGGCATCGGCCAAACGTTCCTTGGCATCGCGCAGGCGGACCTGGATCTTTTCGCGCAGTTCGCCCACTTTTTCACCGGCAATGCCAGCGGTGGCGCGAACGATTTCGTCGGCATCGGCAATTACGACTCGCAGGTCGGAAACCAGTTTTTCCTTGTTGGCAGCGCTCATTTCTTCAGACATATCAGGCCTCATAGGGTTCGGTGTTGCGATGAAAATACGAAAAACCGTATTGCGAAATGTGGAGGTTAGCCCGTCCGGGCGGCGAAATCAATTGTCGTAATCGATGACCAGCGGTGCATGGTCCGAAAAGCGGGAGTCCTTATACACAAAAGCGTGCTTGGCACGGGCGGCAATTCCGGGCGTGGCGATCTGGTAGTCGATGCGCCAACCGACGTTCCTGGCCCAGGCCTGGCCTCGATTCGACCACCAAGTGTACGCTTCCTCGCCGGCCTGCGGGTAAAGTTTGCGATAGACATCGACCCAGCCCAGTTCATCAAAAATTCGAGTCAGCCAGGCTCTTTCCTCGGGCAGGAAACCGGAGTTTTTGCGGTTGGATTTCCAGTTCTTGAGGTCGACTTCCTGATGGGCGATGTTCCAGTCGCCGCAGAGGATCATTTCTCTCCCTTCCGCCTTGAGGGCCGCCAGAGTGGGAAGAAAAACTTCCATGAAGCGGAACTTCGCTTCCTGCCGCTCGGGAGATGAGGAGCCGGAGGGCAGGTAAAGGGAGATGACCGAAAGATTGCCGAAATCGGCGCGGATAAACCGGCCTTCGGCGTCGAACTCGGCATTGCCGATCCCTTCCGCCAGGCGATCCGGCGTTTGCCGTGACCACAGGCCAACGCCGCTGTACCCCTTTTTTTCGGCGTAGTGGTAAGCCGTCCGGAGGCCGTCCGGGCAGCGCATTTCGTCGGAAAGGTCGCCGGCCTGAGCTTTCAGTTCCTGCAAACAGACCACATCGGCCTGTTGTGCAGACACCCAGGGCAGCACATTTTTGCTCCATGCAGAACGGATGCCATTGAGGTTGAGAGAGATGATGCGTAACATTCGGAGGTGTCCAGCCGTGCGCGATTTCAGCGTGAGGCGTTTTGAGTGGAAGATTATGGATTTTCGTCAGGAATTTATCGAATTCGCCCTGGGCTGCAAAGTGCTGCGCTTTGGCGAGTTCAAGACCAAGGCGGGGCGTCTTTCTCCGTATTTTTTCAACGCCGGGCTGTTCAATGACGGCAATTCCCTCGGTCATCTCGCCGGATTCTACGCCAAAGCTGCCAAGAGCAGCGGTATCGCCTTCGACATGCTGTTCGGGCCGGCTTACAAGGGCATTCCCCTGGTGGCGACGATTGCCGTGGCCTTGGCCCAGGCCGGCAGCAATTACCCGATGGCCTACAACCGCAAGGAAGCCAAGGATCACGGCGAGGGCGGCAACATCGTTGGCGCGCCGCTTCAGGGGCGGGTGCTGATTGTTGATGACGTGATTTCGGCAGGCACCTCGGTGCGGGAGTCGGTGGACATCATCCGGGCAGCCGGGGCCATACCGGCGGGGGTGCTTATTGCGCTGGATCGCCAGGAGCGAGGGCAGGGGAGTTTGTCGGCAGTGCAGGAGGTGGCCCGCGATTACGCTATTCCGGTCGTCGCCGTGGCCAGTCTGGCCGATCTCATGGCCTATCTCGAAGACCATCCGGAATTTGCGGCGCATCGTCAAGCGGTGGCGCGTTACCGGGCAGATTACGGTGTCGACGCCTAGGCTCGCAACCGCCATCATTTTTTTGCTGGCGTCGGCAAATGTGTCCGCCGCCAGCCTGTACTGTTGCCAGGATGCGGCCAGCGGCCGGCGGGTGTGCGCGGATTCCCTGCCTGAAGCCTGCCGGGGGCGACCCTACAAGATTCTCGACAGTGCCGGTAACGTCACCAAGGAAGTGGCCGCTCCCCTGACGCCCGAACAGAAAGCCCAGATTGAGGCGGATGCCAAGCGCCGCAAGGACGAGGAGGCCGCCTTCCGGGAGCAGAAGCGCAAGGATGATGCCCTGCTGGAAACCTATAGCGAACTGGCCGATATCGATCGGGCACGGGCCCGGGCGGAGGCCGAAGTTCTCGAAGCGATGAAGGCCGCCGAGGCGAAAATTGCCGAGGCGAAGAAAACGCGCAAGAAATTCGAGGAAGAAGCCGAGTTTTACAAGAAAAAGGCGCTTCCTCCGGATGTCGAAAAGGGCTTGCGTTCCGCTGACTATGAAATAAAGATCCAGTCCGAATTGCTGGCCGCCAAACAGCAGGATTTCAACCTCATCAAGGCCAAGTACGACGAAGACAAGCGTCGCTTCCTGAGCCTGCGCAACGGAGCGCGGCGGCCTCCCGTTGCTCCGCCTGCTCCGGCGCAGAGCGGGGCTGAACCCCGCCCGCGCTGATTAACCGGCCAGTTTTTTGCGCAGCAGATCGTTGACTTGCTGCGGGTTGGCCTTGCCCTTGCCGGCTTTCATCACCTGACCGACCAGGGCATTGAACGCCTTTTCCTTGCCGGCCCGGAATTCGGCCACGTTGGCGGCATTGGCGGCAAGAACCTCGTCGACCAGCGCCTCGATGGCGCCGCTATCGGTGATCTGCTTCAGTCCCTGCTTTTCAATGACCTCGTCGGCAGAACTGCCTTCGCCGTTCCACAGGGCCTCGAAAACCTTTTTGGCAATATTGTTGGAAATGGTGTTGTCAGCGATGCGCGCCAGCAAACCGCCGAGCTGGTCAGCGGTGACTGGCGAGTTGGCGATGTCGCGTCCTTCCTTGTTGAGGCGGGCGGCCAGATCGACCATGACCCAGTTGGCGCAGGGTTTTGCCTGTTCCCTACCGGCTGCCTTGACCACCCCTTCGTAGTAGTCCGCCACTTCCAGTGCGGCAGTCAGGGTCGTGGCATCGTAGGCGGACAGCCCGTAGTCGGCGATGAAACGCTGCTGCTTGGCCGCCGGCAGTTCCGGCAGGCTGGACCGGGTACGCGCAATCCAGTCCTCGCCAATGATCAATGGCAGCAGGTCGGGATCGGGGAAGTAGCGGTAGTCGTGGGCGTCTTCCTTGGTGCGCATGGTGCGGGTTTCGCCGCTGTCCGGGTCGAAAAGCACGGTCGCCTGCTGGATCTTGCGGCCTTCTTCGATTTCGTTGATTTGCCACTGGACTTCAAAGTCGATGGCTTCCTTGAGAAAGCGGAAGGAGTTCAAGTTCTTGATTTCCCGCCGCGTGCCGAATTCCGCCTGTCCTTTGGGGCGGACGGAAACATTGGCGTCGCAGCGGAAGGAGCCTTCCTGCATGTT
>CAZHVZ010000079.1:0-15428 GCA_964536245.1 uncultured Rhodocyclaceae bacterium
AAGAATAACGGCGTCGACCCGCAGGCCCTGATCGACCAGTACGGCCCCGACACCGCCCCCCACTTCATCATGTTCGCATCGCCCCCCGACCAGTCGCTGGAATGGTCCGATGCCGGTGTCGAAGGGGCTTACCGCTTCCTGCGCCGCTTGTGGAAAATCACCCACGATCACGTCCAGGCCGGCCTCGTCGCCGCCTGCACGAGCAGCGACGGACTCTCCGCCCCCCAGGCCGATCTGCGCCGCAAGCTGCACCAGACCATGGGCAAGGTGGCCGACGACTACGGTCGACGCAAGCAGTTCAACACCGCCATCGCCGCCGTCATGGAACTGCTCAACGCCCATGACAAGACCGACCTTGGCGACGCCGCCGGCCGCGCCCTTGCTCAGGAAGTGCTGGAAAGCGTCGCCCTGCTGCTGTTCCCCATCGTCCCCCATATTGGCCAGGCTCTCTACGCCGAACTGAAGCCGGGCCTTGATGCCGGTCAGCAGGCCTTTCCAAAGCCCGATCCGGCAGCCCTGGTGCAGGACGAGATCGAGCTGATGGTGCAGGTCAATGGCAAACTGCGCGGCGCCATTCGCGTTGCCGCCGGAGCCGACAAGGCAAGCATTGAAACCGCCGCCCTGGCTTCGGACGGCGCCGTCAAGTTCATGGAAGGCAAACCCGCCAAAAAAGTGGTGGTGGTGCCTGGCCGCCTGGTCAACATCGTCGTTTAGCCCCAACGCCCAAGGAACGCTTATGCCCCTGCCCCGCCGCGCCTTTGTCCGAGGCCTGACCGCCCTGCCCCTGGCCGCCCTTGTGGCCGGCTGCGGCTTCAAGCTGCGGGGTTCGGGCGGCGCCCTGCTGCCTTACAACACCTTCCACATCGCCCTCCCGGAAAATTCCGAAGTTGGCATCTGGCTGCGGCGTTATATCGAGGGCTCAGGCAGTACCAAGCTGGTGGCCAACGCCAAGGACGCAGAAGGCGTTTTTCAGCAGCTTTACGATAACCGGCAGAAAGCCATTCTCAGCCTCAATGCCCAGGGGCTGGTGCGGGAATACCGGCTGGAAATGCGCTACGGTTTTCGCATCATCAACAACAAGGGGCAGGAACTGGTGCCGGCCAACGAAGTCACCCTCTCCCGGGACATCACCTTCAACGATTCCTCGGTCCTTGCCAAGGATCAGGAAGAGGCCTTCCTCTGGCGCGACCTCAATAACGACTTGGTCAACCAGATTCTGCGCCGCCTTTCCATGACCAAGCCCCGGGACCCCAATCAGGTCGACGACTGATGCTGCTCAAAAGCGAGCAACTCGCCTCCCATCTCGACCGGGAACTGCGCCCGCTTTATGTGGTTTATGGCGACGAGCCGCTGCTGGTCATCGAAGCCGCCGACACCATCCGCGCTAGGGCCCGACAGCAGGGCTACAGCGAACGGGAGGTGCTGACCGTCCTGCCGGGGTTCGACTGGGGCGACTTGCTGGCCATCGGCGGCAACCTCTCCCTCTTTGGCGACCGCAAGCTGGTGGACCTGCGCATTCCCAACGGCAAGCCGGGACGGGATGGCGGTGCGGCCTTGCAGGCGTGGTGCGCCAATCTTTCGGCGGACAACCTGCTGCTCATCACCCTGCCCGAACTGGACTGGAAGGAAGAAAAAGCGGTCTGGTTCACTACCCTGGTGCAGTCGGGTGTTGCCATCAAGGCCATGGCGCCGCCCCTCGCCGAATTGCCGGGCTGGATCGCCGGGCGCTTGCGCCGCCAGCAGCAAAGCGCCGATGCCGAAGGGCTGCGCTTCATTGCCGAACGGGTGGAAGGCAATCTGCTGGCCGCCCATCAGGAAATCCAGAAACTGGGCCTGCTCTATCCGCCGGGCGCTCTCAGCCACGAGCATATTCGCGAGGCTGTCCTCAATGTCGCCCGCTCCGACATCGATGGACTACGGGATGCCATGCTGGCCGGGGATGTGGCCAGACTGACCCGGACGCTCGATGGCCTGCACCACGAAGGGGAAGCCCCACCGCTGATCCTGTGGGCAATGAGTGAGGAAATCCGCGCTCTGGCCACCATCAAGCTGGGGCAGGAAAACGGACAGTCCGTGGAAACACTGCTGAAAGAGGCAAAGGTCTGGGGGGCTCGCCAAACCCCGGTCAAACGCGCCTTGCAACGCCTCAACGGAAAGGCGCTGCAGGCAGCTCTGCATCACGCCGCCAAACTTGATCAATTAATCAAGGGCATCGGCAAAGGGGATATCTGGGAAGAGTTTCTACGCCTGGCGCTACGGGTCACGGCGCCGGAAATCCTGCAAGAGAAAAAGCGCCGCCCCGGCTGAACGCCCGCTCAAGCGGCAGCTCTATCCACGTCTTCCGGATCATCCGGGTCCAGATCTTCCCAGATGCAGGAACATTCCTGTCTTACATCATGCAATCCCGGCTTCGAGCAGGCCTGTACCAGACACTCCCCGTGGCAGTCGTGGTCTACAACGACAATTTTCATGTCGGCATCCACCTTGCGTTCGCCATCCCAGTAACTGCATGTCGCGCAAACCTTGACCTCAGTCGGCAGGATCAATTTTTCAGCCATCGCACCCTCAGAGAAATACCATGTAATCGTTGCGGATAAGAGTTTAACGCGAGAGGGAAGTTCCCTCCAATTTGCAGGTCTATAATTATGGTTTGAACCTGTTCGCGAAATCGTGATGAATATCAAGGATTACATGCTTACCGTCGGCCAGCAGGCGCGTACCGCCTCCCGTCGCCTGGCGGCTGCCTCGACTGCCGAAAAAAATGCCGCTCTGCTGGCCATTGCCTCCGCCATCCGCCGCGACAAGACCGCTCTCGTCGCGGCCAACCAGCTTGACCTGGCGGCGGCCCGGGCGGTCGGGCTGGAGAGCGCCATGCTCGACCGGCTGACCCTTTCCGAAAAAGGCGTCGAGGGCATGGCTGAAGGTGTTGAGCAGGTCGCCAAGCTGCCGGACCCGATCGGCGAAATGGGCGAGTTCAAATATCGCCCCTCCGGCATCCAGGTCGGCAAGATGCGCGTCCCCCTGGGCGTCATCGGCATCATTTACGAGGCCCGCCCGAATGTCACCGCCGATGCCGCCGCCCTCTGCCTGAAATCGGGCAACGCCGCCATCCTGCGCGGCGGCTCGGAGGCCATCCAGAGCAACCGCGCCATCGCCGCTCTGGTTCAGGAAGGCTTGCGGACCGCCGGCTTGCCCGCCGAATGCGTCCAGGTCATCAACACCACCGACCGCGCTGCCGTTGGCGAACTGATTACCCTGCGTGAGTTTGTCGACGTCATCGTCCCGCGTGGCGGAAAAGGGCTGATCGCCCGCCTGCTGGCCGAATGCCGGGTGCCGATGATCCAGCATCTGGATGGCAACTGCCACGTCTACATCGACGACGGCGCCGATCCTTCCAAGGCGCTGAAAATTGTCGAAAATGCCAAGACCCAGCGCTACGGCACCTGCAATACCGCCGAATCATTGCTCATCGCCCGCTCGGCGGCGGCCAGCCAGCTGCCGGCCATCGCTGCCATGCTCCTGGGCAAGGGAGTGGAGATCCGGGGCTGTGCCGAAACCCTGGCCCTGGTCCAGGACGCCAAAGCGGCCAATGAGGACGATTACTACACGGAATTTCTCGCCCCGATCATTTCCATCAAGGTCGTGGACGGCATCGATCAGGCCATTGCCCACATCAACCAGTACTCCTCCCACCATACCGAGGCCATCGTCACCGAGAACCACCCCCGGGCCATGCGTTTTCTGCGGGAAATCGACTCCAGCTCGGTCATGATCAACGCCTCGACCCGTTTTGCCGATGGGTTTGAATACGGGCTGGGCGCTGAAATCGGCATTTCCACTGACAAGATACATGCCCGTGGACCGGTCGGCCTGGAAGGGCTGACCAGCCAGAAGTGGATCGTCCTGGGGGACGGCCACGTCAGGAGTTAGTCATCCATGAACATGATCGAGCCGCTTCGCCACGCCGAACAAATGACCCGGCACCGCGACCAGTCCATGGTCGATTCGGCCCTGGTGGACTCCCTGATCGACCTTCTCGGGCGCACTCGGAAGCAGGTTTCAGTCACCATCTATCGCGTCGAAAAAGACGCCCACCTGCTGCACATCGCCCAGACAGCCTGGAGCGATGGCCGGGAAAGCGATTTTCAGGAGCGCCTTTGCCAGTTTGCCGACTTGCCGCCGGAAGTTGCCCGGACAATTGCCGATGAAACGGCCCATTTCGACAGCGCCTCCGGCAGAGGCAAACCTCACCATTGCTGGTTCCCGGTGTTCTCGGCAGACAAACCCCTGGCCTGCATCGAGATCAGCCTGAGCCGGGCGCTGGGTGCCGGTCAGTTGAAGATGATCAACGGCATGCTCGGCCTCTACCGCAACTATCTGAGCCTGCTCGAATACAGCCAGCACGATTCCCTGACCGGGCTGCTCAACCGCAAGACCTTTGACGACAATCTGGACAAGCTGCTGCTCCGCACGCGCCATGCCGAATCGAAATCGCCCGGTGAGCGCCGGGCCGATGCCTCAGACACCGGAAGCTGGCTGGCCATTCTCGACATCGACTACTTCAAGAAGATCAACGACCGCTACGGTCATCTTTTCGGCGACGAAGTGCTGATCCTGCTCACCCGCCTGATGAAAAAGGTCTTCCGGCGGCACGACAAGCTTTTCCGCTTTGGCGGCGAGGAATTCGTGGTCATCGCCCAGAACACCACCGAGGCCAACGCTCTCAAGCTGTTCAACCGCTTGCGGGCGACGGTGGAAGCCCACGAATTTCCG
This sequence comes from uncultured Rhodocyclaceae bacterium, assembly GCA_964536245.1. GTDB lineage: Bacteria > Pseudomonadota > Gammaproteobacteria > Burkholderiales > Rhodocyclaceae > CAZHVZ01. Next base: position 4,774 of record CAZHVZ010000079.1, read on the forward strand.
CAAATCGGCCAGTTCACGGTCAGCATCGGCTTCACCCGGGTCGAAGCCGGCGACAACGCCACCCTGGTGCTCGGTCGTGCCGACGAGGCGCTTTACTACGGCAAGCAGCATGGCCGCAATCAGGTGCACCTCTACGAAACCCTGCTCGGCAACGGCCAGGTACCCCGCGCCCACACCAACAGCGAAGCGGATATATTCTGACGGCCATGACCCGCATACCTTTTCAAGCCGTGCTCGGAGCACATGGTTTCTCCCTCGGCGTCCGCTGTAGCGACGAAGAGATCATTGAAATAGAGTTTCTTGCCCCATACCCCGAGCAGGCTCCGCTGAACGCCCTGGCGGCAGAAACGGTTCGCCAGCTGAAGGCCTACATGGCGGACCCGTCCTTTGTCTTCGGACTCCCCCTTCGCCCCTCCGGAACCACTTTCCAGCGCCGGGTGTGGGAGCAGATTGCGGCCATTCCGCTCGGTACCACCCGTACCTATGGCGAAGTGGCCAAGACCTTGCACAACGCTCCCCGAGCGGTGGGCCAGGCCTGCGGCGCCAATCCCTTCCCCCTGGTGGTTCCCTGCCACCGCGTCATTGCCGCCAACGGCGGGCTGGGGGGCTTCGACCGCCATGGCGGCGGCTTCCTGCTGGATGTCAAACGCTGGCTATTGAAGCATGAAGGCTGCACCGATCACCGCCCCGGCCGCTGATCTCGGCGAAATTGACCACTTCTGCGATGCCCTTTGGCTGGAGGATGGCCTCGCCAAAGCCACCCTCAACAGCTACCGCAGCGACCTGCTCCAGTTTTCCGCCTGGCTGGCCAGACAGGAAGGCGTTTCCCTCCTCGCAGCCAGCGAGGCCAGCCTGACCGGATTTATCGCCCGCCTTGCCCGGGAAAAACGGGCCACCTCCCAATCGCGCTATCTGTCCACCCTGCGACGCTTTTATCGCTGGCAGCTGATGCGTGGGCGCATCGGCGCCGACCCCACACTCAAGCTGAGCAATCCGGCTCGCCCCGCACGGCTGCCCAAGGTCATGTCGGAAAGGCAGGTGGATGCTCTGCTCGCCGCAGCCAATGCCGAAACCCCGCTCGGCGAACGAGACCGGGCCATGCTGGAAACCCTCTACGCGACCGGTTTGCGGGTTTCCGAGCTGGTCAATCTAAAACTCCACGAGCTGAGCCTCAACGACAATATCCTGCGGGTTTTCGGCAAGGGCGGCAAAGAGCGCCTGGTTCCCCTGGGCGAGGTCGCCATCGACCGTATCACGCTCTATCTGGCCCAAGGGCGACCTGCCATCCTCAACGGCCAGACCAGCGACGCCCTTTTTGTCACCAGGCGGGCCAAGGCCATGTCCCGGCAAATGTTCTGGAATCTGGTCAAACGCTACGCCCGAGCGGCCGGCATCGACCCAGTCAAGCTTTCCCCCCACGTCCTGCGCCATGCCTTTGCCACCCATCTCCTCAACCATGGCGCCGATCTTCGCGTGGTCCAGCTCCTGCTCGGCCATGCTGACATCTCCACGACCCAGATCTACACCCACGTCGCCCGGGAGCGGCTGAAGACCCTCCATGCCGAACACCATCCAAGAGGAAGCAATTCCCCATGAGCAAGCCAGATAACGCCCCCGAAACCCAGGCCACCAAATTCCTGCGCAGCAACAAGGTCGCCTTCTCCAATCACCTTTACTCTTACGAGGAACATGGCGGCACCAAGGTATCGGCCCGGGAACTCAATGTGGACGAACATGCCGTCGTCAAAACCCTGATCTTCGAAGATGAAAAGGGGCAACCGCTGATCATTCTCATGCATGGCGATTGCAAGGTTTCGGCCAAGGAATTGGCCCGCCAGATCGGCTGCAAAAAGGTGGAACCCTGCAAACCGGAAGTCGCCAATCGCCACACCGGCTTTCTGGTCGGCGGCACCAGCCCCTTTGGCACCAAGAAGAAAATGCCGGTCTATCTGGAAAAATCCATCCTCGATCTCTCCCTCGTCTATATCAACGGGGGCCGGAGAGGCTACCTGGTGGGTGTACACCCCCACGACATCCTGCACCTGCTCAGCCCCAAAGCGGTCGAGGTGGCGCTGGAAAAATAGGTACCGACGAGGCGTCTTTCACGACAACTCGCCGATCACCAACCGGGTCGTCTGCTCCAGGCGATAGGCTGGAATGGCCAGATTTTTCCCTGCCGGTCCGACGCGAAACACCCTGCCGGCCATATCGTAGCGAGAGGTATGGCAGGGGCAGACAAACGCTCCGGCTCCGTCAGCACCCGCCGGCCGGAAAGCGGGAGCACAGCCGAGATGGGTACACACCCCGACGGCAACGAAAATATCCGGTTGCAAGGAGCGCCAGCGATTGGCGCACGCTGCCGGCTGCTGGGAAAAGGCCGATCCCGGATCAAGCAACTCCCCTTCATGCCCGGCCAGGGCGGCGATATCCGCTGGCGTGCGGCGCAGCACCCATATGGGAAGCCCCTGCCATTCGACGGTCAGCAGCTTGCCCTCGGCCAGGCCGCCAAGCTCGACCACCGTCGGAGACCCTCGTGGATAATCGCCCCGAGGCCGATCACCAACGATCACCAGCGCCCCTCCGGCGAGGGCACAGGCCCCGGCGGCGATGGCGATTCGTTTGCGCTGCGGTTTGCTCGTCTTGTCCATCCATCCTCCCTGCCCGGCAGGCCGCAACACTGCCGCAGCCACGACCGGTTCAACAATTCTGCACCCAAAGGAGAAACGGGCGCCACCCTTCCCTCAGAAACCCTGACCCCTCCAGGCAATAGGCGCTATGATGCGGCGGCGCAACTGCGTCGCACCCCCTCGGCGCCCTTCTTTTTTCAAACCCTCCTATGATACACAGCGGACAAATAGCCACCCCTCACCCGGATATCGAACTTGGTCAGCCACGGGAACCGTTGCGATTTCGCTACGCCCTCCCCCAGGCGCCCCAGGAAAACATGGGCGCGATTTTCTATATTCATGGCTACGGCGGAGCATTTGACGACCCCTATACCGACAGTCTGCTCCCCTTTCTCGCCGACCATTACGGCTGCGTCGCGGTAGCCGTGGAATATTTTGGCGCCAAAGCCTACGGACCTTGCGTGGTCGGCCCGTCGGCAGACTTCGTGGAGCAGGTGACGGCCATCTACAAGGCCCGGATTCCGCCCGATCTTGACGAAAAATTGATGCCGCAATGGTTCGACTGGGTGATCCGGCTCATTGGATCAGCCGGAAACAAGGTCATGGACCCCCGTGTTAACATCGTCCGCCATGTCCGGGAGTACAACTCCTTCGGCTTGTTACCGGCTCTCGATCACCTCGAAGTGCTGGCCCATCTGCTGCAAATACTGGCCATCGATTCGCGCCGCGTTTTTGTCATCGGCACTTCCTATGGCGGTTATATCGCCCTGCTCCTGGCCAAACTGGCCCCCGACACCTTCCGCATGATCGTGGACAATTCCGGCTTCACTTCGGCCAGCGATGACATGAATGCCGTGTTTGGCTGGATCGGGGCAGATGTTCTGGGAGTAAGCATCAAGGGGCGCACGGTCCATCACTGGGACGAAAACCCCGATTCGCCACAACATTTCTCCGAATCCCACGCCGCCATTCGCGACCTGTTCCGGGACGATCATCTGACCGGCAGCGCCCTGCAGATTTACTCCTTTCACTCCCGGGAGGACAGGATGACTCCGATTGCCCGAAAACAGGCCATGATCGCCGGCTGGCAGAAAAAATTTTCCGCCGAGCTGATGGTCATCGGACCTGAGGAGGTGGACGGGCGTGTTTTCAAATCCCTCGATCACGGCATGAATGCCTCGATGCGCGGCCTGTTTGATCTGGCCTACCGCCGTCTCATGGAAACACCGCCCATCGATGCCATGGAAAACGATTTTGTGCGTCAGACCCAAAAGCTTTTTTCCTGTGGGGACCGGGACTATCTGATCGCCTTTGAGCCAAACGGGGTCCGTGTTTCCACGCCTTCCGCCAGCGACACCCGCCTCCTCAACTGACGGGTCGTCAGGCCGAGCGTTCGATCACCACGCCAACCCGCTTGACTCCCGGCATCATGCCCAGCTTGGCAACGGAAACCCGCACCCACTGCGCAGCAAATTCTTCCAGAAGCAGGGTTGCCACGTGCTCGGCCAGTTTTTCCAGCAGGTTGAAGTGATCGTTGGCCAGATCTCGGCGCAGGCGCTCGGTGACCACTGCATAATCAACCGTATCGCGGATATCATCACTCGCCCCCGCCGAGGCAGTAGACACCCCGATCTGCAAGGAAAGCTCTACCACCTGCGGCATGGCTTTTTCGCGCGGATAGATGCCGATCCAGGTCTCGGCGCGCATTTCCTCGATGAAGATGATGTCCATACCAGCGTTCAGATTTTCAAGGGTGTACAATCGGCGGCGAATTGTAACCCACCACCGCCATGCACAACCTCAACCCCCTCCTCCAAGCCGCCCTTGTCCTGGTCGCAGCCTATCTTGCTGGCTCTGTTCCCTTTGCCGTCATTGTCTCCCGTCTTTTCGGCCTGGCCGACCCCCGCAGCTACGGCTCGGGCAACCCCGGTGCCACCAATGTCTTGCGCAGCGGCAACAAACTCGCCGCCATCCTGACCCTGCTCGGGGATGCCTGTAAAGGGTGGATCGCTGTCTTCATTGCCGAGCAGCTGCAACTGGGCAGCCTTGTCGTCGGCCTGGTGGCGCTGGCGGTATTCTTTGGCCACCTCTATCCAGTATTCCTCAAGTTCAAGGGCGGCAAGGGCGTTGCCACGGCTGCCGGAGTTCTGCTTGCCCTTGACCCCCTGCTTGGCCTCTCGGTGCTCGGCACCTGGCTGCTGGTCGCCTTTGTCTCCCGCTACTCCTCCCTGGCAGCTGTCGTCGCAGCGGGACTGGCCCCGCTCTATACCTTTCTCATGCACGGCGCCAACGCCCAGGTCCTCATCATCGGCGTCCTGACCATGGCTCTCATCGGCAAGCACTGGCAGAACATCCAGCGCCTGCTGGCCGGCCAGGAATCGAGAATCGGCAGCAAAAAATAAGGTAAGGCCTTTTTTCGGGCGTTGCCTTATTTTTCAACACCCGAACCTGCCCCTCACTGGCGCAGATTCTACCGCCCGGAGCGGCTTTTCAGGGCTCCAGGCCGCAACAGGCCATCCCCGGCGCCCTCCCGGCCTATTACCTTTGTCATATTGACTTCGCATTTTCAGGGGCGTACTGTCAGCCTGCACGACACTCCGCGCCTCACCAGAAATTGCCGCTGCTTCAAGCACAGGAAGACCACCAGGAGCATCGCCATGCCAGTGCCTGCCCGCCCTGTTACAGCCTCTTCACCACCGCCTCTCTGCCTGTTGCTGGTAGACCCGGACCACTCGTTTCACCGTCTTCTTGCCCGGCTTCTCGCTGAAGACGGAGTCACCGTAGAGCATCGTGAGTGCGCTGACCAGGCCCAGGCTTATCTGGCAAACCATAGCTGTGACTTTATCTGCGTTGCACAACCCCTGGCCGGTAGCAATGGCCTCACGTTTTGCCAACATCTCCTGACCCAGCCGGCGTTTGCGCGAACCCCGATTGTCATGTGCGTCGAGGACGCCGCCGGGCCGGTTTATACCGAAGCCCAGCAATCCGGCGTAACGGAGGTTTTTCTGCGGCAGGATCTGGGTCACCTGGTCAATTTCTTTCGCCGGCTGGCGGCTGATTCACGCCCCCTGTCAGCCCAGGTCTTGTATATCGAAGACTCCGTTGCGCAGGCACGCCTGCTGCACGCACAACTGGCCGCGCAAGGGCTGCATATCGACTGGTTCGCGACGGCGGAAGAAGCCTTGTTCGCCTTGAGCAGCCGCCGCTATGATCTGATCCTCACCGACATCAATCTGGGCAAGGGAATGAGCGGAGCCGGGCTGGCCAAGCACATTCGTCGGCAGGGAGGGGATTTGGGAAAAATCCCCATCCTGGCGATCACTGCTCTCGACGACGCCAGGCAGCGCACGCAACTATTCAACATCGGCATCAACGATTACGTGGTCAAGCCGACGGACGAAACCGAGTTGCTGGTGCGGATCAGGCGCCTGCTTGAGAGACAAAGCCTGATCAACGAACTTTGGCAGCACAAGCGCTCTCTCGAAGCAGCATTCGCCATGCAATCCGAGAAAATGCGCGAAATGCGGAGCACCTGGCAGCAGACCCTGGCGATGATTCCCGATCTGTTTTGGGTGAAAGATGTCAATAGCCGCTATATCGGCTGCAACCGCCAGTTTGAGCGGTTTGTCGGCAAAACGGAATCGGAAATTATTGGCAAGACCTTCTACGACATCGGCGATCACGATCTGGCCGGGCTTTTTCGGGCGGAAGATATCGCCACCATGAACAGTGGGCACACCACCATCCATGAAGAATGGCTGCGCTTTAGCGACGGCGGATACCGGGGCCTGTTTGAAGTCAGCCGCTCACCGGTCCTCGACGACTTCGGAAAGCCAATCGGCGTAATCGGTATTGCCCGCGATATTACGGCACGCAAGTTTGCCGAGGATCGGGCGGGGAAAATGGCGCGCCTGTATGCCACGCTGAGCCGCTGTCGCCAGGCCGTGGTGCACTCCATCTCCCAGGAAGAGCTGTTTGATGAAATTTGCCAGGTTGCGGTGGATTGCGGCGGCCTCGATATGGTTTGGATTGGCTTGCACGACGAAAAAAACAGCACCATCATCCCCGCTGCCTGCTCCGGCAAGCACCTCGAACTCCTGGAAGAGGCAAGGGTTTCCCTGGAATGCAATAGCCACTGCCAGCGCTGCCCGTCCCATATCGCCCTGAGTGAGAGACAGCCGAGTTGGCACCCGCATCTCGACGCCACCACCTCGACCCCCTGGCTTTGCCGTGTTCGCTGGGCCGAGGCCGGCCTGCGATCCGCCGCCGCGCTTCCCCTGTCCATGGGCACCAAGACGATCGGCGTCATCAACTTTTATTCCTCGGAACGCAACGTATTCGACGAGGATGCGCGCAGCCTGTTCGAGGAAATAGCTGCCGACATCAGCTACGCCCTTGACGTTTTTGCCCGGGACAAGGCGAGAAGAGCCGCCGAATACGCCGTTCGCGACAATGAGTTTGCCGCACGCCTTGCCCTGGAACAATCGGACAAGGCGCTGGACATGCTGAAAATGCAGAAACATGCCCTGGATGAACACGCCATTGTCGCAACCACTGACGTCCGGGGCCGCATCACTTACGCCAACGACAAATTTTGCGCCGTCAGCGGATATTCCCGTGCCGAACTGATCGGGAAAAACCACGCCCTCCTCAATTCCGGCCATCATGCAAAAGGCTTCTTCAAGGCCATGTACAAAAGCATTGCGTCCGGCAGACCGTGGCACGCCGAAATCTGCAATCGCGCCAAAGACGGCTCACTCTAATGGCTCGACACGACCGACGTAACCCACATGGGCAGCAACGGCAAGCCGGACCAATACATTTCCATCCGCTCCGACATCACCTTGCGCAAAGAGGCCGAACTCGAGCTCAAGCGGCATCGCGACCATCTGCAAGAACTGGTGGACGAACAAACCAGGGAGGTCCGCAATAGTGAAGTCCTTGCCCGCAATGCGCTGGCCGAGCTGGAGCAGCAAAAATTCGTTCTTGACCAACATGCCATCGTCAGCGTGTCCGACCTGGCGGGACGCATCACCTACAGCAATGACAAGTTCACCGCCGTCTGCGGCTACAGCCGGGAGGAGCTGATCGGCCAGGACCACATCATCCTCAATTCCGGCCATCATCCCAAGGGGTTCTTCCGGGCCATGTACGAGCAGGTAAGCAACGGAAAAATATGGCACGCCGAAGTCTGCAACCGCGCAAAGAACGGCTGTCTGTATTGGGTCGATACCACCATCGCCCCTTTCCTGGATGGCGCAGGTTTTCCCAAATGCTACATTTCCGTACGCACCGACATCACCGAACGTAAACGCGCCGAGGCCACAGCCGACGCGGCACGCATCGAAGCGGAACGACTGGCCCGTCTGAAAAGTGATTTTCTGGCCAACATGAGCCATGAAATCCGTACCCCCCTGAACGCCGTTATTGGCCTTTCACGGATCGGCATGCGGGAAGACCAGGGGCGCAAATCGCTGGAAACGATCAGCCGCATCAACGATGCCAGCCAGCATCTCCTCGGCGTGATCAACGACATTCTGGATTTTTCGAAAATCGAGGCCGGCAAACTGGTGGTTGAATCACGGCCATTGTATTTACCCGGTGCCGCAGGGCACGTCATTGCCTTGATGGGGGACTCCCTGGCTGAGGACATCAAACTGGAGTACACCCTCGCCGAAGACCTCCCGGAATGGGTGCTGGGGGACGTCCTGCGTCTCAATCAGGTGCTTTTCAACCTGCTGAGCAATGCCATGAAATTCTCCCGCCAGGGCGAGATATCCCTGACCGTGGAGCGCGCAGGAGAAGACATTGTATTTTGCGTTTCCGATACCGGCATAGGCATGAGTCCGGAACAGGTCGACCGCCTTTTCTGCGCCTTTGAGCAGGCTGACAGTTCCACCACGCGGGAATTCGGCGGCACCGGTCTGGGTTTGGCCATCAGCCGCCAACTAGCCCGCCTGATGGGCGGAGACATCTCCGTCGAGAGCGCTCTGGGCAAAGGCAGCCGCTTCACCCTCCGCCTGCCCCTGCCGGAAACAGGAATGCCGGAGCACGGGGGGGACCCATCGACCATCGGCGGCCCTCGTCTCTGTGGTTTGCGCGTTCTCGCCGCCGATGACGTGGAAATCAATCGCGTCATTCTTGAAGACCTGCTGCTTCAGGAGGGCGCCCAGACCACCTTTGCGTCCAATGGGCAGGAGGCCGTTTCGCTCGTACACACAAGGGGGGCCGATGCCTTTGACGTGGTGCTGATGGATATCCAGATGCCCGTCATGGATGGTTTCGAGGCCACCCGGCAGATCCACGGCATCGCTCCCGGTTTGCCGGTTATCGGCCTAACCGCCCACGCCATGGCCGAAGAGAGGAACAAGTGTTTGGCCTGCGGCATGGTGGACCATGTCACCAAACCGATCGACGCTGACCTTCTGGTTGCCGCCATCGTTCACCACGGCTCGTCGACGGCGACCGATCACCACGGCCAGAGTTGCCGTACAGAAGCGCTTCCGGAGATCAGCAAATCTCCGGCAAGGATTGACTGGGAAGCCTTGAAGCACCGCTACGACAATCGTACGGCCTTTATCGACAGGCTGCTGGCAACCACCCTGAAATTCGAACGGGATATCCCGGAAAAACTGCGCAAAGCGTCGGCAGAAGAAAACATGCGCGAGCTGTTTTCTCTTGCCCACGGCCAAAAAGGCATTGGCGGCAACATCAAGGCCGAGGCTCTGGAAGTGCTGTCCAGACGGCTGGAACACAGCGCACGCAATGAATGCGACGACACCCGTCTTCTGGCCGAGGAGCTGGCGCAGGAAATAGAGGGTCTGCTGGTCCTGCTCGAGGATCACATCGGGTTGGCAAACAGCAGGGTACTTGAGGCTACGTCATGACCAATCCTCCGTCGCACATTCTGGTCGTTGACGACCAGCCGGACAATTTGCTGATTCTGGAAGATTTGCTCGGCGATCAGTATCAGGTCAGCACCTCCGCCAGCGGTGAGGATGCCCTGTTCCAACTGGCTGGAGGACCTCCTGTGGACCTCGTTCTACTCGATGCCATCATGCCCGGGCTGGACGGATTTCAGCTTTGCCAGCGGATTAAGGCCCAACCCGAAACCCGTGATATTCCGGTGCTTTTTCTCACCGGACTGGAAACGGCAGCGGATGAAGCGTTCGGGCTATCCCTCGGGGCTGCCGATTTCATTCACAAGCCGTTTTCACCGCCGGTTGTCCTGGCACGAGTGCACAACCAGATGCAGTTGATCGCTGCCAAACGGGTGCTGAGAAAGCGGAATGACGATCTGGAACGCCTGGTCGCCGAACGTACCCGGGAAATTGTCCGCCAGTCAGCAGAGCTGGCCCGACGCAACGAGCAGATTCAGGCCGCCCAAAGCGCCACCATTACCGCTTTCTGTGTTCTCGCCGAGTCCAGGGACAACGAAACGGGCAACCACATCCGGCGCACGCAGAATTACGTCAAGGTACTGGCCGAGCACTTGCGCAGCCATCCGCGATTCGTTGCCGAACTCAATGACGAAAACATCCTCCTGCTCTACAAGTCGGCCCCGCTGCACGATATCGGCAAAGTGGCCATTCCGGACGCGGTACTCCACAAACCCGGAAAGCTGACGCCGGACGAGTGGGAAATCATGAAACAGCATGCCCAATACGGATACAGCGCCATTATTTCCGCCGAGCAGGAATTTGGCGGCACCACCACAGGTTTTCTACGTTATGCGCGGGAAATCGCCTACGGGCATCATGAAAAATGGGATGGCAGCGGCTATCCCCAGTGTATTTCCGGCTATGCCATTCCCATGTCGGCGCGACTGATGTCGGTGGCCGACGTTTACGACGCCCTGATTTCGCGCCGGGTGTACAAACCGGCGTTTCCCCACGACGAAGCCGTGTACATCATTGCCGAGGGGAGAGGGCGCCATTTCGATCCCGACATGGTGGACGCCATGCTGGAAATCTCCCCTCGATTCCAGGCGATTGCCCAACAGTACGGGGAGAACCATACGGAGGCTAA
>CAZHVZ010000080.1:0-1124 GCA_964536245.1 uncultured Rhodocyclaceae bacterium
CTCCTGGCAAAATTTCCTGGAGGCTCGGGATATCTCGGCGGTGGCCGGTATTCCCGTGACCCATCTGGCCGAGATGCGTCAGGAGGGCGATGTTCCCCTTGCCCTGGAGTTCTTTGCCGAAGGCGAAGAATTGCGTCTGGTGGCGGTGTTTGACCGGGGGCGTTTCGAGCCTGGCCGTATCGAGCGGCTGCTCGATCACTATCTGAATCTGGTTGCGGCGGTTGCCGGACATTCCGATACACCCATCGCCCGCCTGGACATGCTGGGGGCCGATGAGCGCCGGCAGATACTGCAAGAGTGGAGCGGTCGCCGCCTGCCGCTGCCAGCGTTCGATGGCGGGGTGGACCGCTGGATCAGGCGCCGGGCCGACGATTGTCCGTCGGCCACCGCCCTGGTAGTCGGAGGGCAGAGCCTGAGTTACCGGGAGTTGGCGGAGCGGGCCGATCATCTGGCGGCCTATCTGGAAACTTGGGGCCTGCATGCCGGCCAGCCGGTGGCGGTATTGCTCAACCGGGGAGCGGACAGCATCGTCACCCTGCTGGCGGTACTCCAGTGCGGAGCCATCTGGCTTCCCCTTGATGCCGACTATCCCGACCAGCGTCTCGGCCGGATATTGCAGGATGCGTCACCCGCCCTCATCGTGGCCGAAGAAGCCACCCGTCGCCGTTTGCCGGTCGGCGATACGCCGGTTGTTCTCGTCGACCGGCAGCGCAGCGCCATTGCTGCCTGCCCGGCGGTGACCCGCTCGCTGTCAACGGACCCGGATGGCATTGCCTACCTCATCTATACCTCCGGTTCCACCGGTCAGCCGAAGGGGGTTGCGGTTTCCCGCCGGGCGCTGGCCACGCACTGCGCCGCCGTGATGGCTCATTACCGGCTGGCCGATGACGACCGTGTTCTGCAATTTGCGTCCCACCATGTGGATGCGGCGCTGGAGCAGATATTGCCGACCCTGGCCAGCGGGGCCTGCCTGATCATGCGCGACAACGATCTGTGGTCACCCCAGGCCCTGGCCGGGATTTTCTCCCGCTACGGCGTCAGTGTTGCCGATCTGCCGCCGGCCTACCTGCGCGACGTCCTGCAATCCTGGGCGCGGGATCCGGTACCGGTTTCCTGTCCTCGTC
>CAZHVZ010000080.1:1134-1559 GCA_964536245.1 uncultured Rhodocyclaceae bacterium
GGCGGCGAAGCCCTGACGCCGGAAGTGGTCCGCCTGTGGCAGGAAAGCCCCCTGGCCGGAGCCCGTTTCCTCAATGCCTACGGGCCGACGGAAGCCACCGTCACGGCTACGGTGCACGAAGTATCTGCCGGTCAAACCTTCCACCCGGAAGCGATTGGCCGCCCCTTGCCCGGCGGCTGGGTGCATATTCTTGACCGGGATGACAACCCGGTGCCCGAAGGAGTGGTCGGCGAGCTGGTCATCGGCGGGCCACGCCTGGCCCTGGGGTATCGAGGTTCCGCCGATTCCGGCGCCGGACGTTTCCAGCCGGCGCCGCCTGCCATCGAGGCCGGGGAAAGCCGGATTTATCGCAGTGGCGACCTGGCCAGCTTTATTCCCGGCAGCGAAGGGCTGATCGCCTTTCACGGGCGGCAGGACCATCAGGT
>CAZHVZ010000080.1:1579-11694 GCA_964536245.1 uncultured Rhodocyclaceae bacterium
AAATCCGTGGATTCCGGATCGAACTTGGGGAGATCGAAGCAGTCCTGCGTCGTGCCGGCGCCCTTGATGCCGCCGTTCTGGCCTGGGCGCGGGAAGGGGGCGACCCGATCCTGGTCGCCTATGTCGTTTTTGATGAAGCGCCGGATGAACCCGGTCTGCGGCATTGCCTTGCCGAGCAGCTGCCGGCAGTGATGTGTCCGACGGTCTACGTTTTTCTCGACCAGCTGCCGGCCACCCCTGGCGGCAAGCTGGATCGCCGGGCTCTGCCCCGACCCGGCGGGCTGGCCGGTAGCCACCGGGATATCGTGCTTGTGGACGAAACGGAATCCCGGCTGGCTGCCCTGTGGTGTCGCTTGCTGGGCCTGCCTGCGGTGGCGCCGGAGGATGACTTTTTCCTGTGTGGCGGCCATTCCCTGCTGGTTTTGCGGCTGCTCGGGGAAATCCGCCGCGACTTCGGCTGCACCCTGTCCATGAGCGCCTTGCAGGCGGCACCCACCCTGGCTGCCCAGGCAGCCCTGGTCAAGGGGCTGAGCGCCGCAGCCGAGCCGTCCTCCCTGGTGTTGCTCAAGGCGGGTCAGGGCGGCTCGCCGCTCTTCTGCCTGCACCCGGTGGGCGGTGGGGTCGGCTGCTATAGAGAACTGGCCGGTCTGATCGGGGGCGACCGTCCGGTCTATGGGCTGCAATCTCCCGCGCTCGACGGGGGCGAGCCGGCCCCTGACGTGCCGGCCATGGCGGCGCACTTGCTGCGGGCGGTGCGCAGTGTCCAGCCCGGCGGTCCCTACCATCTGGCCGGCTGGTCCCTGGGGGGGGTCCTGGCTTACGAAATGGCCCAGCAATTGCACCGTACCGGGGAGCAGGTCGAGCTTCTGGCCTTGATCGACAGCTATCCTCCTGCCTTGCTGGCGACCCTGGAGGCGGCCCACGGGGTGGCCGAGAGCGATGACGGAGAACATTTGCGCCAGGCTTTCGCACGGGATATGGGCGGCCTGGCATGGAGTGGTGGGAGTCTTTCCCCGGAGCAGGAAAATGCCCTGTTCCAGATTTTTTCAGCCCATGCCCGAGCCCTGCAATCCTATGTGCCGGCGCCCTACGAGGGATCCCTGACCTTGATCGCGGCGGCCTGGCCCCCATCGGCGGACCCGACCCGAGGCTGGGGCGAACTGGTACGGGGCAGCCTGTCGGTGCGGGAACTGCCGGGAGATCACTACAGCCTCCTGCGCGCTCCCCAGGTGGTGCAACTGGCCGAAGTGCTGGCCGGTCGCCTCGGGGACGGCAGTGTTTTTGCCAAGTGAATGGATGACCCTATAATCGGACGAAAAGGATGCCAATGACTTCAAACCTCGCCACATTGCCGGATGGCCGCCGGATTCATTGCGTGAATGCCTACGAAGTGGATTTTTCGGTGCATGAAATATTCAATGACGATCTCCTTGCCCATGGTATCGATCTGCCCAGGGATGGCGTTTTTCTCGATGTCGGGGCGAATATCGGACTTTTTGCCCTGCATCTGCACGATCAGTGCCCGGCTGCGCGGATTTTTGCCTACGAACCGATGCCCGAGTCCTTTGCCGCCCTGGAAAAAAACATGGCCGGCAAGGGGCAGGTATTTGCCCTCGGGCTTGGCGCCGCGCCGGGGAGGGTGGAGTTCGAGTATTTCCCCGGAATTACCGCTTTGTCCTCCTGCCATGGGGCAGTGAGTGCCGAGATGGCCAGGGGCCTGCGCCGTATGCTGGCCGGTGCGCCAGTTGACCGGGAAGTGGCCGGGATACTGGATAAAACCGGCGCCGCCGAGCGTACCCAGGCCGATCCGGCCTTTGTCGAACAGCTTTTTGCCACCTGCACGGTGGAGGCGGCCATGGATACCCTGTCCAACCAGATTCACCAGCTTGGCCTGACCCATGTCGACCTTCTCAAAATCGATACCGAGGGCAGCGAAAAGGATGTCCTGGCAGGCCTGAGTGATGCCGACTGGGGTCTGATCCGGCAAATGGTGGTGGAGGTCCACCTCGGCAAGGAAGAAACCGACCTGATGGAAGGCCGGATTCGGGATCGGGGATTTCGCACCACGATCGGTCATCATCCCTTGTCCAACAGCGGTGTGCCGGTCTTTCATATTTACGCCAGGCGCCCTGGCCCGGAGGAGCAATGAATACCCGAGTTGACGCCATCAACTGGTGGGCTCTCCTGACCGACCAGGCTTTCCTCACCGATCCCTATCCCCATCTCCGGGCGCTGCGGGAACAGGCGCCGGTGGACTAGGATCCGCGCAGTGATGTCTATTTTGTTCTCGGCCACAAGGAGTTCGCCAAAATGGCCCGGGCACCCCAGATGGGGCGCGATACCCGGCTCTGGCGCGATGGCTGGTCCACTCCCGCTTACCGGGAAAGGGATCCTTTGGGCTACGAGCTGTTTTCCCGGTTCCAGCCGCAGATGATCAACGTCAATCCGCCGGATCATCGCCGGATGCGGGGCGTTTTCGAGAGCGCTTTCAAACCGGCGGCCATTGCCGCCCTGGCCCCCATGATCCAGGCCGAGGCCGACCGTCTGCTCGACATGCTGGGGGAGGGCGGCGAGGTCGATTTGATCGAACATTACGCGGCTCCCATGCCGCTGCGCGTGTTGTGCAACCTGTACGATATTCCGGCTGACATGGACGACAGCATCCGCCGCTGGAGCGCTTCCCTGATCCGCATCGGCGACATCATGATGACTGCCGGGCAGAAAGCCGAGGCCCTCGCCGCCCTGAACGAGTTCAAGGACTACCTGGTGGGCTATCTGGCCGAGCGTCGCAAACATCCGGGCAGCTGCCTGATCGATACGCTCATCGCCGCCTGGGATGACGGCACCCTGAACGAGGAAGAAGCCTTGGTCAATCTGGTGTCCATGCTCATTGCCGGGCATGAAACCACGGTTACCCTGATCGGCAACGGCATGCTCTGCCTGCTGCGTGAACCGGAGCAATTGGCCCGCCTGCGGGGTGACCGCAGCCTGACGCCGACGGCGGTGGATGAATTCCTGCGCTACGAACCCGGAGGCAACATGATTCTGCGCGTGGCGATCGAGGACTTTGCCCTGGGCGATACGGTGATTCCCGCCGGGTCCATGGCCATCGGCCTGATCGGCGCGGTGAACCGTGATCCGGCCAGTTTTGCGCACCCCGATCGTCTGGATATTGGCCGGGAACCCAATCACCACTTTACCTTTGGCAGCGGCGCCCATGTCTGCATCGGCGCCGGCCTGGCCCGGCTGGAAGGGCGCATCGCCTTTGATTCCCTGCTCGATCGTTTCGCCGGCATCGAACTGGCCGGAGAGGCCCGCTGGCGTCTTGACCGGGTCAATGCGCGGGGGCTGGCCTGCCTGCCGGTACGTTTGCGGAGGTCGGCGTGAATGCAATGATTTCTGCCGGGATTGAAGCCCTCAACGTCTATGGCGGCAGTGCCTATGTCGATGTGCGGGAGCTGTGTACCTACCGGGGATTGGACATGCCCCGCTTTGAAAACCTGCTGATGAAGGAAAAGACCGTCGCCTTGCCCTACGAGGACCCGGTCAGCTTCGCCGTCAATGCCGCCCAGCCCCTGCTCGCCCGCTTGTCCGGGGAAGAGCGGGAACGCATCGAAATGGTCATTACCTGCACCGAGTCGGGGATTGATTTCGGCAAATCCCTCAGCACCTATGTCCATGGGCTGCTAGGCCTGAAACCCAACTGCCGGCTGTTCGAGATCAAGCAGGCTTGCTATTCGGGTACCGCCGGCCTGCAAATGGCCATTAATTTCATCCTCTCCGGCACCTCGCCCGGGGCCAAGGCCCTGGTTATCGCTTCCGACATTTCACGCTTTGCCCTGGATGACGCCAACGCCATCCAGGAGTGGGCCTATTCCGAGCCGAGTTCCGGCGCCGGTGCGGTGGCCGCGCTGGTCAGCGACACGCCCCGGCTGTGGCGGGTTGATCCCGGTGCCTACGGCAACCATGCCTTCGAGGTGATGGATACCTGCCGGCCCGGTCCGGACAACGAGGCAGGGGATGCCGACCTCTCCCTGATGGCCTATCTCGATTGCTGTGAACGGGCTTACCGGGATTACGCCCGGCGGGTGGAGGAGGTGGACCTGCGCAGCAGTTTCGGCTACCTCTGTTTCCATACGCCCTTTGGCGGCATGGTCAAGGGTGCCCACCGGCAGCTGATGCGCAAGGTGCTCAAGGCCACAGCAGCGGAAACGGAAGAAGATTTCAGCCGCCGGGTCGGACCCAGCCTTGGTTTCGGCCAGCGTGTCGGCAACACTGCCGGAGCCTCCCTGCTGCTGGCCCTGGCCGGTACCATCGATGGCGGTGATTTCAGCCAGCCCCGGCGCATCGGCATGTTTTCCTACGGCTCCGGCTGCTGCTCCGAGTTTTTCAGCGGCACGGTCACCGGGGAAGGGCAGCAGGAACTGCGCCGGATGGCCATCGGCGCCGGCCTGGACGGTCGCCATCGGCTATCCATGCCAGAATACGAAACCTTGTTGCGGGGCAATGCGGTCATCCGCTTTGGCACTCGCGACGCCCAGCTTGATCATCAACTGGTGCCCGGCGCCTGGCCGGCTTTTGTGGCGGGCCGCCGCCTGGTGCTGGACAAGGTCGTCGGCTACCATCGGGAATACCGCTGGGCGGACGCCACTTCGCCAAAAGGAGAATAGTTTGGACCGTGAAGCCGTATTGAACACCATTCTGCAGCAGATTGTCGTGGTCGAACCCGCTCTTGAAGGGCAGGCCATTGCCGGCACGGATTCCATGGTGACGATCGGACTCGATTCCGTCTCCCGCCAGGAGGTTCTGATCCTGACCATGGAAGCCCTCGGTCTTGATCTGCCCATGGTCCAGTTGTTCGGTCCCCGCAACCTCGGCGAGCTGGCCGATCTGCTGCATGCCAGACTGCTCCGCTGACCGCCTGCCGCCGGTGGTGACCGGCATTGGTGTGGCGACGGCCTTCGGTTATGGCAAGGCGGCGCTGCGCCAGGGCTTGTGGGCACCGCCTCCGGTCTTCGCCGAGCTGCGCCGCCCCGGACGCCAGATCGAGGAAAGGGAAATTCCCTTCCGGGGGGCTGAACTGGTTGAACCGCCGGCTATTCTGGCGCCGCGTATTGCCCGCATCACCGGCCTGGCGGGCCGGGTCGCGGTCGCAGTGGTGGACGAAGCCTGGCAGGAGGCCGGGCTGGACGAGATGGCGCCGGAACGTATCGGCCTGGTGGTGGGCGGCAGCAATGTCAACGCACGGGAACAATTGCTCACCCAGCGCGCCTACGCCCGGCGCATGGCCTACCTGCTGCCCAGTCACGGCTACACCTGTTTCGATACCGACCTCTGCGGCTTGTGTGCCGCCCATTTTCCGATTCGCGGCTTTGCCTACACCCTGGGCGGCGCTTCGGCCAGCGGCGCCCTGGCCGTACTCCAGGCGGTGGAGGCGGTGCGCAGCGGCCGGGTGGACGTGTGCATTGCGGGGGGAGCCTTGCAGGAGCTCTCATGTATTGAATTGCAGGCATTTTCTGCCCTGGGCGTACTCGCCTCCGGTACGGTCTGCCGCCCCTTCGACCAGGCCCACGATGGGCTGATGTACGGCGAATCCTGCGCGGCGCTCGTCATCCGTCGGGCGGCTCCCGGTCTCGCCTCCTACGGCAGTATTGCCGGCGGCGCCCATGGCGCCAACGGCAACCGGGGACCGGATCCTTCTCTGGCCGGCGAACTGCGGGTCATCGGCGAGGCCCTGGCCCAGGCCGGCCTGACCCCGGATGCCATCGACTACGTCAATACCCATGGCACCGGAACACCGAGGGGTGATGAAACCGAAGTGGCAGCCCTGCGCCAGGGCGGACTGGCCCATGCTGCCATCAACGCCAGCAAGTCCCTCCTCGGCCACGGCCTGAGCGCCGCCGGCGCGGTGGAAACAGCCGTCGTCCTGCTCCAGATGCAGGCCGCTCGCCTGCATCCCTGCCTGCATCTGGAGAACCCCATTGATCCCGGCCTCGACTGGGTGCGGGGCGCTGCTCGCCCGCAGGTCATCCGTCATGCCCTCAAGCTTTCTTTCGGCTTCGGCGGTATCGACAGCGCGCTGGTTATCAGTGCGCCCAGGGAGAAGCACTGAATGTCCTATCAGACCCTTATCGTATCCATCGACAAGAATATCTGCCGGGTGCGGCTGCACCGGCCCGCCGCGCAAAACGGCATCAATGCCCGCATGATTGCCGAGCTGGGCGAGGTGCTGAGTGGCTGTGAAGAAGCCGGTTCGGCCGTGACCATTGTGGTGCTCGAGGGGGCGCCCGAGGTCTTTTGCTCCGGCGGCGATTTCGATGCCCTGGCGGCATCCACCGAAGTGGCGGATCCGGAACCCCTTTACCGCCTATGGCAGCGTCTGGCGGCCGGCCCTTTCGTCACGGTCAGCCTGGTGCGGGGGCGGGTCAACGCCGGTGGGGTCGGTTTTGTGGCTGCTTCGGATATTGTGCTGGCCGACCGCAGCGCGGCTTTCAGTCTTTCCGAATTGCTTTTCGGGATTTTTCCGGCCTGTGTCATGCCCTTTCTGGTACGCCGCACCGGTTTGCAGAAAGCCCACTACCTGACGCTTATGACAAGGCCCTTTTCGGCGGAAGAAGCCCTTTCCATCGGCCTGCTTGATGCTCTGGACGATGATGCCGAAAGCCTCTTGCGGCGCCACCTGCTGCGCCTGCAAAAGCTTGGCCGCCCGGCCATCGGGCGTTACAAAGCCTATCTGGGCGGATTCGCCAGCCAGCTGGAAGCCTTGAAACCGTCGGCCCTGGCGGCCAATCGCGCGCTCTTTGGCGATGCCGAGGTGCAGCACAACATCCGGCGCTATGCCGGAGAAGGCAAATTTCCCTGGGAGCCTTGATTTACCGGCTGCTGCGCAGGTCCACGGCGCGCACCAGAGGGGATTCAAAGCGGTCCACGGGCGGCGGGTTTTGCCGCTGCACAAAATAGCGGTGTTGCAGGGCGATGCCAAGCAGAAAAATGAAGGCCTGGTTTTCCTTGGTGCTGATTTCGGCTGCCGGGGTGGTCATGATCTTGTTCGTCAGGGAACGGGCGAACTTGCCGTCCAGGAAGGGAATCCTCGCCAGTTCGTCAGCCGAAAGCAGCAATTCCAGATAATCCGGTGGGCAGTCGGCAAAGGCCGCGCTGTCCGGAGCGCGGTAGGGGAACTTGCGCTTGTTCACGATGGATGCCGGCAACTGGTCCCGGAAGGCCTGGCGCAGCAGCCGTTTTTCGTCAAAGCCATCATCAAAACGCAGGTTGATGGAAGCGGCCAGTTCCACCACTGCCGGGTCGAGGAAGGGGCAGCGGTTTTCCACCCCGTGGGCCAGGCTCATACGCTCCCCCTGGGTGGAGAGCAGGTAGCCGCTGAGCAGGGTGCGGAATTCCAGCCACTGAGCCTTGTGCACCGCCGTCATCGCGCTGTAGCCGGGGGTTTCCGCCACCAGGGCCGAAATGGCCTGGAAGGGATTGCTTTTGTCCTTGAGGAGGCGGGCCGAGAAACGCCCGTTCTGGAAACGCAGTTCGTGGGAAAACAGCCCCGGCATCTGTTCCTCGGCGAACTGCTGGTAGAGTCCGACAAGGGCCGCCGTGTCCTGCGGGCCGTAGTGCTCCAGGTGAGGATAGAGGCGGGCCAGTCGGGTGCGCCGCTGCTCCTCGCCAAGAGCCTGCCAGTCCTGGCGGAGCAAGGTTTCCTTGAACAGGTCGTAGCCGAGAAAGGCTTCATCCGCCCCCTCGCCGGAGAGCACTACCTTGATTCCTGCCGCCCGGGTCTTGGCCGAGAGCAGGTACATGGGCACAAAGGCGCTGCGGAAGGCGGGAATCTCCCCATGCCAGGCCGCCGCCGGAAAGTTGTCGACGATATCGCGATGAGTAATGGTCAGCGGGTGATGCCGGCTGCCGAGGAGGGCGGCCATTTCCCGCTGCTGGGAGGATTCGTCGTATTGTCGGTCGGCAAATTCGACGGAGAACGTGGACAGTGGATGGGTGCTGCGCTCTTTCGCCAGCAGGGCAACAATGGCTGAATCAATGCCGCCGCTCAGGTAAACCCCCACTTCCACGTCGCTGCGCAGGCGCAAGTCTACGCTCTGCCGCAGCCGCTGGCGGATCAGTTCAAGGGCTTCCCCTTCGCTGGCCACCGCAGTGCTGCCCTGAAAATCCAGGGTTTCGTAGGTCAAAGCATCGACCCGGCCGGAGCGCACACGCAGCCATTGGCCCATGGGCAGATTGTGGATGCCGGAAAAGCCGGTCTGCGCCGGCAGGGGCGTCCATACGGCAACGATGGAAGACAGCTGTTGCGGATCATGGGTGAAGACAAAGCCGGGAAAGGCGAGAAAAGCCTTCATCTCCGAAGCAAACAGCAATCCCTGGCCATGCCGGGCGTAAAACAGGGGGCGCTTGCCGTAGCGGTCCCGAGCCAGGATCAGCTCGTCCTGTTCACGGTCATAAAGGGCAAAGGAAAAACCGCCGTTCAACCGGGGCAGGCCGGCCGGCCCCCATTGCAGCCAGGCGTGCAACAGCACTTCGGTATCGGAGTGGGTGGAAAAACTGTGGCCCAAGGCCTCCAGTTCCGCCCGCAATTCCAGATAGTTGTAGATCTCGCCGTTGTAAACCAGCCAGTAACGCCCTGTGGGATCGGAAAGGGGCTGTACGCCGGCTTCGATGTCGATGATCGAGAGGCGCGTGGAACCCAGCCCGCAACGGTTGTCCAGGACATAACCCGTGGCATCCGGCCCACGGTGGGCAATGGCCCGCAACATGCCGAGCAGGGTTGCGGGAAACGCCTCCTTCTCCAGCCCGGCGTGGAAGAACCCGGCAATGCCGCACATCCGGCGACGCTCCTAGCGGGTCTTCTGGAGGATGCATTCCCGGATTCGGGTCAGGCTGGTCAATACATTGCCAGTCATCTCCTGCTCCGAGAAGCGGAAATTGAACTCCTTTTCCAGCCAGCGGCACATCTGCACATAGCCAAAGGAATCCATCACCCCTTCCTTGAAAAGATTGCTGTCTTCGGGAAACGAATCATCAAATTCGATGAGAAAGCGTTGCTCAATGTATTCGCGGATTTTGTCGCTCATGGGCCAGAAGAGTTCCGTCGGTTAGCAGTGGGCGGGGGGCATGGGCCGGGAGGCGGCCGATGCCAGATCGATGGGGAATGATACTACCTGAGGATGGAAGTGGGGGCTGCAAGGCACGTTTCTGACAAGGGTACAACTCGGCAATACTTTTCGGTAGACCATTGTTCTGGCCATCACGGGTTTTTGCAGCGCTTCATGAAATACCAATCATTGCAATCCCCCACCCTGATTCATGCCCTGGCCAACGTCGCGGCCAGGGGGAGCGGTGCCAGGCTGCCGATCACGGCCAGGCTGGGGCGTTCGCCTTGTTTCTGGTGGCGCAGGGTGAGATAGCGCAGGCAGGTGACCCGCAGGAAGGAGGCGAAGTTGTCGACCTCGCCACGGTATTCGATAATTTCCCCGTAGAGCTTGGTGATCAACTGGTTGGTGCTCATCGCTTCACCGCTTGCCAGTTCGGCGAGAATGTCCCAGAACAGGTTTTCCAGCCTGATCTTGGTCACGCATCCATGAATGCGCAGAGAGCGCGAACGGGATTCGTAAAGAATGGGGTCGGCTTTGACGTAGATCTCGCACATGACGGCCTCTCGGTTAAAGCAGCGAGCGGCGCCGGATGATCCGGCACGGCTCGCCCAGCTTATCAAAGTTCGATGCGGGTGCCGAGTAGCCGGAGAAATTTGGCCAACCAGTCCGGATGGGCCGGCCAGGCCGGGGCGGTGACCAGATTACCGTCTATATGTGCTTTGTCGATGGCGATTTCGGCATAGCTGCCGCCGGCAGCGGTAACTTCCGGCGCACAGGCCGGGTAGGCGCTGCACGAGCGGCCCTTGAGAACACCTGCGGCGCTCAGCAGCTGGGCGCCGTGGCAGATGGCGGCGATGGGTTTTCCGGTGTTGGCAAAGTGCTGCACCAGGGCAATGACATCCGGGTTGAGGCGCAGATACTCCGGCGCGCGTCCGCCTGGAATCACCAAGGCGTCGTAGCCTTCGGCCTTGATCGCGTCGAAGGAGGCGTTGAGGGTGAAGTTGTGGC
>CAZHVZ010000080.1:11704-13697 GCA_964536245.1 uncultured Rhodocyclaceae bacterium
CATCGAGCACGCGCTGGTCGAGGCGCAGGTATTCTGGCGCGCGGCCCCCAGGCAGTACGAGTGCGTCGTAGGCCTCCGGCTTGCAGTCGGCGAAGGTCGCGTTCAGCGCAAAGTTGTGGCCGGGTTTTTCGGAGTAGGTCTGGTCACCCTCGAAGTCATGGACTGCCGTACGGACGGATTGGCCGGCATGTTTGCCGGGGCAGACGGCGTGCACCCGGTGGCCAACCATCAGTAGTGCCTGAAAGGGCACCATGGTTTCGTAGTCTTCGGTGTAGTCACCGGTCAGCATCAGAATCGTTTTTGCAGCCATGGGTCATCTCCTGTTTGGTTCGGGAACGCACCGGGCAAATCGCCGGGCGCGTTCGCGGATTGTGGAGAAGGACGGGAGGGGGCGGGTAGTATCCTGCTGCTACAAAGAAAACTCGGTTTGCTCGAATCCCGGGTTGTGCCAAATCCTGCTTGAGCACGAAAAGAAAAAGGCTTTCCGGACGGAAAGCCTTGTGCTGCCTGTGGTGCCCAGGAAGGGACTCGAACCCCCACACCTTGCGGCGCCAGAACCTAAATCTGGTGCGTCTACCAATTTCGCCACCTGGGCAGGCGGGGGCAATTCTAACTGTTGGCGGGTTTTTAGTCGAATACGAGGGCGGCCGCGACGGTACGGCCCTCGGCGGCGAGGATGTTGTAGGTACGGCAGGCAGCCTGCAAATCCATGATTTCCAGGCCGATGCCGGCCCCGGCAAAGGGGCGCATCAGGGCGCCGGGGGGAAAGCGCAGGCGGCTGCCGGTCCCGAGGAGGATGATTTCGGTGCCCAGTTTGAGCAGGATTTCCATGTCCGCAGGGGTCAGGTTTTCCGGTTTGGAAGCGGTCCATCCGGACTGCATGGATTCCGGCAGCACGATGAGGTTGCCTTCGTGGCGCTGTTGGTTCACTGCAACATAATCAGGGCCGTAGGCGGTGAAAACGTTGATGCCGGTAGGGTTGGAAAGGTGAAATTTCACTGCGATGGCGCCTAGGGATGGGCCGCTGGCCGGGGCATAATTGGTGCTTAAAATTGCGGTGCACCATGCGATAAAGTAGGATTATACCTTTTCGCCACAATCCATCGGGCCAAGTCGTTGCGGGAAGCTTTTTCCGTGGCAGGTTTTCAAGGCCTGCCCGCACGAAGGTTCGGAGAAGTCACTGAATGAAACTCATCAAGAAATCCGCCAAACTTGCCAACGTCTGCTATGACATTCGCGGCCCCGTGCTGCAAAAAGCCAAGCAGATGGAGGAAGAGGGTCACAAGATCATCAAGCTGAATATCGGCAACCTGGCCGCCTTCGGTTTTGATTCGCCGGAAGAAATCCAGCAGGACATTATCCGCAATCTGCCCAATGCGGCGGGGTATACGGATTCCAAGGGGATTTTCGCGGCGCGCAAGGCGATCATGCATTACTGCCAGCAGAAGCGGATCAAGGGCGTGACCCTGGAGGATATCTACGTCGGCAACGGTGTTTCCGAGTTGATCGTGATGGCCATGAATGCCCTCCTGGATGTCGGTGACGAGGTTCTCGTGCCGGCCCCGGATTACCCGCTGTGGACGGCGGCGATCAGCCTTTCCGGCGGAACGCCGAAACATTACCTGTGTGACGAGAGCAAGGAATGGCTGCCGGATCTCAACGATATCCGCAGCAAGATTACGCCGAAGACCAAGGCCATCGTCATCATCAACCCGAACAATCCGACCGGTGCGCTCTATCCGGACGACCTGCTGCACGAAATCATCGACATCGCTCGCCAGCACCACCTGATCATTTATGCTGACGAGGTGTATGACAAGGTTTTGTACGACGGCGCCAAGCACACAGCCATCGCCTCGCTGGCTGAAGATGTGCTGATGATCAGCTTCAACGGGCTTTCCAAGAATTACCGGTCCTGCGGCTACCGGGCGGGTTGGATGGTGGTTTCCGGCGACAAGCGTCGGGCCAAGGACTACATCGAGGGGCTGGACAT
>CAZHVZ010000080.1:13707-14975 GCA_964536245.1 uncultured Rhodocyclaceae bacterium
GCCAATGCGCCGGGTCAGCACGGCATCCAGACGGCGCTCGGGGGCTACCAGAGCATCGACGATCTGGTGAATGAAGGCGGGCGCATGCGGCGGCAGCGGGATGTGGCCTATGAACTGATCAATGCCATTCCCGGCGTCAGTTGCGTCAAGCCCAAGGCCACTCTGTACATGTTCCCCAAGCTGGACCCCAAGATCTATCCGATCAAGAATGACCAGGCCTTCATCGCCGAATTGTTGCAGGAGGAAAAGGTGCTGCTGGTTCAGGGTTCTGGCTTCAACTGGCCGCATCCGGATCATTTCCGCCTGGTTTTCCTGCCCCATGAGGATGATCTCAAGGAAGCCATTGGCCGTATTGCCCGTTTCCTGGAAAACTATCGCAAGCGCCATGGCACCGGCTGAGGTGATTGAAGTCACGGCGGCAGATGGTGCGATCCGGGCGCCGCAGTGGCTGGCTCGGGCGGAGGGCGTGCATCGTCAGTTGCGGCCTTCCCTGCCCGGTGATTACGCCGGCCGTCTGGCGGCGGTGTTTGCCAACGGCGGGCGCATGGCCGTGGTCAGGCAAGGAGAGACGGTGACTGCCGTGGCCCTGTGGCGGCTGGTCGAGAATACCTATGAGGGGCGCCGTCTGTATGTGGACGATCTGGTTGCTGACGAGACTTCGCGCTCGGCAGGATTGGGCAAGTTGTTGCTGGGCTGGCTTGAGCAACGGGCACGCAGCTTGGAGTGCGATGTGCTGGCGCTCGATTCCGGCGTGCAGCGCAGCGGGGCACACAAATTTTATTTTCGAGAGGGAATGAGTATTCCCGCTTTTTGTTTTAGGAAACCTTTGAAATGAAACCTATCAATGTTGGCCTTATCGGTATCGGCACCGTCGGTGGCGGCGCGTGGACTGTTCTCAATCGCAATGCGGAAGAAATCACCCGTCGTGCCGGTCGCCCCATTCGCATTACGGCAGTAGCCGACAAAAATCTCGAACTGGCAAAACAGGTTACCGGTGGCGCTGTCCGGGTCAGCGACGATGCCTTCTCGGTGGTCAATGATCCGGAAATCGACATCATCGTCGAACTGATCGGCGGCTACGGCGTCGCCAAGGACGTGGTCATGCAGTCCATCGCCAACGGCAAGCATGTGGTTACCGCCAACAAGGCGCTTTTAGCCGAACACGGTGCAGAGATTTTTACTGCGGCGCAGACCCACGGCGTGGTGGTGGCGTATGAGGGCGCGGTGGCGGTGAGCATCCCCATCATCAAGGCGCTGCGCGAAGGGCT
>CAZHVZ010000081.1:0-586 GCA_964536245.1 uncultured Rhodocyclaceae bacterium
ATCGCGCACGCATCGCTGCCGAACAGGCCGTGGAACAGACGGCGTTCGAAGACGACGCCCTGTTGCAGCGTAGTTTCAAACGCGGCGTTGACCATTTCCTTGGCGGCGATGGCGGCGAGCGGGGCCATGCCGGCAATGGCTTCAATGCTTGCTTCCACATCGCCGGACACCCGCCGCTGCTGATCCGTGGCGTCGGCGATGGTGTCCAGGCCTTGTCCGACTTCGGTGACCGAGCCATTGGTGGCTTGCAGAACGTTGGCCACGGTGGTGACCGAAGTCTGGCTGCTGGCAAGGTGCTCAAGACCCTGATTGATGTTCTGCCGGACGGCAATCGACTGCTGGCTGATGGTTGCAGTGATGGCATCAATTTCATTGGCCGAACGGGCCGATTTTTCTGCCAGTTTGCGAACTTCATCCGCCACGACGGCAAAGCCCCGTCCCTGCTCGCCTGCCCGCGCAGCTTCGATGGCGGCATTCAATGCCAGCAGATTGGTCTGGTCGGCAATTTCACGCACTTGCTGCGTCATGCCGCTGATCGAATGACTGGCATCGACGAACTTGCGGAAGGTCGCCTGGATGACCAAAA
>CAZHVZ010000081.1:596-14910 GCA_964536245.1 uncultured Rhodocyclaceae bacterium
TTGCGGACTTCGTCAGCCACCACGGCAAAACCGCGTCCTTGTTCTCCGGCACGGGCCGCTTCAATGGCTGCGTTGAGAGCCAGTAGATTGGTCTGCTCGGCAATGTCCTTGACCTCGCGGGTCATGCTGGTGATGGCTTCGGTATTGCGGACAAAGTCGTTAACCGATTCCGCCATCTGTTTGACGGTGCTTTCCACGGCGCCCATTTCGCCAATCAAGCGATCCAGATTGCGGCTCCCTTCCTGGGCGCGTTCCAGGCTTTCCTGGGACTGATGTTGTACGTTGCTGGCGCTCTGGGCGATGGAGGCAATACTATGAACCAGCTGCTCGACCGAATTGGCCGCATCGTTCGATTTCTGGTCCTGCTGATGGGAGCTCTGGGCAACCCGGTCAGCACTTTCCGAAAGCGCCGCAACCTTGGCCGAAACCTGGGCGGCGGAATCGCGCACCTGTCTTACCAGACTCGCGAAATTTTCCATCATTTCGTTGAACACTTTGGCCGTTTGGCCGACCTCATCCTGCCCCTTGACCGGCAGGCGGCGAGTGAGATCTCCTTCGCCCCGGGCAATGTCTTCCAAGCCCTTGCGCAGTTCGTCGAGAGGCGTTGTCACAAAGGCTTTGGTGAGAAGGTAGACAATAATCAGCAGAAGGCCTATGGCTGCGAGGGCAGCACCGATCATCTTGACCCGGAAACTGCTGACTTCGCTTTCCACCGAATCCAGGGATATCTTCATGCTGACGACTCCGAGAACTGTCCCTTCAGGTACCTGAAGGCAGGCAATACAGTCCTTGCCAAGGTAGTTTTTTGCAGCTTTGGTCGGGTTGACCACGTTCAGGAAAGAGTTTTTGCCGTCGTTTTCCACCGCCATGTAGGGAGTGCCGCTTTGCATGACCTGTTTTTCAAGGGCATTCAATTCGCGGGTCGCCTTGCTGTCGGCGCCGAACAGTTTGGAAACCGCCTCGCCACGGGCGACGTGCAGATCCTTGATGATCGAGAGCTGCTTGATCTGGTCGAGAAAGACTTCCCTCTGGCCGACGGTGCCGGTAATCATCATGCCGGTTAGACCGGCCATGGTCATTTCGTGAATGCTGCCGGCAAAGTCCTGCGCCTGTCTGATCGCTGTATCCCGGCTGACCTGGGTTGACCAGACAATCATGCCGGCAAAGACTAGCACCAGCACAAACCAGATGGCCACGGTAAGCCGCAGCCAAATTTTCCAATCGCGAGCCATCTTCTCTCCCTGATTCCCTTGGCGCCCTGCTACCCCTATAGCTTTGATCAGGCGGTTAGGTCAATTTGCTGGATTGTGCCAGCCTTCCCGTCTTCCTGCAAAAAAATTCCGGTGGAGCGCACGCTGCCGAGGAGTTGATTGGCCGCAGATTTTATTTCAAAGGGGGTTTCCACTGCCGCCAGGGAGATGGCTCCCACGCCGACTTGCTGGAGCGTCCGAATCTGATCGGCGCCGCTGGAGTCCTTGCTCCATACCCGGAGATCCTTGTAGGCGGCATCGTTTTCGTCAATCCAGCCGTTGCTGTCCTGATCAAGGGCGGCCAGATCGGCAAAACCGTTGCCACTGGCCGGGCCGAACAGCTCAGAGCCATCGTTTATCTTGCCGTCGTGGTTGCGATCCAGGCTGAGAAAGCCGCTGCCGGAACTGACAAAATTGATGGCTTCGTCTTTACCGTCCGCATTGAGATCGAACTGGAAGCGGCGGTCGGTCAGTTGTGCTGCCTGTCCGTCAAAGTTGATGACCAGCGGATCCTGTTTTTTGGCCGCATCCCCGAGGCGCAGGCTGCTATTGCTTTCCTCGTGATAGCTGCGTTGCATGGCGAGGCTGAGGTCAAAGCGTATTTCCCTGCCATCGGCGGTGCGCAGTGTTCCCTTGGCAGAAAAATGGGTTGTTTCCTCTTCGCTATAGGACTCGTGGCGGTCATATTCAATGCCGTAGCCGGACCTTTCCCGGTTGGCCCGGGAGGGGGGGGAGCCCTCAGTCTGGGGGGCTTGGCCAGAATATGCCTGATCGCCGGAGTGAACGGCCAGCTGGCGGGCATCGAACAGGCGAACCGGCTTTCCGGTCAGAAACTCCAGCATCTGTTTGATGACCGAGAGTGTCGGATCATTGTTCACCGCGTCGTCGATCTGTCGATTGACAGCATCCGCCGAGCTGGCTTCCAGCCCTGCCTCGGAAATGTTCACGGCTTCTCCAGTCTGCTCCCGGTTCTGCGTTTCGCTCGATGGGCGGTCCCGGTCGACCCACATTCGCAGAGACTCGCGGACTTCGTGATAGTGCATGGCCTGGTGTGACGAAGCCATTTCCAGGTTGGCGCTGGCGATTTTCATGATTGCCTCCAGGCTCATTGACTTGTCTGGTTAACGGCAATCGGTGAGGGAAGTTAAGGCGGGGCAGGGAAAGCTGCCTGGGTTGGCCAGCCTTGTAGGTGCTGTTCGACCAGTGTCGTCAGGCCTTCAATCCAGCGCGGATTTTCGTTGAGGCAGGGAATGTAGTGGTATTCCTTGCCGCCGGCGCCGAGGAAGCTGGCTTTGCCTTCGAGGGCGATTTCTTCCAGGGTCTCGAGGCAGTCCGCGACAAAACCCGGGCAGATTACATCGACCCGGTGTATGCCTTCGTTAGCCCATTTTTCCAGCGTCGGTGCAGTGTACGGTTGCAGCCACTCCGCCTTGCCAAAGCGGGATTGGAAACAAACTTGAAATTGCTCAGGCTTGAGGTTGAGCCTCTCGGCCAGCAGGCGACCGGTTTTCTGGCATTCACAATAGTATGGGTCCCCGAGATCCAGGCTGCGCTTGGGCAGGCCGTGGAAGCTGATGAGCAGCCGGGTTCCGCTATCGGGTAGACCGTTGGCCTGCCAATGGGAGCGAACGCTTTGTTCCAGGGCAGCGATATAGTCTTCCTGGTCGTGGAAATTGCGGATGCTGCGGATTTCCGGCTGGTTGCGGGTTTTCAGCAGCCAGGCGTAGGCGTCGTCGAGGGCTGTGGCCGTGGTGCTGGCTGCGTATTGCGGATACATCGGAATGAGAAGGATACGGGTACAGCCTTCCGCTTTCAGACGGCTCAAGGTGTCGGGGATGGAGGGGGCGCCATAGCGCATGGCCCAGGCTACTTTGACACGATGGCCGCGTTCTCCCAGATAACCGCCCAGAAGTTTGGCCTGTTTTTCGGTATGGGCCTTGAGAGGTGAGCCTTCCGGGGTCCAGATGGCCGCGTATTTGGCGGCGGATTTTTTGGGACGAATATTGAGGATGATGCCGTTCAGGATCAGCCACCAGATCGGTTTGGGAATTTCCACCACCCGAGGGTCGGACAGAAATTGCTTGAGATAGCGGCGCAGGGCCGGGCCTGTGGGCGCTTCCGGCGTGCCTAGATTGATCAGGACAACTGCGGTGGAGGCCGGACTACCGTGTTCGTAGGCCGGTTCGGCAAGGTAACGTGACATCAGGGGTTGGCCTGGTAGGACAGGGCGCTGGAGAGCAGCTTGGCCGTAATGTCGACGATGGGGATCACCCTTTCGTAGGCCATGCGGGTCGGACCGATGACCCCCACCGAACCGACGACCTGACCGTCCACTTCGTAGGGAGCAGTGACGACACTGCATTCATCAAGGGGAGCGATCCCCGATTCGCCGCCAATGTAAATCTGCACGCCCTCTGCCCGGTTGGAAACGTCAAGCAGGCGCATCAGGCTGGAACGCTGCTCGAACAGGTCGAACAGTTCCCTTAGGCGCTTCATGTTGCAGGACAGATCTTCGACATCGAGCAGGTTGCGTTCGCCGGAAATAACGTAGGGGGTTGTTTCCGACAAGGCCGCGTCGCCGGCTTCCAGGGCAGCGGTCATGAGCGGCCGGATATCGTCGCGCAACTGCTCCAGCTCGGCGCGCAGGCGGCCCCGGATCTGCTCGAAATCCATTCCCGAAAAATGCTGGTTCAGCATATTGGCTGCGGTGACCAGCTCGGAAGGCGTGTGGGCGCGCTCGGTGAGCAGAATGCGGTTCTGCACATCGCCGTCGGCGGTGACGATGATGAGCAGGATGCGTTTCTCGGAAAGACTGAGAAATTCGATCTGGCGGATCTTGGGCGCGCTGCGGCGGGGTGAAATGACGATGCCGGCAAAATGCGTCAGGCTGGAAAGCAGATGGGAGGCACTGGAAATCAGTTGCTGCGGTTGGGCGATATGCAAGGCGTCTTCCATGGCGCCCAGTTGGCCGGCTTCCAGCGGGCGAACGGTAAGCAGGCTGTCGACGAACAGGCGATAGCCCCGGGCCGTCGGAATGCGTCCTGCCGAGGTGTGCGGACTGGCGACGAAGCCGGCATCTTCCAGATCGGCCATGACGTTGCGGATGGTGGCCGGGGACAGGTCGAGACCGGAGAATTTCGACAAGGCACGGGAACCCACCGGCTGACCATCAGCAATGTAGTGTTCTACCAAGGCTTTGAGAAGAGTGCGGGATCGTTTGTCGAGCATGGTGCCGATTGTACAAAAAAGCGGGTGCCGATGTATGGCTGCGGACCCCTTTCGTTTTGCCCATGAGCATTGATTGCGCAGTGCCCCGTTTCAATAGAGCGGGGCTGGCAGCGGAAGTTCCGGCAGTTCGCTGGGCAAGGATATCGCCTCCCCCGCTACAAAGCGGGTGACGGTAGCGATGACCGATGGCGTGCGAAGAATACGAAAATGCCCCAGGCCATGGCTTCGAATCAGGTGCCCTTGCTGAAGCTGAGCGGCCAGCCGCAAGGAGTGGGCAAAGGGGACGTACTGGTCGTCGGCGTCGTGCACCAGCAGGGCGGGTATGCGCAGCGTGCCGAGTTCCTCGATCCGGTCGATTTCGGCGATGCGTCTGCCGTAGCGTTTTTCGATGCCGTGCCGCAGGGCGTCCCGGACTTTGGCGGTGATTCCAAGGTGACGGGCAAAACCTTGTATGTGCTCGGCCATGGAAACGGGTGTGCCAATCAGGACGATTCGTTGCATTGTCAATCCGCTGCGCAAGGCAAGCCCTACTGCCGCTCCGCCAAGGGAATGGCCGATGGCGCTGTGGAATGGACCGCAGGTGGCTTCCAGGGCGGTCATGCTCTTTACGAAATCGGGGAGGGCGACTTCCTGCCCTTCGCTGTGACCATGGCCGGGATGGTCGAACCAGACGACACGAAATCCCTTGGCAAGGAGCGGCGGAACGAAATGCCCGAGTTGCGCCCCGATTCCACCCCAACCGTGGACCAGTAACACCGCTGGCGCATCGACAGGTCCGGCCTGCCAGACTGCGAGGTGGCCGACATCGGTGAGTATCGTTTCGCGACGGGCGGCGACCGGCACGGAGCGGGTGTGCGCAGGGCGCGGCGGGGTGGTGAACAGGCGTTCCGCCTGACGCCTGGCCAACTCGGGGCGCAGGCGGGAGAGAAGCTTGAAGTAGCTCTGCGTGGCAGCCAAAGAAGATTGCGTATAGAAACGAACGATCGTGCTATTAATGTGCGAAAGATTCAGGGTGTTGGTACTCATAGGATTCTCCTGCGGGGTCAGGCTGCCGGCGCGGCAGCGGCGAGCAACCGGTCGAATGCGGATTGCGCCCGGTTGGCGGCCTCCGGGCGTTGCAGCAGCCGGGCGGCATGGTAGTAGGCAAAGACGATGCCGAGCAGTTCAAAGGCGAGTTGGGATACATCCAGACCGGGGCGCAGTTGGCCAGCCTCAACGGCATGGCTGAGCGCACGTTCCAGATTGTTTTGCAGGCGGTCAAAATGGGCAACCAGGTGTTCGCGGATGGCACCTGGTTTGTCATCGAACTCAATGGCGGCAGCGTGCAGCGGGCAGCCGTGGGTCAGGCCGCTCTCCCGGGTCCATTGCATCCAGTGGGTAAAAATCGCCCGCACTCGGGGCAGACCTCGCTCCGCCGCGAGGGCCGGGGAAAATACGGTTTCGGCAAAGAGACCGGCAGCCCGGTCAATGGCAGCGATCTGTAATTCCTCCCGCGAGCCGAAATGGGCGAACAAGCCGCTTTTGGAAAGTCCTGTGCGGTTTGCCAGGGTGCCGATGGTCAACGATTCGAAGCCGGCTTCGCTGGCTTGCGCCAGCGCTGCATCAAGAATGATCGACCGAGTATCTTCGCCTTTTCCCATGGGTTAATAATACGAACGGTCGTTCTATTTGTCAATGGAGCGTTGACTTGATGAACGCCATGGCCGCAAGTCACCTCAAGCCTTGACTGCTGTCCGCTATTCAGGGGCGGCGTAGCGGATCGTTTTATGCAAAAATCCATCCTATGAACTCCGCCTTCGGTTCCTATCGTTCGCCACGCACCATTGCCCTCGTCGGCAAGTATCACAGCATGGAGATTGCCGAGTCCCTGCGCCGACTGGCCGAATACTTCCATGAGCGGGGGGTGTCGGTTTTCATTGAGCGCGAAACGGCGGACCATATCGGCAAGAAGGTTGATCTCTCCCGCTGGGTTACCTGCGGGTTCAACGATATCGGTGCTCACGCCGATCTCGCCATTGTCCTTGGCGGCGACGGTACCATGCTCAATGCCGCCCGCCGGCTGGCCCGCTACCGGGTACCCCTGGTCGGGGTCAATCAGGGGCGGCTCGGTTTCATGACCGATATCGCCCGGGACGACATGCTGACTTGCATGGATGATTTGCTGGATGGCCGTTTTGTCCCCGAGAACCGCATGTTGCTTGACGCCGAGGTGATGCGTGATGACCGGGAGATTGCCTGCAATCTGGCGTTGAATGATGTGGTGGTGGACAAGGGCGCCATTGGCCGCATGATCGAATTCGAGTTGTTCATTGACGGCGAATTCATTTACAACGTTCGTTCCGACGGCCTCATTGTTTCAACGCCCACCGGCTCCACCGCTTATTCCCTGTCTTCCGGCGGTCCCATCCTGCATCCGACCCTGACCGGCATGGCTCTGGTACCGCTCTGCCCGCACGGGCTGACCAATCGTCCGATTGTGGTCAATGACCGGGCTGAAATCGAGTTGCGCATTACCCATGCCGATGATCCCCGGGTGCACTTTGACGGGCAGGTGACGCAGGACCTGCTGCGCGGTGATTCGGTTCGCCTGAAGCGCTCGGACTATGCCATTTGTTTTCTGCATCCTCCCGGTTACAGCTATTTTTCCATGCTGCGCCAGAAGCTCCACTGGAGCGAAAGACCCAAAGGCCCCTGATGCTGCGCCACCTGACCCTGCGCGATTTTGTCATTGTCGACCGTCTCGAACTGGAATTTACCGAAGGTTTTGGCGCCCTGACCGGAGAAACCGGTGCCGGCAAGTCCATACTGGTCGATGCCCTGGCTCTCGCCATCGGGGAGCGGGCCGATGCCGGCGTGGTCCGGAGCGGATGCGACAAGGCCGAGGTCGTGGCGAGTTTTGATGTGGCCACTGTGCAGCCGGTAAGGGATTGGCTGGAGGCCAACGATCTGGCCGCTGATGACGAGTTGATGCTGCGCCGCGTGGTCGACGTGGGCGGTCGTTCCCGCGCCTATATCAACGGTTCGCCGGCCACGCTCCAGCAACTGCGGGAAGTGGCTGAGAGTCTGGTGGACATTCACGGTCAACATGCTCATCAATCCCTCCTGC
This sequence comes from uncultured Rhodocyclaceae bacterium, assembly GCA_964536245.1. Lineage (GTDB taxonomy): Bacteria > Pseudomonadota > Gammaproteobacteria > Burkholderiales > Rhodocyclaceae > CAZHVZ01. The sequence continues at coordinate 8,181 of CAZHVZ010000081.1, forward strand.
GGGCGGATGCCCAGCGGACCTTGCTGGACTCCCATGCCGGCCTGAGCGATCTCGCCCGGCAGGTGGCGGCGGCCTATCGTGCCTGGCGGGACGCGGAATCTGCCCGGCAAGCAGCAGCCGAAGGCGGCGAGGCATTGCAGCGCGAGCGGGAGCAGCTTGAGTGGCAGGTGAGTGAACTTGAGACCCTGGCGTTTTCCCTGGCTGAGTGGCAGGAGCTGGAAGTCGAGCACAAACGGCTGGCGCACGCCGCCAGCCTGATGGAGGGAGCCCAGTTTTCCTTGGCAGTATTGGCCGAAGGAGAAGCCTCCTGCGAGGGGCAGGTCGATCGCGTCGCCTCGCGATTGGCCGATTTGGCGGCCTATGATCCGGCTTTGGAGGACGTGGCTCAACTGGTCGAATCTGCCCGTACCGAATTGTCCGAAGCGGTTTCCTCCCTGCGCCGCTATGCGGATCGTGTGGATCTCGACCCGGCCCGGCTTTCCGAGGTTGAGCGCCGGCTGGAGGCCATTCACAGTTGTGCCCGCAAGTATCGTTGTTCGCCGGAAGAACTGGCGGTGCTGCTTGAACAATGGCGGTCGCGCCTGCTCGGCCTTTGTGCTGCGGCAGACCTGGCGGGGCTTGAGGCAGCGGTTGGTGCAGCAAAAGAGTCTTTTCTTTCTCTCGCCCGGCAGCTTTCCGCCGGGCGCCAAGAAGCTGCCGGAGAGCTGGCAACCGCAGCCACCGAGCTGATGCGCCAGTTGGCGCTCAGCGCCGGCAGTCTGGAAGTCGTCTTGTTGCCTCTTGAGGTCGGTGCCAGCTGTGGGATGGAGCAGGTTGAGCTGCGGGTTTCCGGTTTGTCCGGCAGCGAAGCCAAGCCGCTATCAAAAGTGGTTTCCGGCGGTGAGCTGTCGCGCATCAGTCTGGCCATCCAGGTGGTCACCTCCCGCTCGGCGGCGGTGCCGACTTTGATTTTTGACGAGGTCGATGTGGGGATCGGCGGGGGCGTTGCGGAAATTGTCGGCCGACTTCTCCATGCCCTGGGCCGGGAGCGCCAGGTATTGTGCGTCACCCATCTGCCGCAAGTGGCCGCCCGGGCCGATCACCAGTGGCAGGTCAGCAAGGCAACTGTCGACGGCAAGGTGCTCAGCCGCATCAAGTCGCTGGATGGCGATGAGCGAGTCGGAGAAATTGCACGGATGCTGGGCGGCGTCGAGATTACCGAGATTACCCGTAAGCATGCCGGGGAGTTGCTCGGTTTTGACTGATTTAATGCTGGAAAATCATTCGCTTGAGAACTAAACTTGGGGTGTGATGGTTCTGGCTCGGCAGACTTTTATGATCAGTAGCGCCACAACGGTTCCCAATCTCGGCTTCGACAATCTTTCCCTCAAAGGGGCGGAATCCCAGCAGCGGGCGGCGGCGCGTGCCTTGCAGGAGCCTCGGCCGAAAAATACCGAAGGGGAGCTTACGGCAGAGCAGTCGCGAATTGTTGCCAAACTGGCGGCGACCGACCGCAAGGTGAGAGCCCATGAGCAGGCCCATGTTGCGGTGGGGGGGGATTTGATCCGGGGTGGAGCCAGCTTCAGCTATGAAACCGGCCCGGACAAAAAACAGTATGCGGTCGGGGGTGATGGCAGTATTGACGTCTCGCGAGGGCGGACACCGGACGAAACCATTCCCAAAGCGCAGCATATTCGGGAAGCGGCGTTGGCGCCATCCGATCCGTCGCCGCAGGACCGTAGCGTAGCGGCCTTTGCCAGTCAGATGGAAATCCAGGCTCGTCAGGAAGCAGCCCGGCAGGCGGCCGAGGAGCGTTCCCGTGCGGATAGCGGGCGCAGTAGCCGGGCGGTGGGCGCCTACCAGTCTGCCGGAGGGCTGGAAAAATCGGTTGGCTTCACGGCCGAGGCCTGACGGGAGGGGGAGGCCTTGCCGGGGCGTGATTCGGGCAAGGACGGTTACGACTGGTCTGCCCGGATTTTGTTTGGCTGCCGGTTCGGGCAGTTGGTTTTTTCGCAGTTTCCGTAAAGATAGAGAGAGTGTTCCCGGATCACGAACCCGCGTTCGCTGGCGATCTGGTTCTGGTGGCGTTCGATTTCCGGATCGTAGAACTCTTCGACCTTGCCACAATCCAGGCAGACCAGATGGTCGTGGTGCTTGCCGTGATTGATCTCGAACACGGCTTTGCCGGATTCAAAAAAGTGCCGTTCCAGCAGGCCGGCCTGCTCGAACTGGGTGAGAACCCGGTAGACCGTGGCCAGACCAATGTCCATGCCTTCCGTCAGCAGGGCGCGGTAAACGTCTTCGGCGGTAAGGTGGCGCACATTGCTGCGTTCGAATAACTCAAGAATCTTCAGGCGGGGAAAAGTTGCCTTGAGACCCATGTTTTTTAGGCTTTGGGGGTCGCTCATTGTGATTTTCCGTACATTGTTGGGGGGCGGGTGAGAGACGATTTCGGTTATGATATAACGCTCTGAACAATATTGAGAATCACTGATTCTTTGCCCATGTCCCACCATCGCCTTTTGCTCTCCGGGCTCGCCTGTGTTTTTCTGGCAGCCTGCTCCAATGTGACCGTTCCTCGCATCGTCACCGAATACCGTATCGACATCCAGCAGGGCAATGTCCTGAGCCAGGAGGCGATTGCCCAGCTCAAGCCGGGGCAGACCCGCGAGCAGGTCCGGTTTATTCTCGGTACGCCGCTCCTGACTGACATGTTCCACGCCCAGCGCTGGGACTATGTTTACCGTTTCCAGAACGGGCGGACCAATGCCGTCGAAAGTCGGAAGTTCTCGGTTTATTTCAATCAGGACAATCGCCTGGAGCGGGTGGCCGGGGACGTCGAGGTGGCTGAGGTCAGCGAATTGCTGGCGCCGGTGGCGAAAACCCGGGTGATTGACCTCGGTACCTTGCCGGCGGATGCCGAAGGTCAGCCTTTGCCGGTGCCGCAGGAAAGAGGTTTTTTTGGAAAAATGCTGGAAAAGGTAGGGTTGTAGGATGAACGGACCACGTATCGGAATTGTCGGGGCAGGCGGTCGTATGGGGCGCATGCTGATTGAAGCGACCTTGAAGGACGGTACTGCTACCCTGGGGGCCGCTTTTGATGTGCCGGGCAGTCCTGCCCTTGGCAAGACGGCTGGTGAGCTGGTTGGTCTGCCTTGTGATCTCCGGATTACCGATGACCTGGCAGGGGGGCTGGCCGATGTGGACTGCCTGATTGACTTTACTCGCCCGGAAGGGACGCTGACGCATCTTGCCTTGTGCCGAGAGCGGGGGGTGGCCATGGTCATCGGAACAACCGGCTTTGATGCCGAGGGCAAGAAGACAATTGCCGAGGCGGCAAAGGATATTCCGGTGGTTTTTGCTCCCAATATGGCGGTCGGAGTGAATCTGGTCTTCAAGCTGCTCGACACGGCGGCCCGCATTCTCGATCAGGGCTACGATATCGAGGTAGTGGAGGCGCACCACCGCATGAAGATTGATGCGCCTTCGGGAACAGCCCTGCGCATGGGCGAGGTGGTGGCGTCGGCGCTTGGTCGCGATCTCAGGGATTGTGCCGTTTATGGCCGCGAGGGGGTGACCGGTGAGCGGGATCCTTCCACCATTGGTTTTGCGACCGTGCGCGGCGGTGACATAGTCGGCGATCACACGGTGATGTTCTGCGGGATCGGCGAGCGCGTTGAAATTACCCACAAGGCGGCCAGCCGTATGCCCTATGCCCAGGGGAGCCTGCGCGCAGCACATTTCCTGGCCGGACGAAAAAGCGGTTTGTTCGATATGCAGGATGTCCTTGGATTGCGTTAGGTGCCGGTCAAATCTCCCCTTCTAGCTCGCCAGCTCAAGGAACTCTTTGGCGGAGAGGGGGAGGTGCAGTTGCGGCAGCAGCTTGCTGCGATCGGGAGTCCGTTTGCGACTAATCTCGGGCGCCTGCTGGATGTTGTCGATAATGGCTATGTCATGTATGCTAATCTCCAGTCCGTGCAGAGCGAGCTTTCCGGGGATGCCTTTTCCGATTGGAATTTGAAAAGCGGCAACATCGAGTCGGGGCGGCAATGGAAAACGCTGCTCGGATACGATCAAGGGGACTTGGAAAACAGCATCGCCGCCTGGCAAAAGCTGCTCCACCCCGACGACTTGCGTAGCGTACAGCAACGAATTGCTGCCCATGTCCAGAGCAAGGAGCGCTGTTTTAGTGCCGAATGCCGGATGCGGGCCAGGACAGGGGAATGGCGCTGGTTGGTGGTCAAGGGTCTGGTTACCGCCCGGGATGCCGGAGGCGAGCCGATGCGTATGCTGGTCCTGCATCGGGATATCAGCGAAATGAAGGGTGGGCAGGCCGCCATGGTTGCCGCCAAGGAAGAGGCAGAGGCAGCCAACAAGGCGCGGGGTGCTTTTCTTGCCAACATGAGCCACGAAATACGCACGCCGATGAATGGCATCATCGGAATGACCGAATTGGCCCTGGATACCAACCTGGATGCCGAGCAAAAACAATATCTCAAGACCGTTAAGTCGTCTGCCGAATCCCTGCTCACCATCGTTAACGACATCCTTGATTTTTCCAAGATCGAAGCCGGGAAAATGCAGTTCGAGGCCATTTCCTTTTCCTTGCCCGATCTGGTGCTCGAAGCAACGAGAGTTCTGGCTGTGGCCGCCCATAAAAAGGGTCTGGAACTGGTTGTTAATCTGCCGCCGGAACTCCCTTCCCGGGTAGTGGGTGACCCGACTCGCCTGCGCCAGGTGATTACCAATTTGTTGGGGAATGCCATCAAGTTCACCGAGCGGGGAAATATCATCATCGAACTGGCTGTCGATCAATTGAGTGCCGGGTCGGTATATATCCGGTTTTCCGTACAGGATACGGGGATCGGCATCCCTCTCGACAAGCAGCAAGCCATTTTTGAGGCATTTTCCCAGGCTGATGCGTCTACGACGCGGCGTTTTGGCGGCACGGGGCTTGGCCTGGCCATTTGTGCCCGGCTGGTACAGTTGATGGATGGCCGGGTCTGGCTGGAAAGTGCTGCCGGCAAAGGGTCGGTATTCCATTTTCTGGCGCGTTTTGGTGTCGAAGCATCGGCTCCCGAAGCATTGCCAAAAAGCCTGCGGGGTAAGCGAGCGGTGGTCATTGACGATAACCCGGTGGCGGCTGCCCATTTGGTGCGTTTGCTCGACCGCCTTGGGCTTCAGGCGTCGGCCGTGCCGGATGGGGCAGCGGCACTGGCCGCCATCGAGCGTTCCCGTTCGGTGGACTTTCCCTACGATTTCATCCTGGCCGATGCCACCATGGACGCGCCTGCCGGGTTTGCCCTTGCCGAGTCCTGGCGTAACGGGGGGGGGCAAGAAAAACTGGTCATGATGTTGACCACGGAAAATCAGCGCCATGATCTGTCGAGATTGCGGGAGTTGGCGGTCGGGGCGCATCTGGTCAAGCCCATTGGCCTGGGGGATCTTAAGGATGCCCTGTTGCTGATTCCAGGCGGGGCTACGGGTACCGAGTCCAACCCCGGGTTTGATCTGGCGCCGTTTGAAGTAGATGTTGCCGCCGGCGCTTCCGATCAGAAACCGTTGCGAGTCTTGCTGGTCGAGGACAATCCGGTCAATCAGGAACTGGCCTTGCGCCTGTTGGAAAAGCGACGGCACCAGGTGACCGTGGCCAACGATGGCGCCGAGGCGCTTGACTGGTTCGATCGGGAACATTTCGATGTCATCCTGATGGACATGCAGATGCCGGTGATGGGCGGAATCGAGGCGACCAACGCCATTCGTGCCCGGGAGATGCGGCGCAGTTGGGTGGTTTCCGACGATTTTCAGCAGGTGTATATCATTGCCATGACGGCCAATGTCATGGCTAGCGATCAGGATCGCTGCCGGGAAGCGGGCATGAATGATTATGTCGCCAAACCGCTGCGTCCGGCGGATTTCTACGCGGCACTTGAGCGTAGTCAGGGCAAGAAAAGCGGAGATTCGCCTGTGCCGCAGCCTTCTTTCGTGGCAGGAGAAGTGCCGGTTCTGGATTTGAAGGCCGCCCTCTGCGATATTGGTGACAATGAGCTGCTGGCCAACATGGCGGCGATGATGCTCAGTGAGTGGGATGAACATCTCGTTCGTATTGTTGGTTCCCAGGAAAAGCTGGATGCCCATGAATTGCGCATGCACGCTCATACCTTGAAAAGCCTGCTTGCCATGTTCCATGCCGAAGTGGCGCGTCGTCTGGCGCTCGATATCGAGCAGGTGGCGTGTGCCACCGGCAATGTGGATTGGGAGCAGAGTGGCCGGCTGATTACCGGCCTGAAGTCCGAGCTGGCCCGCCTGAAGCCGGAAATGGAGCGTTATGTGGCGACCAAGGTGGTGGGCTGAATTTGCCGGGAAAGCCTGTTTCGGCTAAAATAGTAGGGTTTAAATAATACAACGAGCGGGAGGGCGTGAGCCTTCCCGCTCGGCATATCTACACTAAAGATTCAGGAGAGCTGGTTGTGTCGTTGCTGCCCTCATATTTACCCGCCATTCTCGCCCTTGCTGACGGAACGGTATTCAAGGGCCAGTCCATCGGCGCCGACGGAATAACCAGTGGTGAGGTGGTGTTCAATACCGCCATGTCCGGTTATCAGGAAATTCTCACCGATCCGTCCTATTGTCGTCAGATCGTTACCCTGACCTATCCGCATATTGGCAACACTGGCTGCAATGCCGAGGATTTTGAGTCGGGCGCCAACTACGCCGCCGGCCTGGTCATTCGCGATCTGCCGCCGCGCGC
>CAZHVZ010000082.1:0-14743 GCA_964536245.1 uncultured Rhodocyclaceae bacterium
GGCGATGGGGCGATTCGCGATGCCAATACCGGCTACTTCACGATCACCGGTCGTATCGATGACGTGCTGAACGTATCCGGTCACCGTATGGGTACCATGGAAATCGAATCGGCCCTGGTCGCCAATCCGATGGTGGCTGAAGCTGCCGTGGTGGGCCGTCCGGACGATCTGACCGGTGAAGCCATTGTCGCCTTCGTGGTGCTCAAGGGTTCCCGTCCGACCGATCCGGAAGGGATCAAGAAAGTGGTCAAGGAGTTGCAGGACTGGGTCGGCAAGGAGATCGGGCCGATCGCCAAGCCGAAGGATATCCGCTTTGGCGACAATCTGCCGAAGACCCGTTCCGGCAAAATCATGCGCCGCCTGTTGCGTGGTTTGGCGAAGGGCGAAGAGCTCACCCAGGACACTTCCACTTTGGAAAATCCGGCCATTCTGGAGCAGTTGCGTCAATCCGCCTAAGGCGATCATTAAGGGTTTTGGCTCCGCCAGGGGCCAAAGCCCGGTCGTTCAGGAGTAGTTGAAGCATTGTTTTTCAGGCATGGCAGAAAGACCGGCGCGCTTGCCAGGCCGGTCTTGCAAATATAGGGCAAGGAGGAGACTATGGTCGCCAAAAACGGTGACCGCCCGTGCGGATCACCTGACCGCAATATTACGGCTGGCGTGCTTGGCACGCCGGCCGTTTTTCTTTTTGGGGAATGGCTTTGAGACGGGGCAATCCCTTACGGCAGCGACTGGCAGCGCTCGGGCTGTGCGCCATTCCGCTCCTGACGTATCCCTTGGTAACTTTGCCGTCGGGAGAGGTTGGGGGAATACCGGCGGCCTATTTTTACCTGTTCGGCGTCTGGATTGCCGTCATCGGGCTGGCGGCGTGGAACTCGGAAAGGACTGTCAAGTAGGATGCTTTCAGGCTGGTTCATCGCGCTTGTTTCTTCGGCCTATCTCGGGCTGCTGTTTGCCATCGCCCGGTTTGGCGATGCGCGGGCGGATGCCGGAAAGTCGATTATCACGGCCAATGTTTACGCACTCTCCCTGGCGGTTTATTGCACCTCCTGGACTTTTTTCGGCAGCGTCGGGCGTGCCACTTCCGGAGGATTGTCCTTTCTGACCATTTACATTGGTCCGACCCTGATGCTTTTGTTCGGTGCGGTGATCGTCAAAATGATCCGTATCAGCAAGGCTCAACGTATCACCTCGATTGCCGATTTCATTGCCTCCCGTTACGGGAAAAGCCAGTTCCTTGCCGGATTGGTCACGGTTATTGCGGTGATTGGCATCATTCCCTACATTGCCCTTCAGCTGAAGGCGGTTTCGGCCAGCCTCAATGTGCTCTTCCAGCAGCCGCCGGAGTTCAATCAAGCCTGGTGGCAGGATTCGACCCTGCTCATTGCTGTGGTTCTGGCGGTGTTTACCATCCTTTTTGGCACTCGCCATCTGGACGCCACGGAACGCCATGAGGGAATGGTAGCCGCAGTGGCGTTTGAATCCGTGGTCAAAATCATTGCCTTCATCACGGTGGGGGTATGCTATTCGATTTTTGAGGGCATGGGTGATGTTTTCCTGCAGGCGGCCCGTTCGCCCGATCTGGTCCGTCTGCTGAGCCTTGATCCGTCTCGCTCGGGGAGCTGGGCATCGCTCATTCTTCTCTCCGGCCTGGCCATCATTCTGCTACCTCGCCAATTTCAGATCATCGTTGTCGAAAACGTTGATGAAGGACATTTTCGGCGAGCGATCTGGCTTTTCCCCCTCTATCTGGTTCTCATCAACATCTTTGTGCTTCCCCTGGCTTTGGGCGGCATGTTGCACTTTCAGGGGCAGAGTATCGATGCCGACACCTTCGTGCTGACCCTTCCCTTGTCCCAGGGGGCAGAAGGCTTGGCTCTGCTGGCGTTTGTCGGGGGTTTGTCGGCGGCTACCGGCATGGTGATTGTGGAAACCATTGCCTTGTCCACCATGATTTGCAACGACCTGGTCATGCCCTGGCTGTTGCGCCTCAATTTTGTCCGGCTGGGTGAGCGCAAGGACATGTCCGGTCTCCTTCTGGGAATTCGCCGAGGTGCCATCGTTCTCATTTTGCTGCTCGGATATGTCTATTTCCGGGCGGCAGGAGAAGCATATGCCCTGGTCGGCATCGGCTTGATTTCCTTTTCTGCCGTCGCCCAGTTTGCGCCGGCGCTATTTGCCGGAATGTACTGGAAGCACGGTACAAAAACCGGAGCAGTAGCCGGTTTGATGGGGGGGTTTTCCATCTGGGCCTACACCCTGCTGCTGCCTTCCTTCGCCAAATCCGGCTGGATAGATCATGGTTTTGTTGTGCAGGGACTGGGTGGAATAGCCTGGCTCAAGGCCCAAGCCTTGTTCGGATTGACCGGCATGGATGAAATTTCCCACTGCCTGTTCTGGAGCCTCTTTGCCAATACAGGACTCTATCTTGCCGTTTCCCTGGCCTCCCGCCCGGATGCAGTGGAAGCCAGTCAGGCTGAGCGTTTCGTCGATGTTTACCGGCGTCGCGCCCAGCTCGCCGAGTCTCGGCTATGGCGGGGCAGTGCCTCGGTTGATGAATTGATCGGCTTGCTGGAACGTTTTCTCGGGCCGGTCCGGGCGCAGCAGCAGTTGGCCGGTTACGCCGCGCAACATAATCTGAATGACTGGCACAAGGTACCGGGAGATGCCGAGTTCGTCCATTTTGCCGAAACCCAGCTGGCCGGCGCCATTGGTTCGGCCAGCGCCAGGGTGATGGTCAGTTCGGCGGTACAGGAAGAGGTTCTGGGGCTGGACGAGGTTCTCGATATCCTTGATGAAGCGTCCCAGGTGCGGGCCTACAGCCGGGAACTGGAGCAGAAATCCCTGGAGCTGGAGGCTGCTTCGGCGGAACTGCGGGCGGCAAATGATCGTTTGCGCGAACTGGACGGGATGAAGGACGATTTCATCTCGACGGTCACCCACGAGTTGCGCACCCCCTTGACGTCGATCCGCGCCCTGTCCGAAATGCTTTGCGAAGACCCGAAAATGGACCTGGCCTCCCGGCGGCGTTTTCTCGGCATCATCGTGGCCGAGGCCGACCGCCTGACCCGGCTCATCAATCAGGTGCTCGATATGGCCAAGCTGGAGTCGGGGCGCGGGGAATGGCAGACCACCGAGGTGGATATGGCTCAGGTGGTCAGGGAATCCGTGGATTCGGTGGGTCAGTTGTTCCGGGACAAGGAGGTCCAGCTTGATGTGACCATACCGGAAAACGGGCCGATCGTTCTTGCCGATCAGGATCGCCTCATGCAGGTGATGGTCAATCTTCTGTCCAACGCCGTCAAATTCGTACCCGGAGTGACCGGGCAGGTTAGGGTGATTTCAACAGTGGAACCGGGAGCGGTGCAGGTTGAGGTCGCCGACAACGGCCCCGGTCTGAGCCGCGAAGAGTGTACGGTGGTATTCGAGAAATTCCGGCAGGGCGGCAACACCCTGACCGACAAGCCGAAAGGTACCGGACTAGGCCTGCCCATCAGCCGGCAGATTGTGGAATACTTTGGGGGACGCTTGTGGGTTGAAAGCGAACCGGGCCAGGGTGCTAGATTTATTTTCACCGTGCCTCTACCGGCACTGGATAACGATAACAAGGGAGGCTAAACCATGACACACAAAATCCTAATCGCCGACGATGAACCCAATATTGTCATTTCGCTTGAATTCCTGATGAAAAAGGAAGGTTTTGAGGTGGCCGTGGCAGGAGATGGAGAGGAAACCATGGAAAAGGTCAGGACATTCAACCCTGATCTGTTGCTGCTGGATATCATGATGCCCAAAAAATCGGGCTACGAAGTCTGCGAGGCACTGCGCTCCGACCCGAGCCGGGGCGGCCTGCTGATTGTCATGCTCACGGCCAAGGGACGTGATACGGAAGTTGCCAAGGGGTTGGCCATCGGTGCCGATGCCTATGTCACCAAGCCGTTTTCAACCAAGGATCTGGTGGCCACGGTCAAGCGGATTCTCGGGGTGGTTTGAAACGATGAAGGCCAAACACCGTTTCTCCCTCTCCATTGTGGTTCTCGGCCTGTTGATGACCGGACCGTTTGTCGTCACCTCGCTCCTCGTCTGGCTCGACATGAAGGAAGCCGAGCGGGCGATGCTCACCGAACTGCTTCTCTCGCGCCTGCCGATCGGGACCATGATGACCCTGTTTGGCTTTGTCGTTGGGGTTCTGGTTCTGCACAAGCTTTTCAAGCAGTATGTTGAAGGCTTGCTGCGCATGTCGGAAACCCTGCGCCTGATGCTCAGTGCCAACCGGAATTTCCGGGTCACTCCGGAGGGACCGCCGGAGGTTCAGCGTCTGGCCAATGCCGCCAACGATCTGGCCCAGCAAAGGGATGAACTGCTTTCCGATGTGGACTCCCAGATCGCCCGCGCCAAGGCCTCGGTGGAAGAAGAAAAAAATCGTTTGGCCGCGCTCATGTCGGAACTTGCCCAGGCCGTGGTGGTATGTAATCTGGATGGCCGCATTTTGCTCTACAACAACCGGGCGCGCCTTCAATTCAAGGCTCTCGCCCAGGGGCCGACCTCGGTCAGCGGTGGCGCCCTGATCGGACTGGGACGATCGATTTACTCCATTCTGGAAAAGAACCAGGTCCAGCATGCCCGGGAAGTCATCAACCAACGTCTGGCCAAGCACACCTCGGCCATGTCCAACTTCATCACCACCACGCGGGGTGGGCAACTGCTGCGGGTACAAATGGTCCCCGTCCTGGCCGGACAGAATGCCATCGGGGAACCGGCCATGACCGGCTACGTGCTGACCGTTGAGAACATCACCCGCAGCCTGGAGCAGGAAGCGCGCCGCGATCAGGTTTTGCATTCCCTCACCGAAGGCACGCGTTCCTCGCTGGGCAGCATTCGTGCTGCGGTAGCCAATCTGATTGACTATTCGGATATGGGCGCCGATTTGCGCGAACGCTTCCTGCGTGTCGTCGATGAGGAGGCTGCTGGCATGAGCCAGCGTCTTGATCGCACGATGAGTGAGTTTTCCGATTCCCTGAAGGCCCGCTGGGCGCTGTAAGACGTTCTCGGCATCTACATTATCGCCGCCGCCCAGCGACGAATTGAAGACCGCCTGCAACTGCCGAGCAAAACCGAAGAACTGGACGACGGACTTTGGGTCAAGGCAGACAGCTACACCCTGGTTTTTGCCCTGGCATTCCTGGCTTCCCGTTTACAGGACCACTACGAGGTTCGTGAACTGCGTTTTCGTCTGCTGTCTGCCGGAAAACTGGCCTATCTGGATTTGATCTGGTCCGGACCGGCCATGTCATCGGAGACCTTCTATACCTGGGAACTGGAAAGCATGCACTTTGCCGGCGAGTCGTCGCCCCTGAGTTTGCGTGACGTGATTGACCGCCATGGCGGCGAAATCTGGTACGAACGAGAGAAGGCCGCTCACCGCGCCTTTTTCCGCTTTGTCATTCCGGTGGCGACGCCAGAATTCGAGCCGGTGGAACTGGATGACGAAGCCAGGGCTCGGGGCAGGCCGGAATACTACGATTTTGACCTGTTCAGCTATCAGGAAAGCGCCATCGATCTCGACCGCAAGTTAAGCGATCTCGTTTACACCGTGTTCGATACTGAAACCACCGGCCTTGAACCCTCTGCCGGGGATGAAATCATTCAGGTCGGAGCGGCCCGTATCGTCAATAACCGTCTGCTCCGCCAGGAAACCTTCAATCAATTGGTGGACCCGGAGCGTCCCTTGCGACCGGAAGGCATTCCCATCCACGGCATTACCGAAGATATGGTGCGTGGTCAGCCGACCATCGACATTGTCTTGCCGTCTTTCCACCAGTTTTGCGAGGACACCGTCCTGATCGCGCACAATGCCGCTTTCGACATGCGTTTCCTACAACTGAAAGAAGAGCGGGTCGGGGTGCACTTTGCTCAGCCGGTACTCGACACTCTCCTGCTTTCGGCCGTGGTGCATCCCAATCAGGAGTCCCACAAGCTGGACACCATTGCCGAGCGCCTCGGGGTAAGTATAGAAACCCGCCACAATGCCCTGGAAGATGCCTTGGCGACCGGAGATGTTTTCCTCAAATTGCTTCCATTGCTCGCCGACATGGGAATCCTGACCCTCCGGCAGGCTCTTGAAGCATCGGAAAAGACCTACTATGCCCGAATCAAGTACTGATGCCCACCACTCTTGATGATGTTTTCCGCACCCTGCGATATCTTGGTCGGGCGGCGGCGGGGGCCGGTGATGTAAACGCCGCCGCCAGCGTGGCCAGGGAAATCGGCCATTTCGGCGGCAACCAGATTGGAAGAGGGTGGAGCGGTCAGTTGTTGACCAGAACGGTGTCCGAACTCAACGACATGATCGTGCGCCGGGTCATCGAACTGACTGCCGCCGAACACCGCTTACCGCCGGTTCCCTGGTGCTGGCTGGCGCTTGGTTCGGAGGGAAGATTTGAGCAGACCTTTATCACCGATCAGGATAACGGCCTGATTTTCAGCGCGACCGGCCCCCAGGAAGCCGACGCCTTGCGGGAACTGTTTCTGGGGTTTGCACAAAAAGTTAACCGACACCTTGACCACTGCGGTTTTTCCCTCTGTCCGGGGCTCATGATGGCGGGAAACCCGAAGTGGTGCCTTTCCCTGGAGGAATGGCGGGACTGCTTTACCGATTGGGTGCGAAAGCCAGCCCCCTTGGCGCTCATGCATTCGACCATCTTTTTTGACCTGCGTCCCCTCTACGGCGATTTTTCACTGGCCAGAAAATTGCAATCAGACCTTCTCCTGATGACCCCGGATGCGCCGGCATTCCTTCACCTGATGGCTGCCAATGCCTTGCAGGTAGAGCCCGCCTTGAGTTTCCGGGGAGAACTGGCGGCCCATGACGAGAAGGGCATTGATCTTAAGAAAAATGGCGTTCGCCTGTTTGTTGATGCGGCAAGAATTTTTGCCCTGGCAGCCGGCGTGGGAGAGGTTGAAACCCGGCAGCGGCTCTCGTTGAGTGGTGCCCATGCCGGTTTGCAGCCGGAGGTCGTGGCTTCGGCGATTGCTTCCGTTTCCGAAATACAGCGTCTGCGGCTGGAGCATCAGGTGGCAACGATCAGAGCCGGAGGCATTCCCGATAACCACGTTCAGCCCGAGCACCTGAACGAGTTTGACCGGGCGGTCCTGCGCGAGGCAATGCGCCAGGTCAAACACCTGCAACAACGGCTCAAGTTAAACTACGGACTTCAATAAAAAGAAAGTAATCATCATGGAAGAACAGGCATTTGCTCAGGGGGGCATCCAGCACACCGGGGACGCGTTGCGCCAGATTGGACAGCGCCGGGTGGCAGCGGTCACCACCGATTTTTTGCGGAAACACGCACCATTCAATCGCATGACGCGGGAGGCGCTGGAGTTCGTTGCCGAGCGCTCGCAGGTTGCTTTTTACCCCCGTGATTCGGTCATTCTCGGGCCGGATTCCGGACCCGTCGCTTATTTTTACATCGTCGAACAGGGCAAGGTGCAGGCTCGCCAGGCTGGAGAGGTAGCGGTTACCGAATATTCCGTCCTCACCGTTGGCGCTGGCGAAAGTTTTCCGATCGGTGCCGTGACCGCCCGGCGGCAGTCCACCAATACCTATACTGCCCTTGAAGACACCTTCTGCTACCAGTTGCCGGCTGATGATTTCATGGTGCTGATGACGCAGAGTCCGGAGTTCAACCTCTTTTGTACCCAGTACATTGCCAGCCTGCTCAACCAATCCCGGGAACAGTTGCAGATCCAGTTCTCCCAGCGGGCCAGCGAACAGCAAACCCTGAATTCGCCTCTTTCCGCCATCGGTTCCCGCAACCCGGTCTTTGTGGGTCCACAGACGCCGATCCGCAGCGCGCTCGAATCCATGTCCAAAGCAGGGGTCGGTTCGCTGGTCATTGCCCTTGAGGATCGCAAGCCGGTAGGCATCTTTACCCAGACCGATTTGCTCAAACGCGTCGTATTGGCCGATGTTCCCCTTGCCGCGCCGATTGAGCAGGTCATGTCGGCCAAACCGTTCCTGCTCGAGGAACATGCCACCGCTTACGATGCCATGTTGGCCATGGCTACCCACGGCATCCGTCATGCGCTGGTGGTCGATGCCGAAGGGCGACTTTCCGGCGTGGTTTCCGAACGCGACCTGTTTGCCTTGCAGCGCATCGGTTTGCGCCAGATACGTCAGGGTATCGAATCGGCCAAGGCAGTCGATGCCCTGAAACAGGCGGCACTGGATGTTCGGCAGCTGGCCTTCAACATGCTGGCCCAGGGGGTTGGGTCCGAACAATTGACCCAGTTCATTTCTGCCCTGAACGACGCCCTGACCCGGCGCGTGATCGAGCTCAATCTTGCGCAGCACGATTTTGACGGTATTGACTGGTGCTGGCTGGCCTTCGGTTCGGAAGGGCGGGATGAGCAGACTTTCAGCACAGACCAGGATAACGGTATCGTTTTCCTGTGCGACGATTTCCATGACCGGGACGATCTCAAACTGCGCTTCCTGAGTTTTGCCCGGGCCGTTAACGAAGATCTCGACCGCTGCGGTTTTCCGCTGTGCAAGGGCAACATCATGGCCAGTAATCCCCAGTGGTGTCTGACCCTGGATGAATGGAAGGACCAGTTTTCGAGCTGGATCAGCCGGCCTGAGCCGGAGGCACTGCTCAATGCCACCATCTTTTTTGATTTCCGGCCCCTCTACGGGCAAACCAATCTGACCGAGCGCCTGCGTCGGCATTTGCTCGGTCAGACCGCTGAAAATCCCATGTTCCTGCGGGCCATGGCCACCAATGCGCTGGATGTGGCGCCGCCCCTCGGCAAACTGCGCGATTTCCTGACCGATCTTGAACCCGGCCATCCGGGCAAGATAGACCTGAAAAAGTACGGCTTCCGGATCTTTGTCGATGTGGCCCGGATTTTCGCCCTGGCTACCGGGGTGCATAACACCAACTCGGTGCAACGTCTGCGCCTCTCTGCCCAGCGCCTCAACCTGCGGGCCGAGGAAATCAACGCCGTGATCGAGGCGCTCGATTTCATTCAGCTGCTTCGATTGCGCCACCAGCATCTGGAAGGGGAACCCGGCAAGCAGGGGGACAACCTGATCAACCCGGATTCCCTGAATGAACTGGACCGTCGTATCCTGAAAGAATCGTTCCGTCAGGCCCGCAAGATCCAGACCCGCCTCAAACTTGACTATCAGGTGGGGTAGGCCGTGCTCAAATTCACCAAAAAACTGTTCGGTGGCGGAATTGCCAGTCCGGCCCTGCCGGATGATGTGGCCCAGGCTCTTGACCTGTGGCGAAACATGCCCGCCGCCCCCAGGGATGGCGCCCATTTTCACACCCGCTATGTGGCGCTGGATGTGGCCACCGCCGGGCTTCAGGCGGAAGATGACGCCCTGCTGGGCATTGCCGGCGTTGGCATCGTGCGGGGAGGGCTGGTTCTGCCGGACGACGCCTTTGCCCTTGATCTGCCCAGCGAGGAACCCCTTGCAGCAGACCAGAACGCCCGCCAGTTGATGGCGGTCCTCCAGTTCAGCAACAAAGCCCCGCTGGTGACCTATCAAGCGCCTTTTGTCGGCGGGTTTCTGGAAAAAGCCCTGGCGGATGGCTTGGGGGTCAATTTCCAGCCGGAATGGATCGATTTGGCCTGGCTGCTGCCCGACCTGTTCAGTGAAAAAATTGACGAGCAGGTTTCCATGGATGTCTGGCTGGGCGCTTTCGGCATTGAAATACCCGGGCGGCGGGACGCCCTGTCCGATGCCTTGGCCATGGCCAGGCTTTTTCAGGTTGCGCTGCCGCGTGCCGTTGAACGGGGAGCCGACACACCGGGCAAGCTGGTGGATATCGCCAAAGCTCGCCGCTGGCTGCGCAACAGCGGATAGCAAGGAAGGCAAGTGGATACCCAGGCCAGCATCAAGCGCTATTTCTGGATTTATACCCTGGGCTTCATTGGCCTGGTGCTTCTGCTTGCCTTTCTTGAACAGCGGGGTATGCCGCCGCGCTGGATCGGCTATGCCTTCCTCTTTTTTACCATCAGCATGTATGCCCTGATCGGCATCATGAGCCGGACGGCGGACGTTTCCGAGTACTACGTGGCAGGGCGCCGTATTCCGGCCATGTTCAACGGCATGGCCACCGGCGCCGACTGGATGAGCGCCGCGTCCTTCATAGGCCTCGCGGGAACGCTCTACCTCTCCGGCTACCAAGGGCTGGCCTACGTTCTGGGATGGACCGGCGGCTTTGTCCTCGTTGCCATACTGCTGGCTCCCTACCTGCGGCGTTTTGGGCAATACACCATTCCGGACTTTCTCGGCGCACGCTACGGCGGCAAGTCGGTCCGTCTGGTCGGGGTGGGGGCGGCCATCCTCGCTTCCTTCGTCTATGTCGTGGCGCAGATTTACGGCGTCGGGGTGATCACCAGCCGCTTTGTCAGCCTGCAATTTGAAATCGGCGTTTTTGTCGGGCTGGCCGGCATCCTTGTCTGTTCGTTCCTGGGCGGAATGCGGGCGGTGACCTGGACCCAGGTGGCGCAGTACGTCATCCTGATTATTGCCTACATGGTTCCGGTCGCTATCCTTTCCTACAAGGTGACCGGCGTGCCGGTTCCCCAGGCTGTGTACGGGCAGGTGCTCCAGGAAGTGGGGCGTCTGGAAGACAGGATTTTCGATCTTCCGGCGGAAGTCGAGGCCCGTCGCCTGTTCCGTGAGCGGGCCGACCGCTACGCCGAAAAGATCATCCGTCTCCCCCATTCCCTGAACGAAGAGCGGGAAATTCTGGCGGATCGCATCAACGATCTCAAGGCCAATGATGCCCAGATGAAGGAAATCATGGCCCTCGAAAAGCAGCGCCGGGAATTGCCGCAAGACCCCGAGCAGGCCCGCCTGACCTGGGAGGCAGCCATGTTTGCTGCGGCTGCCAGGGGGGCCGAGCCCACCCACCATGCCGAAGCCTTTCCCGGAGAAGGAAAGGATGAGCGCAAGCACCTGAAAATCAACTTCCTGACCCTGATTTTTTGCCTGACCGTGGGAACCGCCGCCTTGCCACATGTGCTGATGCGCTACTACACGACCCCCTCGGTACGCCAGGCGAGAAATTCCGTTTTCTGGTCCCTGCTTTTTATCTTGGGTCTCTACCTGACCGCGCCAGCCTATGCCGTGTTTGCCAAATACGAGGTATTCACCCACCTGGCGGAAATCGAAATTACCAAACTGCCGGGCTGGGTGGCTGCCTGGGCCAAGGTCGGCTTGGTCAGCATCGAGGACATCAACGGCGACGGCATTTTGCAATTGGCCGAACTGGCCCTTAACCCCGATGTAATCGTGTTGGCCACGCCGGAAATAGCCGGCATGCCCTACGTGGTGTCCGGCCTGGTGGCAGCGGGCGGGCTGGCAGCCGCCCTGTCCACCGCCGACGGCCTGCTGCTGACCATCACCAGCGCCTTGTCCCACGACGTGTATTACCGGGTGATACGCCCGGATGCCTCGACCCAGTTGCGGCTGGTCATTTCCAAGTCTCTCCTGCTGGTGGTGGCGGTACTGGGCGCCACTCTGGCTGCGGAAAAGCCGGGCACCATCCTGTCCATGGTGGCCTGGGCCTTCTCGATTGCCGCCTCAGCCTTTTTCCCGGCCCTGATCCTGGGTATTTTCTGGAAGCGCGCCAACCGCCAGGGCGCCGTAGCCGGGATGCTGATCGGTCTGGGCGTGACGCTGTACTATCTGGTCCGGGTGGAATTCGAGAGCATCCCCTGGCTGGGCATCAGCGGTATGCAGATCGAACCGTGGTTTGGCATCCAGTCCACCTCGGCGGGTGTTTTCGGGGTGTTCGCCGGGTTTGTCTCGATTATCCTGGTCAGCCTGCTGACTGATCCGCCAGATGAAGAAAAGCAGCGCTTTGTCGACCAAATCCGCTACGGACGGCGGGCGGAAAAGGAGGGAGAATGAAATCCCGAGCAGAATACTGGCACAAAACCCGCGCCCTGACGGTCACCCTTCTCGTGCTCTGGATAATCGTAACCTTTGTCATCAGCTGGTTTGCCAGGGAATTGAACACCTTCACCTTCTTCGGTTTCCCCTTTGGCTTCTACATGGCCGCCCAGGGATCGCTTTTCCTGTTTCTTCTGATGGTTTGGGTCTATGCGGTAAAAATGAACCGGCTGGATGAGGAGTATGGGGTAGAGGATTAGGCGGGTTTCGGCCAGGAGCGGTCGGTCAAAAAACTGCTCCATAGCTGCCATTTGTCAGAATAATCTTGCTGCCGGCATACCGATTTTTCGCCGGTCAGTACTATCATTGCATATGCGGACCGGTGGTTCCGTTGAATAACTCTTAGCCACTTCCCCGCGCCAATAATTACAAGGGATACCAACAATAATGAGTAACGACAATTGGCAGAAAATCGAGGCGCTTGCCGAGCCATACAACGATGCGTTGAACTATCGAACTAGGGCACAGAAGGATTTCTTCAACCGGGTATTTCTCAGAACCGAAGAATTGAAGAAATGCTTAGCGCCTTCCACTTACTTCTTGATGGGGGAGAAAGGCACAGGCAAGACCGCATATGCGGTATTTCTAGAGAATAATTCAATTGATGAATTTCGATGCCACGTCACGACGATGACGGAAACGCAATACAAGCGCTTCATAGAACTCAAGCGGAACGGAAAACTTGCATACAGTGACTATGCCAATATCTGGAGATCGATGCTTCTTTTTCTGGTAGGCCGAATGTTGGTTACCAAATCAAAGACACTCCTCCATAAGATTACTGGAAAGTTCACAAGGGTAGAAAACGAAATCAACAAGTGGAGCAAAAATGCTCTGAACCCTGAAATGGAAAGTGCCTTCGAAGCCGTCAGCAGTGAGTCTTTTGCTGCCAAAATGAAAGCGGAGCAGGTCGGCGAGGCCGGTGGTGAACTGAAGACACAGCATACTGAAAGGATTCCAACCATTCGGCACCATTTGTTGGAAACGGAAAACTCATTGAAGGAAGCAATTTCATCTTTAACCATTTCGAAAGGGCATGTCCTGTTTGTAGATGGTATTGACTATCGCCCAGAGTCGATCTCATACCCCGAGTACATCGAATGCATCAAGGGCCTTGGGGAAGCAATTTGGCAACTAAACACTGAGTACTTCGCTTCTATCAAGGATTCGAAGGGAAGAATCAAAATTGTCCTGTTGGTTCGACCTGATGTATTCCATGCACTGAATCTCTACAACTCAAATTCCCGCCTTCAAGACAATACCGTGTTCCTTGATTGGGCAACAACAGAAAAAGAGTACGAGGCATCCAAGCTTTATGAAGTCAGTGGTAAATATTTTTCAACGCAACAGCCGCACGTTGTTACGCCACAACAGGCATGGAGTCACTATTTTGACGAAGAAGCTGCTTTCAAAAAACTCCTGAAAACCACCTTTCAGAAACCACGCGACATTCTCACGTTTATTCGTATTGCGAGAACTATGACTATTAAGTCTGGTCATGGGCAGTCATCCGTCTTTTCTCATGAATTACTAAGAAAGCCAGCCTTTACAAGAGAATTTTCAGATTACTTGTTGGGTGAAGTCAGAAACTACGCGTCGTTTTACATGACTCAGGAAGACTTTGGCCGTTACATCAAGTTTTTTCAGTACTTGGATGGCAAGAGTCGATTCACGATAACTGAATTTCAGGATGCATTTCAGCGATTCAAAGGTTGGATCAGGGGTGAGTCCATAAAGGCTACTGAGTACCTTCGCGACCCTGAAGCACTTCTGCAATTTTTCTACGACGTCAACGTAATTGGGTATAGCGAGTCTGCCGCCACAGACCATGAAATGTTCTTTCACTGGTCATATCGCGAACGATCACTAAACAATATCGCACCGAAGGTTAAATCCACAGGAGTACTAATTTTGAATCCAGGCATTTCGAAGGCGCTCGACATCGGGAAGCAAATGTCACCAAAGGATCCCCCTACTGCTACACCCCCTCGGTCGGCCAAGAAGCCGCAAAATTATGGGAAACACCGCTCACACAAAAACCGGAAGGGCTAACAAGGCGATCAGGGGATGCGGTGCCATAAGGCTGCACAGCGCCCCCTGCCTTGAATGTTCCTGATCGGCCGCTTTCCAAATCTTGCTACGTCCGCACAGGGTCGCTTTCAGCCACACAGACGAACCCCGTCGATCTGGTCTCCACGATTGATGGTCTCTGTCGTGCCAACAAGAAGAAGGCCAATCTTCCGATCGGCCTTCTTCTTTGTCTACGTGGTTGAGTGCTACTTTCTCAACTTGGCAAATGCCTCCGCCATCGCTCCGCCTGTTGGCGCTGGAGACGTGCTCCGCTGCTGCGGTCGCGCCTGCCCTTGACCGGATCGGCCTGACGGCGCCTGGTCGTGGCGTTTGGCCGGGGCGGGTTCGTCGCTCATGCGCAGGGTGAGGGCGATGCGGGAGCGGGGGAGGTCTACTTCCAGTACTTTCACCTTGACGATCTGGCCGGCTTTGACCACTTCGTGGGGATCCTTGACGAACTTGGTGGACAGGGCGGAGACATGCACCAGGCCGTCCTGATGCACGCCGATATCGACAAAGGCGCCAAAGGCGGCAACGTTGGTGACCACCCCTTCGAGGATCATGCCGGGGCGCAGGTCTTTCATTTGCTCGACGCCGTCGGCGAAGGTGGCGGTCTTGAATTCGGGGCGGGGGTCGCGGCCCGGCTTTTCCAGTTCCTTGAGGATGTCCTGCACGGTGGGCAGGCCGAAGCGTTCGTCG
>CAZHVZ010000083.1:0-1236 GCA_964536245.1 uncultured Rhodocyclaceae bacterium
GTCGACATTGCCGACGGAACCGAACAGACGGCCATCCATGCCGGCCTTGCGGGCGACAGAGACGGACAGGCCGGACATTTTTTCAGCCAGAGCCTGGGCGGCGGCCAGCTTCTCGGCAGCCAGTTTTTCCAGCTCGGCGCGACGGGCTTCGAATTCAGCCATGGCTGCCGGCGTGGCACGTTTGGCCATGCGCTTGGGAATCAGGAAATTACGGGCGTAGCCATCCTTGACCTTGACCACTTCGCCGAGGTTACCGAGGTTAACAACCTTTTCGAGCAGAATGATTTGCATGCTTTTTCTCCTCGCTTACAGGTGGTTGTCGGTGTAGGGCAGCAGGGCCATGAAGCGGGCGCGCTTGATGGCGGTGCCCAGCTGGCGCTGATAGCCGGCCTTGGTGCCGGTCAGACGAGCCGGCATGATCTTGGCGTTTTCCTGGATGTATTCCTTCAGGACATCCACATCCTTGTAGTCGATCTGTTCGACCTTTTCAGCCGTGAAGCGGCAGAACTTGCGACGCTTGAACAGGCCGCCACCGCGCTTCTTTTTCTTGTCGTCATCCTTCTTCTTGAAGAATCGAGCCATTTTCGTTTCCTTCCAAAAATTCTATTGTGCTTACATGAAGCACGGTAGTCCTGCTGTTGCGGCTTTTGGCCGTGAGAAACCCGGTCACTTTGACCGCCCCGCCGAGGGGGGCTGCCTGTAGCCAGCGGGCGCTTTCGCCCAAGGCAATGACCGCCATTTCAAACTCCACCTGCCGCGCCATATTGGCTTCAACCTGCTGCGAAACATGCTGTAGCAAAGCTTCGGTAACAGGAATTCCAGCGGGGGTGTAACGTAGCGCCTTGCGCTCGGTCACCCGGCCGGACAACTCAATGTGGTTCAGTCAATCTCCCGTGCAATAACGTTCGTGCTGTCAGGCTGCTGCCGCTTCCGCAGCCGGAGCAGCAGGTTCGCCGCCGAGCAGGGACTTGGACTTTTCTTCCTTCATCATCGGAGAAGGAGCAACGACAGCTGCCTTCATCTTGACGGTGAGGTGACGCAGCACGGCGTCGTTGAACTTGAACGAATGCTCGAGTTCGTTCAGCGTTTCGCCGTCGCACACGATGTTCATCAGCACGTAGTGTGCTTTGTGGATCTTCTGGATCGGGTAAGCCAGTTGGCGACGGCCCCAGTCTTCCAGGCGGTGAATCGAACCGCCCTTGGCGGTCACGATGGCACGGTAGCGCTCGACCATGC
>CAZHVZ010000083.1:1246-7893 GCA_964536245.1 uncultured Rhodocyclaceae bacterium
GCCACCCCTGTCTGCCTCTGGGGGTATGGGGCCCCCTTTGTATGTCAAAATCGCGCTAACCCGCTCGACCATGCCTGGAACCTGCTCACTTTGGTCCGGATGAACAATAAAACAAATTTCGTAATGGCGCACGAACACTCCTTTTGGAAAAAGCCCTCCGCCATGCGTTTACGGTAGGGCAAGGTTGTAAAGCCCGCCATTATAACCACGCAAACCAACTTGGGTCAAAAAAACAGGTACATAGTCAATATCGCTCCCTTAAAACGACGGTGAACAGAACGGGATTGCAACTTTGCTCCCCCTTCGATAGTCTTAGCATCTGTAGAAACTCATAAAGGAACACCTTGTATGCAAACTGACTTCCAGATCACCGGCCAAGCCACCGACACCGTTGCGCTGCAACAGAACCGCGTCCTGCGCAATACCTATATGCTGCTCGGCCTTTCCATGGTGCCGACCGTGCTCGGCGCCCTGCTCGGCATCCAGATGCAGTTCAGTTTTTTTGCCGGCAGCCCGTTTATCGGCTTCCTGGTGTTCATGGGTGTTGCTTTCGGCTTCATGTGGGGAATTGAGCGCACCAAGGATAGCGGCCTGGGCGTTGCTCTCTTGCTCGGCTTCACATTTTTCATGGGTCTCATGCTGTCGCGCATTCTGCAAGTAGCGCTGGGCTTTTCCAATGGCGGCACGATGATCGCCCTGGCCGCAGGCGGTACCGGTGCCATTTTCTTTACCCTGGCGAGCGTGGCCAGCGTCAGCAAGCGCGATTTTACCGGCATGGGAAAATTCCTCTTCGTCGGCATGATCGTGGTGCTACTGGCCGCAGTGGCCAATATATTTTTCCAGGTTCCAGCTCTTTCCCTGGCTATTTCCGCTGCCGTCGTAATGATTTTTTCCGCTTACATCCTTTACGACATCAGCCGTATCGTGCAGGGCGGCGAAACCAACTACGTCACCGCCACCCTGGCGGTCTACCTGGACATTTATAATGTTTTCGTCAGCCTGCTCAACCTGATCATGGCTTTCAGCGGTGAACGGGACTAAGGCCTGTGCGCGAAGAAAAGGCGACCTGCTCGTCGCCTTTTTTATTCCCATTTCCGTCGACAGCTAGCCCTGCTCAAACACGGCAATCGATTCGACGTGAGCAGTATGGGGAAACATATTGACCGCCCCCGCCGAACGGAAGCGATAGCCCTGCGCATTAACCAGTACTGCCGCATCCCGAGCCAGCGTTGCCGGATTGCAGGAGACGTAAACAATACGCCGAGGGCGATGGCTATCCAGTGCGCTAACCACCTCCATGGCTCCTTCGCGGGGTGGGTCAATCAGCATTTTGTCAAAACGACCAAGCGCAGCCAGCGACTGGGGGGTGGCGTTGAAGAGATTGGCGACCTGAAAATCCACCGCCGCCTCCAAACCGTTATCCCGGGCTGCCGCCCGGCCACGCTCCACCAGACCGGCACTTCCTTCAACCCCCACCACCTGCGCCCCGGAACGGGCCAGCGGCAGGGTGAAGTTACCCAAACCACAGAACAGGTCGGCAATACGCTCTCCCGGTTGCGGATCCAGCAAGGTCAACGCCCGGCGTACAAGAACCCGATTGACGGCATGATTCACCTGGGTGAAATCGGTCGGCCGAAAATCAAGTTCAAGATCAAACTCCGGCAATGTATAGGACAATCTGGGACCGCTTTCCGGGTAAAAACGATAGGCTGTATCCGGCCCTTTGGGTTGCAGATAAATGACCAGCCGATGCTGGTCGGCAAAACTGCGAAGCTGTTGCTCATCATTCGCGCTCAAGGCACCAAGAATGCGCAGCACCAAGGCCGTGCAGTGCTCTCCCACGGCAATCTCGACTTGCGGCAAACGATCGGCAAGGGAAAGCCCGCCGATCGCTTGCCGTAAAGGAATGAGCAAGGCCGAAACATGGGGCGGCAATATTTCGCAACGGCGCAAATCGGCGACGTAGCTGCTGCGCCGCTCATGAAAACCGATCAACATGCCGCCCTTGCTGGCAACCTTGCGCACCCCTAGACGAGCCCGATGGCGATACGCCCATGCCTCCCCTTGGACCGGCGGCAATATTTCTTCCGGACGCACCCGACCAACATGCCACAAACTATCTTCGAGAACCCGCTGCTTGGCAGCCAACTGGGTCACGGCATCGGCGTGCTGCAAGGCGCACCCTCCGCACACGCCAAAATGCTGGCACTTCGGTACAACACGGGCTGAGGATGGCGAAATCACGCGCACCAGATGAGCCAGTTCGTAGGAACGCTTGCGGCGAAAGCTGGCGTATTCCACCAACTCGCCCGGCAAAGCACCTTCGACAAAAATCGCTTTGCCGTCCAAGCGAGCAATCCCGCGCCCTTCGTGATCCAGCGATTCGATAAGCCCGCAGGGCATGGCCGCGCTCCGAAAAAGCACAAATTTTATCAATGGGCTAAACTAAACACCATGTCCCGAGAACTCCTCACCACATTGAGCGAATACCAGTCCGGCCTGGACCAACTACTCAACCTGGCTGAGGGAAGTATCTGCATTTTTGATCGCGACCTGCAGGAACTGAGGCTTGAGTCGACTCCCCGCCTGCGCGGGATCGGCAAGCTTCTCGCCGCCAGCCCTGGCCACTCCCTGCACATTGCCATACGGGACAGCGGCCCGCTGTCCCGCCAAATGCCCGGACTGATGGAACTCCTGAAAATCCACTCCCACAACCTGTTTATTGTGGAAGCCCCGGAACAACTCAGGAGCCTGACCGATTCAATGATCATTGCGGATGGCCGGCACGCACTGGTTCGCTTTCACGATAGTCACCCGCGCAGCAAACTATTGCTCAATGATCCCGATGAGGTGCAGCCCTATGCAACACGCTTTGCGGATATCTTGAAAGAAGGGGGCACCCCGATCAGCAGCACTACGCTTGGACTTTGAGCACATTTGCGCAGCGCAGCATTCCGGGGACTTTCGAACAAAACATTGATATAATTAAAAGCTGGCCGGGTTCCCGGCCTCCAAAAATTTTTGGCAAGTCTGTTAGATTCTTTATCGATAAGGAATTAAGAATGAATAAGTCTATTCTCGTTGCTGCTCTGATCGCCCTGGCCGTTACCGCTTGCGGCAAGAAGGAAGAGCCGAAGGCCGCTGCTCCCGCACCGGCTGCTGCTCCGGCTCCGGCCGCTGCTGCACCGGCAGCCCCGGCTGGCATGGCTGGCATGTCCGGCATGGAAGCCGCCAAGCCGGCTGAACAAGCTGGTATGGCTGGCATGTCCGGTATGGCTGGCATGTCCGGCATGTCCGGTATGGCTGCCCCGGCCGCTCCGGCTGGCATGGCTGGCATGTCCGGCATGGAAGCCGCCAAGCCTGCTGCCGCTCCGGCTGCCAAGTAAGCTTGCAAAAGCAAAAAAGCGGAACTTCGGTTCCGCTTTTTTTTGCCCATTTTCCCGGTCAGCGCAGTTCGCGCCAGCCGAATCCCTCGTCCGGGCAAGCCACTCCGACCCAGTCATCGGTACATCCCAGCGGCTTGGCCAAGGCCTGTCGAGCCAGCAATGGCGAATTATTTTGTTCGCTCAGGTGAGCCGCCACAATATGGCGCAAGCGGGAAGTGTCAATTTCTGCCAACAACCCCGCCGATGCCCTGTTTTCCAGGTGCCCGAGACGACCAGCAATCCGTTGCTTGAGAAACGGGGGGTAATCGGAGCGACCCAGCATCTCTGCATCATGGTTGCACTCCAGCACCAAACCATGGCACCCGGAAAGCATCTGCCGCATGTGCGACGTCACCTCGCCGGCATCGGTCAGCAAGCCCAGACGCTGGCTACCATCTGAAAAAACATACTGCACCGGCTCGCGGGCATCGTGGGGAACGGGATAGGGCAAAACTTCCAGCGCCTCAATCGCGAAGGCGGCATGACTGTCGATCACCCGGCAATCCACCCCTTCCATCTGGCCGGTACTGGCCACCAGGGTGCCGTAGGTCAGCCAGACCGGCAGTTGGTACTTGCGGGCAAATCGAAATACGCCCCCCACATGATCGGAATGCTCATGGGTCACCAGCAAGGCAGTCAGGTCTGACGGGGCCAGATCCAGACGCGCCAGACGGCCAAGGGTCTGGCGCACGGCAAACCCGCAATCAACCATGATTCGCGTTGGCCCGCTCTCGACCACCAGCGCATTGCCTGCGCTGCCGCTGCCCAGAGAGGCGAAGCGAATCACAGGCAATGGGCCATCTGACTCCCTATTTCAGCTGTTCGTAAAGCAGACCGAGGATCTTCTTGGCGGTATCGGAACGGTCGACGCCCCCTTCTCTGGACAATACCTGAACATCGGTTACGGCACCAACATCGCGCAGGAAAATACGGAATTGGGGCTTGCCGGCCAGGGGATCATCTTTCTTCCAAAGGGTCAATTTGGACAACCAGCCCTTGTCTTCCTTCTTGCCATCCGTTTCCGGATCGACATAGCGAACGAAGTAGATGCCCTTGGTACGGTCCCTGTCCTCAACGGTAAACCCGACCCGATCAAGAGCCAGGCCAACACGACGCCAGGCGCGGTCAAAGCGCTCCTGGACCTCGACCGTACCGGTGCCATCGTCAGCCTTGGCCAGACGGGCACGCGGTTCGGCCTTGGCCGAGGCAACGGCAACCTGGGCCCGTTTCTCGTCGGAGCCCAGGCGAACCATCAGGCGGCGCAACATTTCGGCTTCCAGCTCAGGATCAGCTGCTCGTGGCTGCCAAACGGTGTCAATCTTGGCGGACGACGAATAAACCTCTTCCATCCCCCGGTGACTGATGAAAATATCCGTCGTTCCCGGTTCGGAGCCGGGTTCAAAGCGGGTGCGGAACTTGTCGCGCTCACCTGTGGAATACAGGGAATCAAGCAACTTGCCCAAAGTATTGCGAATGATGTCATCGGGAATCTTGGCACGGTTTTCCGCCCAATCGGTTTCCATGACGCCCGCCTCAGGCCGCTCAATCTTGATGATGAATCCGGTTTCCTGCCAGAAATCCTTGACCGACCCCCACAGCTTGTCCGCCGGCATTCCAACCACCAGCCAGCGCTGATTCCCGACCCGCTCAACCCGCGCCTTGTCGATCTGCGGCAAAATCACGGCGTTTTGCTGCTGTGCCGCCGGCGAACGATCCGCCAAATAAGCCGTGTAGGTAGCACTGCCCTTGCCGGCCGCATCCGGCACGGCAAAACGGTCGTCCCGGGTAATCTGGGAGAGATCGGGCGGCACCTCCAGAGTGGGCACCTTGCCGGCGGATTTGTATTCGATTTTCTTTGATTCGGGCATACCGCTGCACCCGGCCACGGCAATGGCGACCAGGGCAAGGAGGAGACCGGGGAAACGCTGATTCATAAACTCTCCGTCAGGCAAGCACGCCAGCCTGGCGCATGGCAGCGCGAACGCGCTCGTGATTGGCTTCGCCCAGGGTAGTCAACGGCAGGCGGAGGCCAGCGGGGATCATGCCCATTTGCTGCACCGCCCACTTGACCGGAATCGGATTGGCTTCGCAGAACAAGTCGCGATGCAGTCCAAGCAGCTTGAAATGAATCTCGCGGGCCGTGATCGCATCGCCCGCCGCTGCCGCAACACACATTTCGTGCATCAGGCGCGGCGCCACGTTGGCAGTGACCGAAATATTGCCGTGGAAGCCGAGCAGGATACTCGCCACGCAAGTCATGTCATCGCCGCTGTACAGGGCAAACCCCTTGGGAGCACGGGCGATCAGATCGCTGGCACGATCCAGGTTGCCGGTCGCGTCCTTGATGCCGATGATACCGGGCACCTGAGCCAGACGCAGGACCGTATCGTTGCTCATATCCGCCACTGTGCGGCCAGGTACGTTGTAGAGCAAGACCGGCAACTCCACCGCCTCGGCAATGGCCTTGAAATGGCGATAGAGGCCTTCCTGAGTCGGCTTGTTGTAGTAGGGCACCACTGAGAGGTGGGCATCCGCACCGGCCTTTCTGGCAAATTCGGTCAACTCGATGGCTTCGGCAGTGGAATTGGCCCCGGTTCCGGCAATCACCGGAATGCGACCGGCAGCATGGTCGACGGTGACGCGAATCAGTTCGCAGTGCTCGTCCACATTGACAGTGGGCGACTCGCCGGTGGTGCCGACGATGACGATGCCATCGGTACCCTCACGCACATGGAAATCAACCAACTGGCGCAAGGCCGTGTAATCGAGGCTGCCGTCCTCCTGCATGGGAGTGACGATGGCAACAATGGATCCTGTAATCATGGCCGTATAAATGGAGGACAGAATTGTGGGATTCTAACCGAAGGCAGGCCACCGGGGGAAACTCAGCGGCATTCGCGCGCCCTCCAGATCAGAAAGCCTTTTTCCACCCGCATTGCCCCCTCCTCCAGAATCAAGGCAGGATGCCGGTCCGGGCCTGCCGTCAGTAATTGGCGGACGAATTCCTCAAGCCGGGAAGCGACCGGCATGCGCCAACCGAGACCGCGCAAACGGTAGCGCAGCAGGTTTTTCAAGCGAGGCGCCGACATGACCCGTAGACTGGTCATCGGCAAACGATCATCGGTCGCCAGTCGCCCCCAGTCGCTTTCAGCCAGTTCGCCGAGCAGGACATCGGCCTCGGCAAAATATCCGGCAGCGCTGGCCAGACAGGCTTCTGCACCG
>CAZHVZ010000083.1:7903-14480 GCA_964536245.1 uncultured Rhodocyclaceae bacterium
CGGCATGGCATCTGGAAAATTCACCGGCATCGGCGTCGGTCCCGGCGATCCGGAATTATTGACGTTAAAGGCGGTCCGGGCCTTGGCGGCGGCGGACGTGGTCATTGCGCCCCGGACGGAAAAACGGGAAGACAGCACCGGCATGACTTCATGGCGCAGGAAATTGCGGGAAAATGAAGTGTCGCCATTGCTGTCGTCCTCCACCCACTCAAGACCGAATTGCTCAGCTTGCGCCTCGATTTCGCTGCGGGAAACATTGAGCAAGGGGCGGAGCAAACGCTGCCGGCCAAAACTCCGTTCCAGCGGCATGGCCGCCCCTCCGGTGACCCCGCTGCCGCGCAGCAGGTTGAACAAAACGGTTTCCGCCTGGTCCCCGGCATGATGGGCCAGCACGATACATTCTGCCGGCGCACGGGAAAAAGCTGCGTAGCGGGCAAGCCGTGCCGCAGCCTCAAGACCCTGCCCGGTATTTCGGTCCACTGTGACCCGTTCCACGGAGAGAGGAACGCCCAACCCGGCACAGAGGCGAACGCAAAAATCCGCCCAATCGTCTGCGCCAGGGGATATCCCGTGGTGCACATGCAGAGCGCTCAGGCGGCCAGACAATTCCAGCCCGGCCAGGAGGTGCAACAGAAGAACCGAATCCCGTCCGCCGGACAAGCCAAGGCAGAGACTTTCCTCTGCCCCCACCCGTGCTGCAAGGAAATCCCGCAGCCCGGCAAGCAAGCTATTTGACCGGCTGCTCTTTGAAGCGGCCATAGGACATCAGCCGTTCATAGCGCGCGGACAGGAGTTCATCTGCACTCAGTCCGGAAAGCTGCTTGAGGGACTCCTGCAAAGCCCTCTTGAGATTGTGCGCCATCCCGGCATGATCCCGGTGGGCGCCCCCCAGCGGTTCGTTGACGACTTTATCGATCAACCCGAGGGTCTTCAGGCGAGAAGCGGTAATCCCCATGGTTTCTGCTGCCTCGGCAGCCCGCTCGGCGCTTTTCCAGAGGATGGACGCGCAACCTTCCGGCGAAATCACTGAGTAGGTTGAGTATTGCAGCATCTGCACCGTATCACCCACGGCGATGGCCAGCGCACCACCCGAACCGCCTTCGCCAATAATCGTAACGATGACCGGCACCTTCAATTCGGCCATGACATAGAGATTGCGGCCGATGGCTTCCGACTGCCCACGCTCTTCGGCGTCAATGCCGGGATAAGCACCGGGCGTGTCCACAAAAGTCATCACCGGCAGACCGAATTTTTCTGCCAGCCGCATCAGGCGCAAGGCCTTGCGATACCCTTCTGGACGCGGCATGCCAAAATTGCGGTAAATTTTTTCCTTGGTATCGCGCCCTTTCTGGTGGCCGATGACCATGACCGACTGACCATTGAAGCGGGCCAAACCTCCAACAATGGCATGGTCGTCGGAAAAGGAACGATCGCCGTGCAACTCCTCGAAATCCGTAAATATGAGGGACAGGTAATCAAGGGTGTAGGGCCGCTGGGCATGGCGCGCCACCTGGGCGACCTGCCATGGCGTGAGCTTGGCGTAGATATCCTTGGTCAACTGCGCGCTTTTTTGTTCCAGGCGTGCGATTTCCTCGGAGATATCCACGGCGGAATCATCCTGGACAAAACGAAGTTCGTCGATTTTTGCTTCAAGGTCAGCAATTGGCTGCTCGAAGTCGAGAAAACTGATTTTCATGGACTGCGTCAAATTTGGACCGGGGTGCATTCTACCCCAAAAGGCCGAACCACCCCGCTCAGTACTCCACCGGCAAAGGATCCAAACTGCGCCAGAGATACCAGGTTGCCACCGTCCGCCACGGACGCCACCGTTCGCCAAAAGCTGCCAAGGCCTTGGGCGCCTGTTTTTCACCGGAAAAATAGTGATCAAAAACGGCGCGCTGCAAACCAATATCGTCAAGGGGAAACACGTCCGGACGCAGCAGATGAAAAATGAGGAACATCTCCGCCGTCCACCGGCCTATACCCCGCACGGCAGTCAGTTCGGCAATCACCTCGCTGTCCGGCATCCCGGCCCAGCGGCTGGCGTCGATCCGCCCCTCGGCAAAATGCCGGGCCAGATCTAGCAAATACTCCAGTTTGCGTCGCGACAGACCGCAACCGGTCAAGCCACGCTCTCCGACACCCAACACAGCGTCCGGCGACATCATTCCGACCGCCGCCGCAAACCGGGACCACACCGCATCGGCCGCCTTGACTGAAATTTGCTGCCCGACAATGGAACGCGCCAAGGTGCCAAAAGCATCCCCTCTGGAATTCAGGGCAAGCCCGGCGTAACGCTCGACAAGACGCGCCATCACTGCGTCGCCGGCCGCCAGAGAGGCCGTCGCTTCAGTCCAGTAAAGGGGGGTCACTGATTGCAATTTCGCGAAAATGGAAAGATGGATGGCATGGCCCGAAAAAACTGTTAGGATCGTACAGAATAAAAAAGAAAGTGTCGGCCCCCCCATGAGCGCCTCGAAATACCTCTTCATCCACCCGTGGTTCAACGCCAATGAAGAATGGGCTGGACTCCGGGTGAACGGCAGCAAGCACAATACCCTCAGCGGGGATCAGATTGTGCAATTATTTGCCAAGCCCTTGTTCGAAGCAATCGACCGCCAGCTTACCCGCTTCATTCCAATAGATATCGAACAGGCAGTTCAACTGGAGGACCGGCAAGCCGTTTTACTGGTGCGCCCGCTTGCGGATGCCGGCAAACTGGATGCCTTCCGCGAATCCCAGCGCGACGCCGGACGAAGAGTCGGCCTCATTGTCCAACCGGGGCAGCCGCTGCCGGCAAGCGGGATCTGGGATTACGTCGTCCTGGAAGTCAGCCATGCCAGAACCCTGCCTCCCTATGCCCTGCTTGGTCTTTCCTCCCGGACCCAGGTGGCGGTGACCGGCGTTTTCAGCCGCAACGATTATCACTGGGCGGCCACCAACCAGTGCTCGTTGATTTCCGGCGAATATCTTTTTTCCCGCGCCAGCCCCCAGAGCAAACCGGACATGGCCCGAGTACGCCTGCTCAAGCTCCTCAGCCTGGTTATCGAAGATGCCGAGACGCGAGAAATCGAGGAAATCTTCCGCCAGGAATCCAAGCTGTCCTACAGCCTGCTGCGCCTGGTCAATTCTGCTGCCATGGCGCCCAGGGAACCCATTACCAGCTTCTCTCAGGCGATCAACATCCTTGGCCGGCGCCAACTCCAGCGCTGGTTGCAACTGTTGGTATACGCTGATCCCAATAACGGACAGCAACCCAACCCCCTTTTGTCGCAAGCCGCTGCACGAGGGCGCCTGATGGAACTTCTCATCGCCAAAACAAACAATGCGCCCGCATCCGCAACCCTGCCGGATATAGCCTTCATGACCGGATCGTTTTCCCTCCTTGAAGTGCTGCTTAACCTGCCAATGCCGGAAATTCTGGCGCAATTGCCGCTCCCCGAACTGATTCGCGGTGCGCTCGCCGAACATGCAGGCACGTTGGGAAAACTTCTCGGCGCCGTCAGCGCCTCCGACCAGCACGACCTGCTCCGCGCCGAAGCACTGCTCGGTGAACTGGGGATTACCCCTGATGATTTTGTCGATGCGCAACTGGAGGCCCTGAACTGGGCCAGCCAGATTCTCCGTGCGGCGGCTTGATCAGCCGAAACGCCCGCTCAGGAAAGGGTTGTACTTCCGCTCTTCACCAAAGCTGGACATCTGCCCGTGTCCGGCAATGAAGTCTACGTCATCACCCAATGGGAACAAGCGGTTGAGGATCGAGGAAATCAGGGTGTCATGATCGCCACGGGGAAAGTCCGTGCGGCCGATTGATCCCTGAAACAGCACATCCCCGACCTGCGCCAGCTTGCTGGGAGCATGGTAAAAAACCACATGCCCCGGGGTATGCCCCGGACAATGCAGAACATCCAGCTCTACCTCACCAAAACAGACCTTATCGCCATCGTGCAACCAGCGTGATGGCTCGAAGCTACGCACCTCGGGAAAACCGAACATCTTGCTTTGCTGCGGCATCCCTTCGATCCAGAAGCGGTCCTCCTCCTCCGGTCCCTCCACTGGAACCCCCGTCGCATCCGCCAGCGCAGCAACACCGCCGGCATGATCGATATGACCGTGAGTGACCAGAATCTTGGCCAGGGTCAGCTTCTCGTCCGCCAGAAAACGCTGGATACGCTCAATATTGCCGCCCGGGTCAATGACGGCAGCCTGCCGTGTCGTCTCGCACCAGAAAATCGTGCAGTTCTGTTCAAATGGAGTCACCGGAACGATCTGGTAGCGCATGGTCTAAGCCTTTAAGAGAGAGCTTCCATTATCGCACGACAAAACTTCTTGCCCTTTTCTGCCATCCATGCCTAAACTAGTGAAATGTTGTAAAACAGTTAGTTAGAGAATTTTTCTCAGGTAGAACAAAAACATGCTCGACCACCCTCTTCAAGATCTTGATGCGTGGGTTGTGTTCTTCTCGAACAACAGCCTGCCGGTGTTACGCCATACCCAGCGCCGTTTTGAGGAAATGCGGGAGGACATGGATAATGTCGATGCGCGCGAACTGGCCCGCGTCATTCTTCTCGACCCGATCATGACCGTGCGCGTACTGGCCTACATTCAGCCCTTGCGTGGCCGCTCCCTGCAACATGACATCACCACCATCGCCGGCGCCATCATGATGGCGGGCATTGAGCCGTTCTTCAACCGGTTCAATGAATTACCGAGCATTGAAGGCATGCTCAAGGGAGAAGATCCGCACGCCCTGCTGGGTACCCTGCACGTCATACGCCGCGCCCAGCGTGCCGCCGATTATGCCCAGGACTGGGCGCTATGGCGCCACGACATCAACATGGAAGAGGTGCGGATCGCCGCCTTGTTGCACGATCTGGCTGAAATACTGATCTGGTCCTTCGCTCCGAAACTCGGCTTGCAGATTCACCACATCATGACCGAGCACCCCAATATGCGCAGCGCCACCGCGCAGGAACAGGTTCTCGGAATGAGTTTCCAGGATATCCAGATGGCCCTGTGTCGGGTCTGGCATCTGCCGGATCTGCTCAAGAACCTGATTGATGGCGACGGAACCCAGCCCCGAGTGCGCAACGTCAATCTGGCGGTACGCTTGGCCCGTCATTCGGCCAATGGCTGGGATGATCCGGCTCTCCCCGACGACTACACCGATATTGGCACCCTGCTCAACCTGACGCCGGATATCGTACAAAAAAGAGTTGGCGCCCCGGAGCCGGAACCCACCGAAAACCCGCCGCAATAGCGGAGATGGACTCCGCCCGGCGGTAACGCGGAAGGGGGGCGAACTCAGTTCGCCCTGGCTTCCAGAGCTTCCCAGCGCTCAAGCAAACCCAGCAACTCCTCGTCAATGCTCGCCAGCCTTGCCGCCGCTTCCCGGCTAAGCTGAGGTTCGCGCTGGTAAATAGCCGGATCCTCGAGCTTTGCCGTCAGGGCTTTTTGCTCTCCCTCAAGAGAAGCGATTTTCTCCGGTAGCGCTTCCAGTTCCCGCTGCTCCTTCCAGCTCAGCTTGTCGGTCTTCGCTTTGGCAGCTTCCGCCGTTTTTGCCACCGGCCTGTCCTCTGTCCTGGACTTCGCCTCTTCCTTCTGGCGAGTCGCCTGGGCTGCCTGATAGTCTGCCCAGTCGCTATAACCGCCGACATATTCGCGCCAGACGCCATCGCCTTCGGCAGCGATGGTCTGGGTCACCACATTGTCGAGAAAAGTCCGGTCATGACTCACCAGAAAAAGAGTTCCGTTGTAGTCCTGCAATAGCTGTTCAAGCAACTCGAGGGTCTCAATATCAAGGTCATTGGTTGGCTCGTCCAACACCAGAACATTGGCCGGACGGGCAAATAGCCGGGCCAGCAGCAGCCGATTACGCTCACCTCCCGACAAGGATTTGACCGGAGAACGGGCGCGTTCCGGAGCAAAGAGAAAATCTTCCAGATAGCCGATAACGTGCTTGCGTGCGCCGCCAATTTCCACGTAATCCGACCCTGGTGAAATCACGTCGGCCAGACTGGCCTCCGGGTTGAGCTGGGTGCGGAACTGGTCAAAATAGGCGACTTCCTGCTTGGTCCCCTGATGCACCGTACCGCTGTCCGGGGCAATCTCACCCAGGATAAGACGCAGCAAGGTTGTCTTGCCGGCCCCATTGGGACCGATCAAACCGACCCGGTCACCCCGTTGCAGCCGAGCCGAAAAATCCCGGACTACGACCTTGTCGCCAAATACCTTGCTGACGCCCTTCAGTTCAGCGACCAGTTTGCCGCTTTTGTCGCCGGTATCGATTTGCAGGCTGACCTTGCCCGTTCGCTCCCGTCGAGCCTGCCTTTCGGCACGCAGGCGATCCAGACGCTGAACACGAAAAACGGCGCGCGTCCTCCGGGCTTCGACCCCTTTCCGTATCCACACCTCTTCCTCTTTCAGCAATTTGTCGGCCCGGGCATTGGCCAGAGCTTCTTCATGCAGAAGAGCTTCCTTGCGCTGCTGATACTGGCTGAAGCTACCGGGAAAAGAAACCAATCCACCACGATCCAGTTCGACAATACGAGTACAGACCCGGTCAAGAAAACGCCGG
>CAZHVZ010000084.1:0-382 GCA_964536245.1 uncultured Rhodocyclaceae bacterium
CGTGGAATTCGCCCGCGAGCACGGACGCGTCACCATTGGCGATGCGATCAGATTGACAGGCGTCAGCCGCAACACGCTCAAGCAACATTTCCGGAACCTGGTCGAGCACGGGCATTTGAATCAGCAGGGCAGCGGGCGTGGTGTTTGGTACGAACTCAAGTGATGGGATTGATGGATGTTTAATTTGATCGTTTCGGGCGGTGGCTGGGAGCCCCATCGTCACTCGTTCGGCAGTGGCCGCGTACTGGAGTACACCGACGCCGCCATTGCTCAGCGCTTCATGCCGAATAAAGTTCTGGATATCAATGCGGTGGCAAAACTGCCTACGTTGTTTATGTCCGAAACTCAGGGCGCAGGATACCAGGTTGCGTATGTCGGAACC
>CAZHVZ010000084.1:405-2401 GCA_964536245.1 uncultured Rhodocyclaceae bacterium
ACGCAGCTTAAACTTTCGGGCACAGATTTTCAAATCGAATATGCGGTTGATCCCGCCATCCGTCCGATTCCGAATTCGTCACTGCTGCGGATGGCCCGGGAGCTTGGGATCGAAGAATTTGAGTTCAGTCGTACACATTGGGCAATAAAGGACGCTGATCTTTACAAGGCATTGCTGCGGAATTTGTACAGTGATCTGCCGACGCCAAAAGTATTTCAGCTGAGCCCCGAGCCTGCGAATAATCGGATGGTGTCAGCCATGATGCCTTTTAGTGCGGGTTTTGACGGTGTCTACGCAGCACTGGGTGCGGCGGCTGAAGCGGTTGGGAAAAAGTGCAAAAGGGCCGATGACATCTGGAACCACGATGCGATCATTCAGGATGTGGTTTCATTGATTTGCAAATCGAGCGTGGTGATTTGCGATCTGACCGGAAAGAATGCAAACGTGTTCTACGAGGCCGGAATTGCGCACTCCCTGGGTAAGGATGTCATCTTGATCACCCAGTCCGCTGATGACGTGCCGTTTGATCTCCGTCACCTGCGCTACATCCAGTACCTCAACAACGGTGAGGGGCTCCAGCAGTTGACGGCAAAAGTGACGGACCGCCTGATGACGCTTGCCGGGACTTGATCATCCTGTCGCAGGATGTCCGTGTGCCGCTCTTGTCAGCCCCGCAGGGCGTAGCCACGCGGCGACCTTGGAACGCTCTGCGTAAGAAAAAATTTTTGGAACCGCAAGTCCTCAAGCTATCGGGTTTAAGATGCGACTTTTGAGCGTTGTTTTTAAACCATGAGACCTCTTACCAGCGAAAACATCGAGTCTGAACTCAGTTATGCATATCTGCATGCTGTAGCTGCTCGTGCAGGCGTTGGATGCAAGGTTTCAAGTCGGCACGATGACAATGCTGGGGTAGATGCCGAGTTGACGGGTTGGGGGCCTTTTCCCAATGGGGGTTATCGTCAGGAAGTAGATATTAAAATTCAGCTGAAGGCGACTGTTAAAAATCCTACCGTCGTTGGGGATTCTTTTTCATACAGCTTATCTGGCATCAATCGTTATAACGATTTGCGAACTGATACTGTATCAACCCCACGAATACTCGTAGTTTTGTTTTTGCCTTCTGATGATAAAGACTGGCTTATGCATACGGAGGATGCGCTCGTCTTGCGTAATTGTGCTTATTGGGTAAGTCTTCGAGGGGCAAATCCGTCGAGCAATGCAACTGCCCAAACTGTTTATTTGCCAAAAAATCAGAAATTCGATCCTGATGGTCTTACAAAAATTTTGGCACAAATCTCCAAAAATGAAATTCCTGTATATCAGGAGGCCGCGACATGAGTGGCGAAAAAATAGTCGCACCAACCGATTTGCGCGATTATCTAAAAGCGCAAGGTTGGACTGTTATTGAGGCTGCTATTAAGGATCGTTTGTACGTATTCGAAAATAATAGTTTTCCTCGGCGACAGCTTGCTTACCCAATGGATATGACTGCGCCTGATTATAGAGAATCTCTTGACCGAGTTTTTTGGAAATTGGGAGATATTACAGGTCAAAAGCTCGAGAGTCTTGTGACGAAAGTTCAT
Organism: uncultured Rhodocyclaceae bacterium; assembly: GCA_964536245.1. Lineage (GTDB taxonomy): Bacteria > Pseudomonadota > Gammaproteobacteria > Burkholderiales > Rhodocyclaceae > CAZHVZ01. The sequence continues at coordinate 1,989 of CAZHVZ010000084.1, forward strand.
GCACTCAAGGATGATGTTCTTCGCCTTAGAGTTTTTTTTGATGGGAATGATAGTTCCCTCCCATTAGGTTTTGCTGCGACATTGGTCCAGAATACTGAGAAGTTGCTTAAGGCAACAGCTTGTACAGTGCTGCGACCACGTATGCATCATCCAAGATTGTCTCTGGCAGAAGCCAATCAGTTTGTGGAAAAAGCAAGATTCCAGCAGACTGAGAATGGGAGTTTTGTACTCAAAGTTGCTTGTCCAGTTCATTCGATGGAGATTCAAGGTAACTTGGACATTGAGGACTCGGACGCGCCGTTTGTCCGGCAGGTTACCTTGGCGTTGCAGAGCTCCTTGTCTAAACTGACCTCTGCTATCGAGGCGGACACATTGGATGCATTGGTATCGAATCTGAAAAGTCAGGCATCCCC
>CAZHVZ010000084.1:2444-12649 GCA_964536245.1 uncultured Rhodocyclaceae bacterium
GTCGAGCCGATCCGGCGAGCGGTCCAGGTTCTTGAGCAGCATCTCGAAGAGTCCTTTATTGGTACAGTCGAACGGCTAGATGGTGCGATGGATGAAAGCGGTCGTAGATCCGGTGATGTCATCTTGGCGCTTTTGCTCCCTGATGAAGGGGAGACGGTAAGGGCTAAGGTATCTTTGTCTGCCGATGACTACGGTAAAGCAGATACCGCACACATGACGAACGGGGCCTACGTTAGAGTGACTGGCCGCCTTCGTCCTGGACGTCAGCCACGCCAACTTACGGACGTTTCCTACTTCGAACTCATTGCACGAGATCTTCGGGCTGGACAAGGAGCCTAGTAGCTCACGGTTGTTCTGCTTCAAAGTGGACAAATCGTCGAATTCACGCCCTCATGGCCAAGGCGTTACTATCTGGTTCTGAAAGCGGACGCGGGTTCGGTTCCGTGTTCCACCACCATAATGCGAAATCCCAACCCTTATCCGGTTGGGATTTTTTTTGCCCGTTCACCGTTCCCCTGTTGGTGAGCTTTCCGCCACTTCAAGCGCCGAAAATCGACGCGCTGACCTGGCCAAAATATAACGCGGATTGACCGGCCTGGCCGGAGACCGCCCCGCTTACTGAACGACCCCCAGCTTTCGTGACCACCAGGGGGTAAGGGCAGGAAGCAGGGTCAATGTCCAGATAACCGCCCAAGCGGTCAAGGGCATGAGCAGTTTCAGCTCGGGAAACTGGGCAACGGTAATCACCGCCAGCACAACCGGAATAACGCCTGTTTCGCGGACGATGCAAAGAAAAAGTTTTTCCTTCATGTTGACCTTGGTCGGCAGCAGGGAAAGCATGACTGCCAGCGGCCTGGCCACGAGAATGAAAACCAGGGAGACCAGAAACCCCAGAAGCGCCGTCTCCCACAGGTCACTCAAGGCAACGAATGGTCCGACCATCATGAAAATTGTGGGTTTGGCGATACTTTCAACCTTGATTTCCATGGTACGCAGCGTGGTATGGAAGTAATCCTTGCCATGGTTGTAGTTGGCCAGCAGACCGGCGACAAAGGCCGCCAGAAAACCATTGCCGTGGATGACCTGGGCGAGCAGGAAGGTCAGCAGCGGCACGGCCAGAACAATGGCAAAATCATAGGCGGTCTCGCTGACATTGCGGTCATGGTCACGGGATTTGGAGATTTCGTAGGCGTACATGGCGCACCAGCCGATCACCCCGGCAATGCTGCCAAAGACGAACTGCTTCCCCAGCATCAGCATGTTTTCGGCGCTGAAAAGCCCTTGGGCGAGGGCGCCCAGGGAATCCATCGCGGTTCCGCTGAGGATCATGCTGGCGACGGCAGCGGTAAAAATGGCGCCTACCGCGTCGTTCAGTGCGCTTTCGGCAACGGCAATGCTGGAAATACGTTTGTACGCATCCTTGAAGACAATGTTTTTCAGGGTCGGTATCAAGGCTGCGGGATCGGTGGATCCGAGAATCGCCGCCAGCAGGGCGGCAGTCTTGCCTTCCAGGCCGAGCAGCATCAACAGGGGGAACATCACGAAGAAGGTGATGAGATACCCGACCACGGCAATCATCAGGGTCGGGAAGGCTATTTGCAGAAAATCCCGTCGCTCAAGCTCATCTCCGCCACCTTTCAGAATGATGGCGGCGAGTACGGTACACACCACAACCGGAATCATGATCTGCGGCGCGATGGGGGCCAAGGCATCGTGCAGGACGATGCCCACCAGCAATTGCAGGGTAAAGTTGGGAAAAATCGTGCCTTCTGAAAATTTGCTGCACGCCCAGCCAAACACCAGAAAAATCCCCAGGCACCATAACGAGCTGGCGATCGCCGCTTCTGTCCCTTCGAGGAGAAGCAAGCTCTGAAGAATCGCCGGTGCAAAATGATTCAACAAAAAGGCAAAAGCAAAGAGACCAACAATTTTTAGGTAGCGCATCGCGTGTGGTTTTCAAAGGCGTAATGAGTGGAGTTTAATGAGTTTTTACCGGCAATACTTTGAATATACCAAGCGTAGTACCGCAGATGAAACCGCTTTGCCCGCCCGGCCCTGCCCGATACAGGCTTCGACATGACCGCCACTCTGTGTAAACTGCGGCATCTGTTCCCCCGCTACTGATCATGGAAAGTGCCGATCTCGCTGCTGTCTGGCTGACGCTCAAGCTGGCTACAACGGTTACCCTGCTGCTGCTGGTCTTCGGCACCCCCATTGCGTGGTGGCTGGCCCGCACCCGCTCGGCCTTGAAAGGCATGGTCGGCGCGATTGTTGCCTTGCCCCTGGTCCTGCCGCCCACGGTGCTGGGTTTCTACCTGCTGCTTGCCCTGGGGCCGAACGGGCCGCTCGGCCAGTTGACGCAGATTCTGGGCATCGGCCTGCTGCCCTTCACTTTTCCCGGCCTGGTGATTGCCTCGGTATTCTATTCCCTGCCTTTTGTCGTGCAACCGATCCAGAATGCCTTCGAGGCCATGGGCGAGCGCCCTTTGGAGGTCGCAGCGACCCTGCGCGCCAGCCCCTGGGACAGTTTTTGGTCGGTGGCGGTGCCCCTGGCCCGCCCCGGTTTCCTGAGCGGCGCCATTCTCGGTTTTGCGCATACCGTCGGGGAATTCGGGATTGTCTTGATGATCGGCGGCAACATTCCGGAGAAAACCCGCGTCGTCTCGGTACAAATCTACGACCATGTCGAAGCTCTGGAATACACCCAGGCCCACTGGCTGGCGGGTGGCATGGTGGCCTTCAGCTTTCTGGTCCTCCTCGCACTGTACACCTTCAATCCGGCGCGAAGGAAGTCGCCATGAGCCAGGAAATACGAGTCCGATTCAATGCCAGACGGGGTGAGTTCTCCCTGAATGTGGACCTTGTTCTGCCCGGTCGGGGTGTCAGCGCCCTGTTCGGTCATTCCGGCTCCGGCAAAACCACCTGCCTGCGGGCCATGGCCGGCCTTGAACGCTTTCCCGGAGGCTACTGCGCCGTTGGCAACGCCCTCTGGCAAGACGAAGCGGCGCATCATTTCGTGCCCACCCATCAGCGTGCGCTGGGCATGGTTTTTCAGGAAGCCAGCCTGTTCCCCCATCTTTCCGTACGCCGGAATATGGAGTTTGGCCAGCAGCGCGCCCCCGCCACAGAACGCCGTTACGCCTTGCCGGAAATCGCCGGGCTGCTGGGTATCGAACATCTGCTTGATCGCCAGCCCGGGCAGCTTTCCGGCGGCGAACGCCAGCGCGTGGCGATTGCTCGGGCGCTACTCGCCGCACCGCAAATCCTGCTCATGGACGAACCCCTGGCAGCTCTCGATCTGAAGCGCAAGCTGGAAATCATTCCTTACCTGGAACGCCTGCACCGGGAATTGTCCATCCCGATTATTTACGTCAGCCATTCGCCGGATGAAGTGGCAAGACTGGCAGACCATCTGGTCCTCCTCGACGAAGGCAGGGTCGTCGCCAGCGGCCCGCTCAATACCGTTCTGAGCCGCATCGACCTGCCCGATACCTTTGCCGACGATGCCGGCGTCGTCATCGAGACACGGGTATCTGCCCACGAGGCCGACGATCTGACCCGTCTTGAATTCTCCGGCGGCCATATTTTTGTTTCTCAACGCAAGGAAGCCCTCGGGACTTTCCTGCGCTGCCGGATTCATGCCCGGGACGTCAGCTTGGCGCTGCTGCCACAAGTTCACACCAGCATCCTGAACTGCGTCAGCGCTACAGTGATCGATCTCGCCCCCACCACCACTCCCGGCCAGATGCTGGTTCGCCTTGATGCCGGGGGCCATCCCCTGCTCGCTCGCATTACCCGACGGTCCGCTGAAAACCTGGAAATCCGCCCCGGCCTGGCCCTGAAGGCGCAGATCAAGGCCGTGGCATTGCTTGCCTGACCCGACCGGAAGGGCGGCCACGGAGAAGCCTTTCCGCCTGCTGGTGTCCCGCCCGGATCTCCGCCGGGGCCACGGTGGCGGGAGCGGCTGCCAAGCATCTTCAAGCATGAAGGGCTAGAATTCGCCGGGTCATCCGCCTGCCCAATTCCGCCTTGCCGCTTCCCACCGTATCCCCCGCGCCCCCGGCCTACAGAGGCCGTTTCGCCCCATCGCCGACCGGACCCCTGCACTTTGGCTCCCTGGTTGCCGCCGTGGGCAGCTACCTTGATGCCTGCGCCCATCGAGGCGAGTGGCTGGTCCGCATGGAAGACGTGGATACCCCGCGTTGTGTTCCGGGAGCCGCCGAGGGCATCCTCGCCTCACTGGAGCAGCACGGGTTTACCTGGACACAGCCGGTTATTTTTCAGAGCCGGCGCGCCGACGACTATGCGGTCGCCCTGGAAACGCTCAAGGCCGCCGGACTTGCCTATCCCTGCGCCTGTTCGCGCAAGGAGATCGCCGACTCGGCAAGCAATCCGGCAATAGACGGGGGACTCAGCTATCCGGGCACTTGCCGGGCTGGTCTGGCAAAAGGGAAATCCCCGCGTGCCTGGCGCCTGCGGGTGAACGATCAAGCGATCAGTTTCACGGACCGCGTGCAGGGAATGCGCTCCCAGCAACTGGAACAAGATGTGGGGGATTTTGTCCTGTTACGTGCCGACGGACTTTTTGCCTACCAGCTGGCAGTGGTGGCGGATGATGCCTGGCAGGGGATTACCCATGTCGTGCGCGGGGCTGACCTGCTGGACTCGACGCCCCGCCAGATCTGGCTGCAGCGCGGTCTCGGCTACCCGTTGCCGTGCTACGCGCATTTACCGGTGGCCACCAATGCCGCCGGCGAGAAACTTTCCAAACAGACCCTCGCGCCCCCTCTGGATAGCCGGCAGGCAGCGGCCAACCTGGTGCAGGCGCTGATTTTTCTTGGCCAGCCCGTCCCCCGGACACTGAGCCGAAGCTCGGTCAACGAAGTGTGGCAGTGGGCCAAGGAAAACTGGAGTTTTGCGAATATCCCGCAGCAGCGGAGCATTCCGCTCAAGGCGGCGTAATGCCCGGCTGATCCTCGTCCGCTTGCCAGTGTCTGGGGCCGTACCCGGCGAACCCCACGAGAACCCGCACCAGGCCATAGCTCAGCCAGCGCAGAAAGCGGGAATGCAGCGGCAGCGCGTCCAGGGAATCAAGCTTCATTTCAGTGGCGCCCGTCGCCATGGCGTCGTGGATGCTACCGGTCAACTGGCTGGCGAACGCCTTGTCCCGCACCACGATATTTCCTTCCTTGGCCAGCAAAAGACTGAACGGATCAATATTGGACGACCCTACCGTCGCCCATTCGCCATCGATGACCGCCACTTTGGCGTGCATGAAGCTCTTGTGATATTCGAGAACCCGCATCCCCGCCTTGAGGGCTGCCTCGTACAGGGTTTGGGTGGCGTACTGCATCAGGCGATGGTCGGTTTGTCCCTGTACCAGCAGGGTAATCCGCACCCCGCGCCGGGCTGCTGCCAGCAAGGCCTGGCCGAAACGGACACCGGGCAGAAAATAGGCGTTGGCAATGAGGATTTCCTGCCGGGCTTCCTGAATGGCCGTCAAATAGGCATTGAGGATGTCGTTGCGATGCAGGATATTGTCCCGCCGCAGGAATAGCGCCCATTGTGTCCCGACCGGAGCCACCCTCGGCGGCAGAGGATGTTGCAAGCGGAAACGACGCTTGAAATTGGCCCAGACGACAACTTCCCACATGTGGCGGACGGCATGATGAATCTGTCCGAGCACCGGCCCCTCGACGCGAACAGCGTAATCGTATCGCGGGCACATATTTTCGGGAGCGTTGTAATCGTCAACAATATTGATCCCGCCAACAAATCCGACTCGTCCATCGATCACCGCCAACTTGCGGTGCAGGCGGCGCAGGCGGTGCCGACGCAGCTTGAAGAGCGCCAGCTCGGGCCGGTAATACATGGCTTGCACGCCGCTGGCAGCCATCCGGGGGAGAAAATCCTCGCCGAAATTGCGGGCGCCGAAACCATCCACCAGCACCCGTACCCGGACACCGCGCTCGGCAGCGCGGCAGAGGGCGGCCGCAATCGACTGGCCCACCGGATCGTTGGCGAAAATATAGGCTTCCAGAAACACCTCGTCCTTGGCCATCTCGATTTCCGCAAACAATTCGGGGAAATATTCCCCGCCCGAATTGAGCAGGCTGACCCGGTTGCCCGGCAGAAATTCCTGCTTCAGTTTCATTCAGAGGGGCGCCAAATGGGCAGACAAGGCCGCATGGTCGGAGATGGATGACCATGGCTTGCCGAAATGGACTTCGCTGCGTTCGACGTGAAAGCCCCGCACGTAGATGCGGTCCAGGCGGAAGACCGGCAGCGCCGCCGGAAAACTCTTGACCGGGCGACCGCTGATACCGCCAAATACCTCGGTCAGTCCCAGGCGCTCGGCAAGATGGTCGCTGGCATGATTCCGCCAGTCGTTAAAGTCGCCGGCGATGATGAGGGGGGCATCCGCTTCGGCCATCTCTTCCAGGTAGTGGGCCAGGGCGTCCATCTGCCGCTTGCGGGAACGGCCAAAGAGTGACAGATGGGCGCATACGCAGTGGGCCTGACGGCTGTCCGGCAGGGCAATGCGGCAATGCAGCAAGCCGCGCCGCTCGAATTGCAGGTGGGTAACATCCTGATTGTAGGAATCGACAATGGGAAAGCGCGACAGGATGGCATTGCCATGATGCCCGTGGTCGTAAATCATGTTCCGGCCATAGGCCGAGTCGGCCCACACATCGTCAGCCAGAAACTCGTGCTGGGGCTGCTCCGGCCAGTTTTCATGGTTCTCCGCGTGGCCCAGATGGAGACCCTGCACTTCCTGCAGGAACACAATATCCGGGTTGAGCTGGCGCAGGCGGTCGCGCAGCTCATGCACCATCATCCGCCGGTTGAAAACGGAGAAACCCTTGTGGATGTTGTAGGTGGTGATGTGCAGAACCAGGTCGGACGAAGGCGGTTTCATGGGTCGATTAGGCTCTTGGCTGGGATGGCCCGGCAAGCTCCGGACAGGTGCAAGTCATTGTGCCACACAGTTCCAGCCGGGATCATCGGTTGATCATGCCGGCCTGCCGACAAAACTGGTAGGATCAGGCCGCTGACCAACAGGGGAATGTCATGGACGATCAAAGAACACGCCATTTCGATGCCACGCTGGGCGAACTGGTTGAATCCGCCCGCCAGGCTTTTGCCGGGCAACTGGTTTCCGTGGTGCTGTTCGGTTCTGCTGCCGAAGGGCGGCTGCGCCCTTCTTCCGACGTCAATCTCCTCTTCCTCCTCGCCAGTCTTGACCCCAAGGGGCTGGATGCCTTCCGCGAACCGCTGCGGGTAGCCCAGTCCGCCCTCAAGGCGCGGGCCATGTTCCTGTTGCGGGAGGAATTGCCGGCAGCCAGCGAATTGTTTGCCATGAAATTTTCCGATATGCAGAACCGGCACCGGGTTCTTTTCGGGCCGGATCCGTTCCTTGATCTGCCGATCGATCCGCTTGAAATACGCCGCCGTCTGCGGGAAGTGCTGCTCAATCTCGCCCTGCGCTTGCGCGAGCGCTATGTCACGCTCAGTCTGCGCGAGGAGCAACTGGTTCCCCTCATTGCCGACACCACCGGTCCCCTGCGAGCGGCGGCATCGGCCCTGCTCCGGTTGCAGGGAAAGGCTGCGCTTCCTCCGCGAGAGGCCCTGGAATCGGTGGTTGCAGAAATCGGCGACCCGGCATTCCAACAAGCCGTCGCCATGCTGCCGCAGGCCCGCGAACTCGGGCAACTGCCTCCCGGCGAGGCCGGCCCGACTCTGTTGGCCATGATCCGGCTGGCGGATCGGTTGCGCCACCGCCTGGAAAACACCCCCCAAACGGGAGCGTGATCCGTGAGCGGCCCCCAGTTTCTCCTTCTATACAGCGTGCTCGCCCTGCTGGCGAATTTCGGCCTGCGCGGGTACTTTCGCCGGAACGAAGCACGGGCAAGCACCCCGGTCATGGATTTCGCCCAGGACCCCTACCAGATCGCCCTGCTGCGCGGCGGCAGCCGGGAGGCGGTGGCCGTGGCCATGGTGAACCTGGTGGACCGGGGGCTGCTGGTGGAATCCGATGGCCGGGTTAACGCCTCCCGCTCCGATGCCGGCCAACGGGTCCGCCGCCCTCTCGAACAGGCCATCCTGGCCCGGGCCGGCAACTGGGTGGCCCCGGAAGAATTGCTGGAAGCTCCCGCTGTCATCGCCGCCTGCCGGGAGTACGAGGGACAACTGGGAGCCCGCCGGCTGCTGGCCGACGCCCGGGTGCGGGCAGAACGCTACACCGCATTCGTCATTGTCCTTACCGTCATGCTGGGTATCGCCGGAGCGCGCATCGCAAATGCGGTGATGCACGGTCGGCATAATATTCTGTTCCTCATCATCCTCTCGGCAATCTGCGGCATCGCTCTCTTTGCCGCCTATCGCCGCCGTCTGACCGGTTTGGGAGATGAAACGCTGCACAAGATGCGAACCCTTTTCGGACGCCTCAAGGAGCGCAACGCCGGCATTGCCGCCGGGGGCGCCAGCACCGATGCCGTGCTGGTCGCCGCCGTATTCGGCCTCTCGGCCCTGCCCGCCAACGCCTTCCCCTATGCCCAGCGCCTCAACCCGAAGCCGAAAAATAACGGGGACGGCGGCGGTGACTCCGGCAGCAGTTCCTCAGACAGCGGCGGCTGCGGTGGCGGGGGCTGCGGCGGGGGCTGTGGAGGCTAGCCAGCAACCGGGGTCGGCCATCCGCAGGCTGCCGGTTCGAGCGTAGGCCAAACAGCGTAGGCCCCCCCGGCAGATCGCAGCGTAGACACAGTCCTCACACCCCTCATGTACGACGGCAGGATTGCGGAGTTCGCACAAAATTGCCTGTTGGTAGATTTCTGCCAGGGATTGGTGAAAAACGTTGCCCACTGCAATCGGCAGGCGCCGGCAGGGATAAACCCTTCCATCCGGCATCACCGTCAGCAGGCTGTCGCCAGCGGTACATTGGTAGGCCGAATCACCGCCAGCGAGAAATTGCAGGGCGCGATGCAGGGCAATATCGGTTTTCCGGTGCCGGGGAATAAAATGGAGGTGCTGAACGGCCTGGCGCGCAGCCTGCATCAGGCTGAAAAACTCACGGGTTTCTTCCCTGCTCAGGCAGGATGAAGCGCTACCCTGCCCTTCCGGAATAAGACGGTCAGCCCACACCCGCGTCGCTCCCAGTTCAACCCCGAGACGCGCAATTTCCGGGAATTCCCGGAAATTCTCCCGCTGGGCAGTAAAAGCAATCACTGCCGGCACCCCCGCCTTGACCAATTCTTTGATTCCCGCCACTGCCCGCCGGAAGTTTCCACCGCCGCGAATCCGGTCATGGCCTGCTTCCATCCCGTCCAGGCTGACCTGAACGTAGCGGACCCCAAGGGGTTTGAGTCGTCGCGCCCAGTCGCCGTCAATCAGAGTGCCGTTGCTGAGAACGGCAAAGGCGAACTCGGCAGGGTGCCGGGAAAATTCTTCGAGAAGTTCGGGGAATTCCGGCAGGGCAAAAGGCTCCCCCCCGGTGACGTTGATGTGGCCGGGGATGCGTCCGGCACCGCCCGTGCCGGCAAGAAACGCCCTGAATTGCGCCAGTACCTGCCGCCAGGCCGGCATGTCCGGTGCGGCATCCTGATAATTGCTCTGGTAACAATGGCTGCATCGCAAATTGCAGCGTTCGGAAAGGTGCCATTGCAGGAGGAGGCGCGCCGGACGATGAATCATGCGGCGCGCCGGTTCTAGCTGACCAGCCCGAGACGCCGGCTGATCTCGACGGTCAGGGCCGACTGGTTCATGCAATAGAAATGCAGTCCGGGCGCTCCACCCTTGAGCAGGCGTTCGCACAGCTCGGTGACCGCATCCAGACCGAAAGCACGGATGGAGTCGGTATCGTCGCCGTAACTCTCGAATTTGCGGCGCATCCAGCGCGGCAGTTCGGCGCCGCAGGCATCGGAAAAACGGGCCAGTTTGGAGAAGCCGGCAATCGGCATGATGCCGGGGATGATCGGCACCTCGACTCCCAAAGCACGGGCTTCATCGACAAAGTGGAAATAGGCGTCGGCATTGTAAAAATACTGGGTAATGGCCGAGTTGGCGCCAGCCTTCACCTTGCGGGCGAACGCTTCCAGATCCTCTTTCGGGCTTCTCGCCTGGGGGTGCCATTCCGGGTAGGCTGCCACCTCCAGACTGAACCAGTCGCCGGTTTCGGCCCGGATGAACTCCACCAGTTCGTTGGCGTA
>CAZHVZ010000084.1:12659-14479 GCA_964536245.1 uncultured Rhodocyclaceae bacterium
GAATTCGCCCGCCTCCGCCGTACCGGAGGGCAGATCGCCGCGCAGGGCGACGATACGGCGGATGCCGGCGGCCCGGTAATCCTCCAGAATTTCACGAATCCCTTGCCGGGTGGAGCCGATGCAAGACAAATGCGGCGCGGCATTGAAGCCTTCGGCAGCAATCTCCTTGACCACGGAAAAAGTGCGCTCACGGGTGGAACCTCCGGCACCGAAGGTGACCGAAAAAAACGCCGGGTTCAATGCTGCCAGTTTGGCACGGGTGGCCCGCAGCTTTTCAATGCCTTCCGGCGGCTGGGGCGGGAAAAATTCGATGGATAGTTCGGTATTCATTTGTTCAACCAGATAAAGAATTCTCGGTTTCCGTCACCGCCGGTAATCGGGCTGTCAAACCAGCCCGCCACGGTCAATCCGCATTGTGCGGCGGCCCCGCGTAATTTGGCTTCAACCTCGCAGTAGAGCGTTGCATCCCGCACCACTCCGCCCTTGCCGATGCCCTGGGGGCCGACTTCGAATTGCGGTTTGACGAGGAGCAGCATATCCCCACCCGTTGCCAACAGATCCGGCAGCCGGGGGAGAATGAGCGTCAGGGAAATGAAGGACACATCGCCGACGATCAAGTCAAACCCGTCCCTCGGCAGTTCGCCCGCCAGATCATCCCGGTTCAGCGCCCGGCAGTTGATCCCTTCCAGCCCGATTACCCGCAAATCGCAGCGCAGCCGGGAATGCAGCTGATCGTGCCCGACATCGACTCCCACTACCCGCCGGGCACCGGACTGCAACAGGCAATCGGTGAAGCCGCCGGTAGACTGCCCGACATCAAGGCAGCACTTGCCCGACACGGACAGGCCGCTGGCGGCCAACGCCCCGGCCAGTTTGAGGCCGCCCCTGGATACGAAACGATCGTCGTCATCCGGCAATACTTCCAGCCGGGCCTCCCGGGGAAGCTCACAAGCGGCCTTGAGAAGCGGGATTCCGTCGTGCATCACCCGCCCGGCTTCGATCACCCGCCTGGCTGCCGTACGCGACGGCACCAGTCCTTGTTCGACGAGCAGCGCGTCAAGACGAACCCCGACCCGCTGCCGGGGCGGCGGGGGGGCCTCGGCGGCGATAACAGCGGGCCGGGAAGTGCGGCGATGAAAGGATTTCACGGTCAGCCGTTCGCTTTTTTCTCGCCCAACAGGCTGCTCAGTGCCCAGGAAATCAGGCTGTAAAGCAGCGCGCCGAACAGGCCGGACCAGAAGCCGGAAACGACAAACCCCTCGATGATCGAACCGCCCAGCCAGAACATGCAGCCGTTGATGACGAAGAGGAACAGACCGAGGGTCAGTACCGTTGCCGGCAGGGTCAGCAGAATCAGCACGGGGCGCAGTACGGCATTGACCAGCCCGAGCAGGACAGCCGCCCCCAGTGCGGCGCCGAAGGAATGCACCGCCACGCCCGGCAGCAACTGGGCTACCACGAGCAGGGATACCGCATTCAGCAGCCAGACGAGGAGCAGCCGGGCCATATGTGCCTTTTTAATAACGGTAGTGGTCGGCCTTGTACGGGCCTTCCTTGGGGACGTTGATGTAGGCGGCCTGTTCGTCGGTCAGTTCGGACAACTGGGCGTTGAGCGTCTTCAATTGCAGGCGGGCAACCTTTTCATCAAGGTGCTTGGGCAGGGTGTAGACGCCAACCGGGTACTTGTTGGACCCCTTCTGCGCTTCCGTCCACAGCTCGATCTGGGCGATGGTCTGGTTGGCGAAGGACGAGGACATCACATAGCTCGGATGGCCGGTGCCGCAGCCGAGGTTAACCAGGCGGCCCTTGGCGAGCAGGAT
>CAZHVZ010000085.1:0-14281 GCA_964536245.1 uncultured Rhodocyclaceae bacterium
GCTAAGCGTCGTTTTTGGTGTGCTGCCGTGGGGGCTTGAGGTCATTGCGGGGGTATCCGGAGGGATGTTGATTTCCCGCTATTGTAGCAAGAGCTTAATATTCGATTAAGAACAAGTGCGCATCTTGTTATTACAAAAACGCATATTGCCTTTGCTGGCGGGGTGGTTGGTTCTGTCCGTTCGGTGAGCGACGGGGAGGTGTTAGAGAGCCGCTTCCTGCCCGGCGGCAAGGTTCTGATGGATTACGGCGACCAGATCGTCCGGGTTGATGGGCTTGGCGATATGGCTGATCATCCCGGCAGCCAGGCAGCGCTCCCTCTCCTCGCTGAAGGCGTGTGCTGTCTGGGCAATGATTGGCATGTCGGGAATCAGCTCCAGGATGCGGCGAGCCGCTTCAAATCCGTCCATTTCCGGCATTTGAATATCCATCAGGACGATGTCGTAGGCATCCCGGCCGCCCTCGATAACGCGATCGAGTGCTTCCTTCCCATTGCTCACCATGACAACCCTGGCACCATCCTCCATCAGGTTGTCCTTGAGAATTTCCTGGTTGATGATTTCGTCTTCGGCGACGAGTATGGAAATGCCTGCCAATGGCTTTTTCGGCCGATCCTTGCGCCGGTCAGCCGGTGTGCTCGCTTGTGCCGCAAGGGGATGGCTCAAGGGCATGAAGGGGAGATGGAACTCGACGCTGGTTCCAACGCCGGGGTGGCTGTCCACACGGATACTGCCATGCATCTGATCGAGAATGTGCTTGCTGATGGCCAGTCCCAGTCCGGTGCCGCCAAAGCGGCGTGTGGCAGAAGCATCCGCTTGCTGGAAGGGGGTGAATAGTTGGCTCAGTTGGGCTTCGTTCATGCCGATGCCGGTATCGGTGATGCGAAATACCAACTGCTTGTCCTGGCAGAAAACGGCAAGATTGACGTGGCCTTGTTCGGTGAATTTGATGGCGTTGGCCAGAATGTTGAGCAGCACCTGTCCCATGCGCAAGGGGTCGCTGAGACAGGTCTTCGGCAGGTCTGGCGCGAGTTCCGTGTGCAAGGCCAGCTGTTTCGCCCCGGCCCGGTCGCGGACCAGTTCCAGAGCGTGTTCGATGACTTCATGGATGGAGACCTCAGTCTCTTCAATGGTCAGCTTGCCGGCTTCCATTTTGGAAAAATCGAGAATGTCGTTGATGACGCCGAGCAGACGTTTTCCGGAAAGGACAATCTTGCTCAGGGCTTCCCTGGCCTTTTCGCTGTTCTGGTGATTTCTCAAGCCGATTTCGGCAAAGCCCAGCACGCCATTGAGGGGGGTGCGAATTTCGTGGCTCATGTTGGAGAGGAATTCGCTCCTCACCCGGGCCAGGTTTTCCGCAGCAATGAGGGCTCGTTCCCTGGCCTGGGCAGCCGCCCGTTGCTCGCTCATATCGACAAAACTGATGACGGCGCCGTTTGCCTTGCCATCCTGCATGATCGGATGGATGGCATACATGACGGGAACCGGGTGACCATCGGCATGCCAATAGACCTCGTCGTCCACGCGAACCATGTGCCCGAACTCCAGAGCGCTGTGGCTGGGGCATTCCGCCAGCGGGTAGGGGCTGCCGTCGGGTTTGCTGTGGTGGAGCAGGGTATGGCCATGGCGGCCAATGACCTGCTCGGCACGGTAGCCGAGCAGTTCGCAGGCGGCCGGATTGATGAAGGTGATGAAGCCCCCGGCATCGACCCCGTAAAGTCCGTCGGCGCTGGATTGAACAATGTGGCTGGCTCTCGCCTCGGTTTGCAGGAGGGCGGTGGTGCGCTCTTCCACCAGTTTTTCGAGATGCTGGCGATGCTCCTGAAGTTCGGCTTCGGCCTGTTTGCCTTGAGTGATGTCCCGGGTGATGGCCAGATGCAGGGTCTGTTCGTGATCTCGCATCGGGACGGCATGGGTTTCCAGCCAGCGGCGGCCCCCCTTGAGGCCGAGAACTTCAAATTCCATGCGCACTGTTTCGCCGGCAATGACGCGGTCATGCATGGCGGAAAAGGCATCCCGGCATTCGGGCGCGATCAGGTTGAGGACCGGCTGCATCGCAACCTGTTCCAGCGAATCCGCCTCGATCATGGCCAGTCCTGCCGGATTCATCTCGATCAGGCGGCCTTCCCGGTCCACCACCTTGATGCACTCCGGTTCGTTGTCGATAATGGTTTTGAGGCGCAGCTCCCGCTCGGCCAGGGCTCGCGCACTGGTTTCCGCTTCCCGGAGGAGGCGGAAAAGGAACCCCCCAAGAATGCCCGAAAGCAGCAGGTAGCCCAGAGCCAAGGCCGATGTCTTGGTGACTTCGGCGGACCATCCGGCAAGATAATCCTCGCTGGCGGCACCGACGATAAAAACCATGGGAGCCTTGCTCAAGCGAATGAAACTGACCACCCGTTGGTAGCCGTCAGCCGATGTGGCGGTAAAGTAAGTGGTTGAAGGTACGCCGGATTTTGCGATTTCCTTGAGTTCCTGGGAGACCGCGCTGTTTCCGATCTGGCCGACTGCTTTGTCGGGCAGGGGCGGAAAACGGGTAATCAGGCCAAGGTCGGCATCGCGCAAGACAATGGTGCCGTAGGCGCCGATATTGAAGCGGGACAGCAACTCACTGAAGTGGCTCACGGCAATGGGTGCGGAAATGACCCCGGCAAAGCGGCCATCGGGGGTGTTATAGCGCTGAGAAAAACCGACTATGTGTTTTTTGGCGACACGGCCCATCACCGGTTTGGAAATTTGCAGTATCTGATCCGTGTGATCCCGGTGGTATATGAAATAGTCGCGGTCTGTCCAGCGGATACCGTCCGCTTTGTTCAGCCCCTTGCCGAGAATGACCAAACCATCGGCATCGGATATCCGGAAGGCCTCAACCTCCGGCAAACGGCTTTCCTGACGTGCGATAAAGGCGGCCATCGCCGACTCGTCAATTCCGCCTGCCGCAAGCTGGCGTTGCAATTCGTCGGCCACGGTTCGCAAAGCCAGATCAATTTTTTCGATACTGCCGGAAAGGCTCTGGTCTACGGCTTTGGCAATGTTCTGGGTATGGGTCTCAGCCTGATGGATATGCTGCTGCCGAGTGTTGTGCAGGGAAATTCCGGAGAGAACAAAGACCAGAAGGTTTGATCCGACAAGAATTGCCGTCAGTAACGAGCGGAGGCGAATATTCTGTTTCATGACGTTTTGAGGTGAACCGTACAAGGCCGAAGCTTTTTTCAGTACGTGTCGCCATATCCTGTGCGCACAATGCACACTCCCTAATAGAGAACTATACGCCTTTTGTAATAGAAGGGCAGGCGTGTTTTGCCTGCCCTTCCTCCCCGTCATGGTTTTGTTTCAGGCGTGGACCTTTTCGTACTCCTTGAGCAGGCGCTGGTGCAGGTCGCAGCCCTCCAGATTCAGGCCCGGCGACCGCAGCCCGAAGAAGCGCAAGTCGCCGTCGATGAGGTCGGTCGCCTGATCCAGGGTTTCGTCGCCGAATAGTCCCACCAGGGCGGCTTCGTAGGCATCCGGGTCGTCCATGGCGAGGAGGGTTTCAATGCAGTGGTAGGTGCGGCGGCGGGCAGGGTCCAGCTGCTCGAACTGGCGTATCCATTCGCAGCCTTCCTTGACCGCTTCCATGTCGCCGGCGGCCAGGGCAAGCAGGGTTTTCAGTTCGCCTACCCGCAGGTCGGCCCACAGGGTGCCGGGGTCCGGAGCGAGGCCGATGAGGGCTGCTACCGGGCATTCGTCGGCGATGTCGAGCTGGTTCAGGGTGTCGAGCAGGTCACCGCACTCTTCGTCGTCCAGCTCGGCGAGATGGAGAATGGCCGGGCGGACGATATTGCCGTGGCTGTTGTTCTCCCATTGCAGACGGTCAATCGGATAAATCTCCGACATGCCGGGAACCAGGATGCGGCAGGCGTACACGCCGAGATGCTCGAAGTCGGCGATGTAGAGATCATAACCGTCGGCTTCCATACGCTGGCAGAGCCAGGCGTAATCGTCGGCGGTGGTGTGGGTAAAGTTCCAGTCGGCAAACTGGAAATCCGGGGCTTCATGCAGGAACTGCCAGCTGATGATGCCGCTGGAGTTCACGAAGTGGGTTTCGATATTCGGCGCGCTGGCGATTTCGTCCAGGTCGAAACCGGGCGGCGGGAAGCCGTCCAGGGCTTCCAGGTTGCGGCCCTGCAGTAGTTCGGTGAACGCACGTTCGAGGGCGATTTCAAAGCGCGGATGGGCGCCGAAACTGGCGAAAACGCCCTGGTCGTGGGGGTTGAGCAAGGTGACGCAGAGCACCGGATATTGGCCGCTGAGGGAGGCATCCTTGAGCAGAACTCCGAAACCGGCGCTCCGCAGTCCGGCAATCCCGGCGGCAATACCGGGGTAACGGGCGATCACCTCTTCCGGGACATCCGGCAGGCAAAGGCCTTCGGCAATCACCTTGAACTTGACGTGGCGTTCGAGGATTTCCGACAGGGCCTGGGCGCGGGCCTCGGCCTGGGTATTGCCGGCCGACATGCCATTGCTGGCATAGAGGTTGCTGATGAGATTGACCGGGAAGAAGACCTCGGCCTGGTCACTCTGGCGAAGATAGGGAAGGGCGCAAATGCCCCGTTCGCCGTTGCCGGAATTCATGTCCACCAGCGCTTCGGCCGGGATGCTGCCGTCCGGGTTGTAGAAGGCTTGCAATTCCGGGGTGAGCAACCCTTCCGGCCAGGCGCCATCAGCCGGCAGGGGGAACCAGCGTTCCCGTGGATAATGGGTGAAATCCCGGTTGGCAAGCTGTTCCCCCAGATAGATGTGGCTCCAGAAATCGTTGCAGGACAGCCGCTCGAAAAACTCCCCCAGAGCGCTGGCCTGGGCCGCCAATCGGCTGGTCCCCATGCCGTTGGTGAACATCAGGGGGCAGGCCCGGTTGCGGAGATGCACCGACCACAGGCTGTCCACCGGGTTGAGCCAGGAGCATTCTTCAATATCAAATCCTCTCGCCGCCAGCTTGGCCTGCATGGAGGAAATGGAGTGTTCAAGGGAGGCATCTTTGCCCGGAATAAAGTGTTCAGTCTGCATCGGGCATCCTGCCAAAGGGGGTGAGGAAATGCTGCGGGGCGGAGTTTACGCCAACTGCAAGGAAAAGGAGGGATGGGCGGCAGAGCGGGCGGGAGAAGGGCATGTCCGGAGGGGCTTCATAGTAAACCTTGACCTTGGCGGTGGAGCGTATTAGTCTGAATACCTGATCAAATAGGTCGGATATTTTGCCCATTCGACACCCCGGCGGTACGGCCAGCAAGCCAGTTTGAGAGGCAGGAAAATGAGTTCAGATCGCGAACAGCTGGTTGCCAAATTACGCCAGGATCATCGCTACATGGTGGATCTGATGCACCAGATCAAGGCTCTGTGCGGGAAGAGTGAGGCGGCGGTCAGTTGTGACCATTGCCCGGCTAACCAGCGGGTTCTCTGCCACGACAACCTCGATCAACTGATACGAACCTTTGTTGATGTTACCCTGCGCCACAATCTGGTGGAGTCCGCCTGCATGGGCGATGACGTGCCACGGGAGCATAGGCAGGCGCACATGCGTGCGCATCTGGATATTGCAGAGAAATTGAAAGCCATTCGCTTCGTGTTTTCGGAAAATGGCGATGGAATCCTTGCTATCGAGGGAATCGGTGCGGTTTTCTCCACTCTTTCCGCGCACCTGGTCGACTACGATCAGGATCTGGAACAGTACCTTCTCGCCACAGTCTGAAATGGCAGGCCAGCGTCGCAGCGAGGAGCCGGGCTGCGCAAAGCTTATGGCCGATCTGCATTGGGTGCCGGCCGGGGGGTAAAATTCAAAGCGCGGGGCAATTTTCTTGTGTGCCCTCAATCCGGCAAAGGGCAGATGCCGGTTCAGTCTTTTGCTGCGGAGTGCCATAATTCGCCCGCCGACCCTATTGAAACCGAGAGCATGGCAATGCAACTCCCGTCTTCCTACGCTTCACGCATGGTATTTGCCATCGCCATCCCGCTGTGCACGTTCTGCTTGCAGTGGCTGCTCTGGGATTTCATCAACCCCTATGCGTGGTTCCTGTTTTATCCTGCGGTTTTCTTCTCTGCGCTGCTGGCGGGAATGCACGGCGGGATTGCCGCCACGCTGTTGTCCACTGCTCTGGTGTGGTACGCCTTTATTCCTCCTCGCTTTTCCTGGGTGCTGGACAGCCCGCGTTTTCTCATTTCGATTGGCGGCTTTCTCGCTACCGGCTTTATTTTCAGCGTATTCAGTGAGCGAATGCGTGTCCTGGCCAAGCAGAAGGCCGTTGAGGAGAGCGATGCCCGGTTGAGAAAAGTGCTTGATGCAGCCCCTGATGCCGTGTTTATTGCCGATCAGCGTGGCTGCTATAACTACGTAAATCGGCAAGCCTCGGTGCTTCTCGGTTACACCGCCGATGAACTGCTGCGGATGGAGATCGCCGATATCACTCCCAAGGAAGAACTGGCGGAGTCCCTTGCTGGACTCGAGCGCTTGAAGAAGGACGGCCAGGTGCGCATGGAGTTCCGGCTTCAACGCAAAAATGGAAGCCTGGTCCCCGTTGAGCTGAATGCAATAGTGCTGCCGGACGGCAATCTTTACGGTTCTTGTCGGGATATCAGCGAACGTGTCCAGGCACGGGAGATTCTTGCCCAGAGCGAGAGGCGTTACCGGACTGCCTTTGAAACCAGTCTGGATGCGGTGAATATCAATGTCCTGGCGGATGGGAGGTACCTTGAGGTCAATCAGGCCTTTCTTGACATCATGGGCTATGAGCGTCACGAGGTGATCGGGTTTACCTCTGTCCAGCTTGGCATCTGGGTGGATACCGCTGACCGTCAACGACTGGTGGATGCGTTACACCGCGACGGAGGTTATCGCAACCTTGAGGCCCGCTTCCGTAAAAAAAATGGCGGCTTGGTCTGGGGCTTGATGTCCGCTTCGTTCATGGAATTGGATGGCCTGCCGTGTATTCTGTCCATTACCCGGGACATTACCGAAATCAAACTGGCCCAGGAAAAACTCAGGCAATATCAGATACGTTTGGAGGAAGAGGTCAAGGAACGCACCGCCGACCTGCAAGACGCCAACCGGCAGTTGCTGGACACCCAGTTCGCCATGGATAGTGTGGGGATCGGCATTCACTGGGTGGACGTCGAAACCGGCCGCTTCCTCTACGTCAATCAGGCGGCGGCAGAAATGCTCGGTTATACGGTGGAAGAGTTGTCGTGTCTGGGGGTGCCGGATATTGACCCAAGCCTGAGCAGCCAAAGCTTCAAGGAGCAGACTTTAGGATTACGCCACGACGGAAGCTCCCGGTTCGAGTCCAGAAACAGGACAAAGGACGGTCGAATCATTCCCGTCTCGGTGGTTCTCCACTACCTGCCGGCCAGCGACAATGCACCGGCGCGTTTCATCTCCTTCCTGAGCGACATCACCCGGCACAAGGAGGCGGAACTGGCGCTATTGCAGGCCAAGGAGGCCGCCGAGGCCGCCAATGTGGCCAAGAGCGCTTTTCTGGCCAATATGAGTCATGAAATCCGGACTCCTCTCAATGCCATTACCGGCATGACCCACCTGATCCGGCGTTCCGGCGTGCCGGCCCAGCAGGTGGAGCGGCTGGACAAGATTGAAGGGGCGGGGCAGCATCTGCTGGAAATCATCAACGCCATTCTCGACCTTTCC
Organism: uncultured Rhodocyclaceae bacterium; assembly: GCA_964536245.1. Classification (GTDB taxonomy): domain Bacteria; phylum Pseudomonadota; class Gammaproteobacteria; order Burkholderiales; family Rhodocyclaceae; genus CAZHVZ01. The sequence continues at coordinate 7,667 of CAZHVZ010000085.1, forward strand.
AAGATCGAGGCCGGCAAGTTCTCTCTGGAGGACGCGCCGGTCAGCATCGGCGCCGTGGTGTCCAACGTGGTGTCCATGCTCCTTGAGCGGGCCAAGGCCAAAAACCTCAAACTCATGGTCGAAACCGAGCCGCCGCCTTACCACTTGCTTGGTGATCCTACCCGCTTGCAGCAGGCGTTGCTGAACTATGCCACCAACGCCATCAAGTTTACCGAAACCGGGTCTGTCACTCTGCGTGCCAGGATGGTCGAGGACGCCCAGGACAGTGTTCTGGTCCATTTCGAGGTTCAGGATACGGGTATCGGCATTGCGCCGGACACGGTGAGCAAGCTGTTCTCGGCTTTCGAGCAGGCTGACAATTCGATTACCCGCAAATACGGCGGGACCGGCCTTGGCCTGGCCATAAATCGCAAGCTGGTGGAACTGATGGGAGGAAGCGTTGGTGTGGACAGCACACCCGGAGTCGGCAGTACCTTCCATTTCACGGCACGACTCCGCAAAGGAGGTGCATCGCCGGGTGCGCCTGGCACCCCTTCGGGAGATTCCGCCGAATCCATTCTTCTCAGGGATCATCTGGGGTGCCGGATACTGCTTGTCGAGGACGAGATGGTCAATCGCGAGGTGACCCGGGAGCTGTTGCATGATGTCGGTCTGGTCATCGACTATGCCGAAGATGGAATCGAGGCTCTGGAGCGGGTGGCTGCCCAAACCTACGATGTCATTCTCATGGACATGCAGATGCCGCGTATGGATGGCCTGGAGGCGACCCGGCATATCCGACTGATGCCGAATGGCGCCGATATTCCGATTCTGGCGATGACTGCCAACGCTTTCGTGGAAGACAAGACGCGCTGTTTCGATGCCGGGATGAACGATTTCATCGCCAAGCCGGTGGACCCGGACGCCCTGTTCAGCACCCTTGTCAAATGGCTGCCCGGTCGGGAGCCGGGGCGCGGCGGGTAGAGAGCCGGCGGCGCCTGTTCAGCGCTGGCGCGGCTTGCCGGCAGATTTTGCACCGCCGGCTTTGGTTCTTCTGCGCCCGGTGCTGGTGCCGGGCGTGTCAAAACCGACCCAGTTACCCGGCAAGGGCTTTGCCGAGCTTCCGCCAGCCTTGATCTTGGGCTTCTTCGGTTTCTTGACCAGCTGGCCCGCAGCGTTGCTCAGGGGAACCCGGTGGTCCGGTTCAAAACCTGCTTCTTCAAATCGTTCCAGGGTTTGCCGGGTGAGCGTTTCAATGGCCGCCAGCAGGGGAGCTTCATCGGCACAGACGAGGGAAATCGCTTCACCGCTGGCACCGGCCCGGCCAGTGCGGCCGATACGGTGGATGTAGTCCTCGGCGACGATGGGCAGGTCGAAATTGACCACCTGCGGCAGGTCGTCAATATCAAGCCCCCGGGCGGCGACATCGGTGGCCACAAGAATTTGTACGGCGTCGGCCTTGAAGCGTTCCAGGGCGCGCAGGCGGGCCGGCTGGGGCTTGTCGCCGTGGATCGAATCGGCGCTGATCCCCAGATTGAGCAGGGTTTCCACCAGCTGCTCGACCCCTTTGCGGGTTTTGACGAAAACCAGCACCTGACCCCAGCGATTTTTCTTGAGCAGATGCAGGAAAAGCTCGGGCTTGCGCTTTTTGTCCACCGGAACGGCCCACTGTTTGACGCTTCTGGCAGCCATGTTGCGCGGGCTGGCTTCGATGATGACCGGATCGTGGAGAAGGGAATTGGCCAGGCTGCGGATCGCATCGGAGAAGGTGGCGGAAAAGAGCAGGGTTTGCCGGCGTTTGGGCAGCGTGGCGAAGACCGCATCCAGCTCGCGGGCAAAGCCGAGGTCAAGCATGCGGTCGGCTTCGTCGAGGACCAGGGTCTGGAGCTGGCTGAACTTGATGGCATTTTGCCGGTAGAGGTCGAGCAGGCGTCCGGGGGTGGCGACGACGACATCGATTCCCTTGCGCAGCTTCATCATTTGCGGATTGATGCTGACACCGCCATAAACGGCATAGGTGCGCAGGGGCAGGTGCTGACCATAGGCCTTGAAACTTTGGTGGACCTGTTCCGCCAGTTCGCGGGTCGGGACCAGCACCAGGGCGCGTACGGAATTGCTGCCGACCGGCGGGCCTTCCGACGACAAGCGCTGTAGCAGGGGCAGGGCGAAGCCGGCGGTTTTGCCGGTGCCGGTCTGGGCAGCGGCCATCAGGTCACGCCCCTTGAGCACCGGCGGGATGGCCTGGGTTTGTACCGGCGTCGGGCTTGCGTAGCCGAGGGCTTCCAGGGCGCTGAGCAGGGAGGGCATCAGGCCCAGGGAAGCAAAAGTCATCGGTGTTGAACCTTCAAAAACAGTGTTTCAGGCCGGAGGGTTAATGCCGGTTCTGGATTTCCTCGATATAGCCGAGCATACCGGTGCGGATATTGGCGGCATTGCCTTCATCGGTGTCGATATGCATGGCCAGCCGGAAAGCAGGATTGACCCGGACTACCACGTCGCCGAAGATCAGTTCCCGCTCGCCTTCGATGCGTACCCGGACGACATAGTTGTCGCGCACCCGGAAGCGCATGGCGTCTTCCGGCGTCATGTGGATATGGCGCTGAGCGCAGATCACCCCCCGTTCGATGGCGCTGGTGCCGTAGGGGCCTTCCAGGGTGATGCCCGGCGTGTTGGCCAAGTCCCCCGACTGGCGGATGGGAGGCTGGATGCCGACCTTGAACTGCTCGGTCATGGCGATTTCCACCTGGGTTTCCTTGCGTGTCGGCCCCAGGACGCGGACGTTGGCAATCCGCCCCTTGGGGCCGATGAGATGGACTTTTTCCGCACAGGCGTACTGGCCGGGCTGGGACAGCTCGTGTTCCGGCGTGAGCTGATGGCCGGGACCGAAGAGCTTCTCCACATCGGCCTGGGAGAGATGCACATGATGGGCCGAGATTTCAATGGGAATAGGCGCCGTTTCTTCCGCCTTGGCTTCCAGCAGGAGTTGGTTGCGTTCAATGGCGCGCAGGGTTTCCCAGGCAATCAGGCGTTCATCGTCGTTGGCAATGACCAGGATGGTGACCGGCGAATCGTCAGCGGAAATGACCGCGTGAGAATTGAGGGGGCCGAGATTGCGGTTCTTTTCCTCGTCCAGCTTGATTCCCATGTAGCCCAGGCTCTGGCAGGCCAGGCTGCGCACGGTGGAGCTGGTTTCACCGATGTCGCCGGTAAAGGCGAGAACGTCGATACCGCCCATGGCGGCCACGTAGGCGCCGATATTCTTGCGCACCTGGTAGCAGAAGGCCTTGTGGGCGAGCAGGGCGCGGTGATGGCCGTCGCTGGCGGCGGCTTCGATCTCGTGAATATCGCTGGAAATTCCGGAAATTCCCTTGAGACCGCTTTCGGTGTTGATCAGATTGGAGAGCTGGGTCGGCGACAGCCGGTGGTTTTCCAGAAGATGGATCATCACCGCCGGATCGATGCTGCCGGAGCGGCTGGGCATGATCAGGCCATCGGTCGGCGTCATGCCCATGGTGGTGTCCACCGAGCGGCCATGGTCAATGGCACACAGGGAAGCCCCGATGCCGAGGTGGCAGGAGACGATTTCCAGCTCTCCCAGAGGGCGTTTCAGGACTTCGGCAGCCTTTAGCGACACATAACGGTGGGAGGTGCCGTGGAAACCGTAGCGACGGATGCCATCCTGCTTGTACAGATCGTAGGGCAGGCCATAGAGATAGGCGTAGGGGGCCAGGGTCTGGTGGAAAGCGGTATCGAAGACCGCGACGTGAGGCACGCCGGGGAACTGCTGCATGGCCTCGCGGATGCCGTCCACATTCACGGGATTGTGCAGCGGGGCAAAGATCGAAAGGGATTCGATATCGGCAATCACCGCCGGCGTGATAACGACCGAGCTGGAGAATTTGCTGCCGCCATGCACTACCCGGTGACCAATGGCGGTCACGTCCTGGGGGTAAAAGGCAAAGTCTTTACCGAGCAGGAGCGAAGATTCCTGCATCACCTTGAACAGGTCGCAGAGCGGGAAAGGCGCCCGTTCCTGGCGCTTGACCTGGGGACCGACCATGACGCTGATGCGGGCCACGCGACTGTCGGCGTTGTCGATAATGCCGTGTATATCGGCGCCGGTATCGTGGGTGTCGTAAATACCGAAGTGAATCTGGCTGACGCCGACATTGAGGGCCAGGATCTTGCCACGGGTTTCCGTATGCAGGGACAGGGCGTAAGGATCGTCCGACTTGCTCAGGGCATTGGCCTGGGCAGTACGGATATCCATCGTCATGGCCCGGGTGCGGTCGGCCAGCAGGCGCGACAGGTAGCCAATGGCCTTGGGATTGGTCAGGATGTGGGCGTTGAAAACTTCCTGCGGGATGGTCAGGACAAGGCAGCGGTTGCCGGCGATGACATCGGCGACGATGCGATCGCCGGTGAGCAGGGACATGACGCCGAAAACATCACCCGGCCCGAGCTGGCTGATGACGGCCCGGGTTCCGGTGTTGTCAGCCATGGATATTTCGGCATGACCGCTGATGACGATGCCCATGGAACGGCCTTCGTCTCCGCATTCGAGAATGGCTTCGTTGCCTTCGAAAGTGGCCAGCTTGGATTTGAGGACGATTTCTTCCACCTTGTCGGCGGAAAAGCTCTCGAACAGACGTACCTGCTCAAGAAAAAACCGTTTGAGATCAAGTTCACTCATGCTGCTTCTCGCTTAAACCAGAATTGTTTGAGCGAGAGATTAGCACTTTGCTGCGCCGCAGCAAAGTGCTTGTGTCAGAGAATCACGCTTTCTTGACGTGCAGCCCGCATTCCTTGGATTCCGGCGCTTCCCACCACCAGCGTCCGGAGCGTACATCTTCACCGGGCGTGACGGAGCGGGTGCACGGGGCGCAGCCGATGCTCGGGTAGAACTTGTCGTGCAGGGCGTTGTAGGGGACAGCGTGGTGCTTGAGGTAGGCCCAGACTTCTTTTTCACTCCACTCGGCGAGGGGGTTGAATTTCTCGAGCTGGTTGCCCTGGTCGAATTCCTGCACCGGCAGGCCGACCCGGGTCGCCGCCTGTTCGGCCCGCAAGCCGGTAATCCAGGCTTTTTTGCCGGCCAGGGCGCGTTGCAGCGGCTCCACCTTGCGGGCGTGGCAGCAGGCCTTGCGCAGTTCAATGGATTCGTAGAAGGCGTTGATGCCGTTCATGCGCACATGGTTTTCCACCGCCTCGCTTTGCGGGAAAAACACCTTGAGCTTGAGGCCATAATGCTTTTGCACTGCCGCCATCAGGTCATAGGTTTCGAGCGGCAGACGGCCGGTATCCAGACTGAATATTTCGATGGGCAGGCCGGATTTGACGATCAGGTCGGTCAGCACCATGTCTTCAGCGCCCAGGCTGTTGGCGAAGCAGGCGGGGGACCAGTCACCGGCGATCTGGGCCAGCAGGAGAGCGGATTTTTCCGTTTTTCCGGCAACGCTGGCGGCCAGTTCCGGTGAAATGTTGAGCATACTGGGAATCATGGCAAATCTCAGGCAGCGCGGCGGCGGAAAAAGGGTTGTGTCTGATCGGTGGACGCCTGGTAAGTTTCGCTAAAGGTGGTAAATCCTTGGGCGATGGCGTACTCAGCCGATTTGTCATCGCGCAGGGCGAAGGCATCGAAGCCGACGCGCTGCATATAGAAAAGCTGGTCGTGCAGCACATCGCCAACCGCCCGCAGTTCGTTCCGGTAGCCTCGCGCTGGCGCAGCAGGGCGGCGGCGGAATAGGCCCGGCCATCGACAAACTTGGGGAAATGGATGGCGATGACGGCAAAGTGGGCCGTTTCGCCGGCAATGTCCTCGACCGGGCTGTGGCCCTCGAGGAGCAGGCCGACGGGACGCTGACGGGCAATGATTTCAGCCTTGCGGGCCTGCCACACGGCGAGGGGAAAAATTACATCGCCCTCCGGCAGGCTCACGCTTTCCGGGGTGTCGTCTTCGGCCAGTTGCAGGCTTGTCCAGGGGTCGTCAATGACGGCGCCGTTCTTGATGATGCGGGCCATTACGCCACCTTCCTTTCTGCTTGTTTGGCCTTGCCGTGGGCGCGGCCTTCGTAGACCCGGTCCTTGAAGGGGGCGACGCCGATGCGGTCGAAGGTGTCGAGGAAGCGCTCGTCGGCATGGCGGTTTTCCACATACACCTGGATGATCTTGCTCACCACGTCGGGCATTTCCTCAGCGGCGAAGGAGGGGCCGATGACCTTGCCGAGCTGGGCGTCATTGCCCTGGCGGCCGCCCAGGGTGACCTGGTAGAACTCGGCTTCGTTCTTGTCTACGCCGAGGACGCCGATGTGGCCGACGTGATGGTGGCCGCAGGCGTTCATGCAGCCGGAAATGTTGAGGTCGAGCTCACCCAGATCGAAGAGGTAGTCGAGATCGTCGAAACGGGCCTGGATCGCCTTGGCGATGGGTACCGACTTGGCGTTGGCGAGGTCGCAGAGGTCGCCCCCGGGGCAGCAGATGATGTCGGTGAGGAGGCCGATGTTCGGTGTCGCCAGCCCGGCTTCCCGGGCCGCTTGCCAGACGGCGTAAAGGTCGGCCTTCCTGACGTCGGCGAGGATGACGTTCTGCTCGTGGGAGACGCGCAGTTCGCCGAAGCTGTAACGGTCGGCGAGATCGGCC
>CAZHVZ010000086.1:0-11109 GCA_964536245.1 uncultured Rhodocyclaceae bacterium
ACGGCATTGCGGTGACCGGCGACATGGTCATCACCTCCATTCTTGCCACGGTCGTCGTGGCCCGCACCTGGGGCTGGGGCTGGGGTCGGGCAATCGCCCTGTTCTCCTGTTTTCTGGTCGTTGAGTTGGTATTCCTGGCCGCCAATATCCTGAAAATCCCCGATGGCGGGTGGTTCCCGCTGGTAGCCGGGATGGGGGTCTTCATCCTGATGACCACCTGGAAACGGGGGCGCCAGTTGCTGTCGGACCGCCTGCACGGTGAACGCCTTGAATTGAGCCTGTTTCTGGATTCTCTGGCGGCCTCCATGCCAACCCGTGTGTATGGCACTTCGGTGTTTCTCAACGCCGATCCCAAGGGGGTTCCCCATGCCCTGCTGCACAACCTGATGCATAACAAGGTGCTGCACGAACGGGTGGTGCTGGTTTCCGTGCAGTTTTTCGATGTTCCCTACGTGCCGGATATCGACCGGGTGGAAGTGAAGAGGCTCAAGGAAAATTTCTGGAGCGTCATTATCCAGTACGGTTTCAAGGACGACCCGGACGTGCCCCAGGCGCTTGAGCTGTGTGCCGATTCGGGACTGGAGTTCAATTCTCTCGATACCTCGTATTTCATCGGGCGGGAAACCCTGATTCCGAGGCTGGGGTCCGACATGGCCTTCTGGCGGGAAAAGATTTTCGTCGCCATGTTCCGCAATGCGGGGTCGGCGACGGCGTTCTTCAAAATTCCCTCGAATCGGGTGGTGGAACTGGGCACCCAGGTCGTTCTATAGTTGCCGGACTAAGGCGCGCCAGGGGGGGCGCCTTGTTTTCGCCGGGTTTTATAGCCGCCGGATTTTTTCCAGCAGTGCGGTGGTGGATTTTTCGTACAGGAACGGGATGGAGTGCACGCTGCCGCCCCAGCTGCGGACCTCGGCGCAGCCTACGATTTTATCCACCGGCCAGTCGCCGCCCTTGACCAGTATAGCCGGGCGGCAATCGAGGATGCGCTGAAGCGGCGTATCTTCGTCAAACCAGGTCACCAGCGCGACGCACTCTAGGGCGGCCATTACGGCCAGGCGGTCAGCCAGGGTGTTGACCGGGCGATCGTCTCCCTTGCCCAGCCGCTTGACCGAGGCGTCGCTATTGACGGCCACCACCAGGCTGGTGCCGAGCGCGGCCGCTTGGGAGAGGTATGTGACGTGTCCCCGGTGCAGGATGTCGAAACAGCCGTTGGTGAATACCAGGGGGTGAGGCAGCGCGGCGGTCCGCTCGGCCAGTTGGTCCGGCGGACAGATTTTGGCCTCGAAAGCGGGGGCGGTGTGGACCATGCCAAAACTCCTTGCGAACGGCTACTTGCTTTCGTAGGCCGGGCTGGGGGTTTCGAAGGGGTTGCCTTTGGCCGGAGCGGAGGCCGGAGCGGATTGGCTGGCCGCCGGTTTCTTGCTGCTTCCGGACAGGGCGCCGTCAATGCGGCGGGTTTCGGCTTCCGGAACCACTTCCAGGACATTGACCACCTTGCGAACGCCATCCGTCGTCCGCGTGACCTGAACGGCCGCCTTGGCTTCCTTTTCGTTGACGATGCCGAGGAGGTGGGAAACACCGCCCTCGGTTACCACCTTGACGTGGTTGGCATAGAACTGGTTGGCGTCCACGTAGCGGGCCTTGACCTTGGAGGTGATAAAGCTGTCATTGCTGCGGGCCGAGAGGGAAGAGGTGGGGGCCACGGTCAGCTCGTTCCAGGTGCCCTGGACATTTTCGATCTTGCCGATGATCTCGCCGATTTCCTGCTTGATCTGTTCGCTCGGGACTTCGCCGGTGATCAGGACGCGGCGGTTGAAGCTGGTGTAATTGACGTGAATCTTCTCCTTGATCTGGCCATCGACCCGGCTGGAAGCCTTCCATTCGATGGTTTCGTCCTCCGTCTGGATGCCTACCGAGCGGCGGTCAGCCACCGCCAGAGCGCCGGCGGCAACGCCGCCGACAACCGCCGTGACACAGCCTTGCAGAGCAGGCAGGGTAGCGGCAAGCAGCGCGGCGGTCAGGATGGATTGGGTGAATTTCATTCTTCGACTCCCAGAAGAAGGCTGTCGATGCCGTCGCACAGACAGTGCACGATCAGCAGGTGGGTTTCCTGAATGCGGGCGGTACGTTCTGCCGGCACGCAAAGGTGAATGTCGTCATCGCGCAGCAACTCCCCGATGCGCCCCCCCGTCCGACCGGTAAGGGCGATGACGCGCATGTCGGCATCGTGGGCGGCATGGATGGCTTCAATGATGTTGCCGGAGTTGCCGGAGGTGGAAATGGCCAGAAGAACGTCGCCGGCGTGACCGAGGGCGCGCACCTGCTTGGAGAAAATGCGGCTGAAATCGTAGTCGTTGCCAATGGCGGTGAGGATGGAGCTGTCGGTAGTCAGGGCAATGGCCGCCAGTTCCTGCCGTTCCCGCTCAAAACGCCCGACCAGTTCGGCAGCAAAGTGCTGGGCATCGGCTGCCGAACCGCCATTGCCGCAGGCCAGAATCTTGCCGCCATTGACCAGGCTGCCGGTCATGACTTCAATCCCGGCGGCAATCGGCGCCGCCAGCAACTCAAGGGCATCGAGCTTGGTGTGGGCGCTGTCTTCAAAATTCTTGCTGACTTGGGCGATAAGATCCATGAGCGTATTGGCGTGGCGATGAGTTGCCGGATTCTAGCACCGCCGGAGCCGGGCGGTTTGTAACGATTTGTTCGGTCGGGAGCCGGGTTTTTTCGGCTACATCTCGACAAAAACCTCAAATTCCACCCGTTGCCAGGGGTTGGGATGCTCGGTCAGGCGAGAAATGCGCGCCGTGATCTTTTCGCCGGCATCAATTGCGGCGGCAATGGCGCGGTTTTCCCTGCGCGGCACATAGCCGAGCTGGTGACCCTGCCATTCAACGCGAATGGCCTGGGCATCGTGACGGTTATCCGCTTCCCGGACCAGGCTCAGACGGTCACCGACCCGCATTTGCGACCACCATTGCGCCATGGCGTAGTACTGGCTACCGGCCAGGGGCGAGCTTTGCACCAGCAGGCGCATGCTTTCGGCGTTGGCCACCAGGGCGTGGAGCAGCAAGCTAATGGTCAGCAGAGAACGCATTTTTTATCCATTCGATTGCGTTTCCGTCCAGCCGCTCAAGCAGGATGCAATCAAAGCGGCAATCCGCCTCCGGGCTGCGCTGGAGGTAGTGGCGGGCGGCGAGGACGAGGCGCTGGCGCTTTTGCGCGGTGATGCTGGCGGCTGCGCCGCCAAAGTCGCTGCGGCCGCGCAGGCGGACTTCGACAAAAACAAGGCAGCGGCCTTCCCGGCAAATCAGGTCGATTTCGCCACCCCGCACCCGGAAATTGCGTTCTACGATCCGCAAGCCCTGTCCTTCCAGATAGTGTCCGGCCAGTCTTTCCGCTTCGCGGCCACGGTGGGTGGTGGTATCGTTGGTCTTTCCCTGCATTCCCCTCTCCATGACAGAAGAATCTGCTGCATTGTACGTCGTTGCCACCCCGCTCGGGAACCTGGCCGACATGACCCGCCGTGCGGAAACGCTGCTCAAGAGCGTGCCCTGGATCGCCGCCGAAGATACCCGGCACAGCGCGCCCCTGCTCAAACAGCTGGGGGCTGTCGGGCGCCTGTTGCCGGCCCACCAGCACAACGAACAGGAAGCGGCGGGACGAATCATCGAGCGCTTGCAGGCTGGCGAGCCGGTGGCCCTGATTTCCGATGCCGGGACGCCAGCGGTGTCCGATCCCGGAGCCCGCATCGTGGCTCGGGTCCGCCAGGCCGGTTTTCGCGTCATTCCCCTGCCGGGGGCCTGTGCGGCCATTACTGCTTTGTCGGCGGCCGGGCTGGATGACGAGCATTTTCTCTTCTACGGGTTTTTGCCGGCCAAGGGCGGGCAGCGGCGGCAGGTGGTGGAGGACTTGAGCAGCCTGCCCTATGCCCTGGTTTTCTATGAAGCCCCCCATCGCATCCTCGAAACCGTGGCCGACCTGGCTTCCCTTCTGCCCGATCGGCAACTGGTCATTGCCCGGGAATTGACCAAAATGTTCGAGAGCATTCACGCCTGCCCTCTGTCTCAGGCCATGGACTGGCTACAGGGCGACAGCAACCGTCAGCGCGGCGAGTTTGTCCTCATGGTGTCGGGAGCGACCGGCAACCGCGATGACGCCGAGGCGGAGCGGGTGCTCAAGTTATTGCTGGCGGAAGGCTTGCCGGTCAAGCAAGCGGCCAAACTGGCTTCGTCGATTACCGGGATGGCCAAAAACGCCCTTTACGAGCGGGCTTTGGTCTTGAAGGACGGCGGCTAGGGGGCGCTACGCTTCGACCCGATTGCGGCCGCCCTGTTTGGCGCGGTAAAGGGCCGCATCGGCTTCGGCCAGCAAGGCTTCGATTGTCGCGGCCTGTCCGCTTTTGCCCTGGGCCACCGAGACCCCGAGGCTGACCGTATAGCGGGGCAGATCCTTGTTCCGCTGTTGTTCGATTTCCCGCCGGATGCGTTCGGCGACCTGTTTGGCTTCGGCCATTCCGGTATCGGGCAGAAGGATGACGAATTCCTCGCCCCCGAAACGCGCCAGAATATCCGGGATGCGCAGCATTCCGGCCGAGCGGCTGGCAAAATCCTTGATCACCAGATCGCCGATGTGGTGGCCATGGTTGTCATTCACCTTTTTGAAGAAATCGATATCCGATGTGATGGCCGCCAGCGGGCGGTGTGAGCGCATGCTTCGTGCCCACTCGACTTCGGCCCGGCTGTAGAAAGCACGACGGTTGAACGTCCCGGTCATCGGGTCGCGGGTCGCCATGAATTCCAGCTCGACCCGCAAACGCTCGTTGGCGAGCAGGATGAAGCCGATCGACAGACCCAGTACGCCGAGGGAAAAGACCCCGAGATAAACCTGCTGGATCAGGTTGCGATCAAACAGTTCATCCGTTTCATGAACTCCGACCGGCAGGGTGGCAATGCGCCAGATTGCGACCGCCACCCCGAGCAGGAAAAAAATGCTCAGGAAGCGGTTGCCAAAACCGGCAGGCGTGGCCCGCCAGGCGAGAAAGGCGCCGACGGAGAAAAAGCCGATGTGGGCCAGGGACATGATGAAAAGCCGTCCCTGATAGTTGTGGGAGCCGTAGGTCAGCCAGGCAATGACGATGAGCACGGCACCGATGCCATCGAGAGTGGGGCGCCAAACGGGCTTCTTGCCGGCGTAACGTTGCAGCCCGACCAGCAACAGCAGCTGCCAGAGTAAAAGCATTCCACTGGCCGCCACAATGGTTACCGCATCGGGCAGGATGCCCCGCAGGGAAGCCAGTCCGGAGGCGAAGCCGATGAGGACGACGGCCTTGGCCCAGTCACGCAATCCGCCGATGTCGTCGGGAAAGCTCCTGGCTTGAACCCAGAGCACCAGGGCGCACAACATGCCGAGCAGGTTGGCCACCAGAAGCAGGGTGCGGGGGTCGATCAGAGCCATCGGTTCCTGTGGGAAAGCCTTGAGGGGTCGGAAAAGAACAGATCGAGGAATGGTAGCGGTGATTCTTGCCGGTCGCAATCGGCTCAGGCCGTTTCCGGCCATGCTCCGGCGGGCCTGAAACGCCTGTCCTAATCCAGCGTTTTTTCGATTTCCGCCAGTAGTTTCAGGGCGCGTTCCCGGTTCTTCGCAATGGCAGCGGCGCGCTCTTCAACTTTGGCCGTTTCGGCCTGGGTGGCTTCAATCAAGGCTTGCTGGGGAGTCAGGCCGCCCAGAGCGGCCTCAAGCAAGCTGTCAATTTTGGCGTCGATATCTTCTTCTTTTGGCATAGGGTTCTCCTGTCAGGGGTGGCGCAGCTTTTACCCGTTTCTTTCCGGAGAGTAAAGTCGAAGCGATAGGGAGGGGTGAACGAAAAAGCCCTGCGAAGCACGCAGGGCCTTTTGTCCTGGAGGCCTGGAGCGCTTACTTGGACTTCAGTGTGGCGCTGGTCACGGCTTTGGTGGCGGAGGCGATGTTGGCCTGGGCGGCATCGGCAAATTGCTTGGCAACCGAGTTCATGTTGCCGAAAGCGGAATTGGCTGCGGCGATGGCATTCTGGATCGCCGCGACGGCGCCTTCGGAACCGGCCGGGGCCGACTTGGCGGCGGACTCGAGAAGCCCGGCCATGGATTTCTGGATGTCGCCGAACTGGGCTTCAAGCAGCTTTGTCATTTCCTGCTGGGTCTGGGCAGTGATTTCATAAACCGAACGGGAGTAGGCAATGGCCTTTTCCACTGCCGGCTGGGCCAGGGCGGACTGGATGGACAGGGCTTCCTTGGGGTCCTTGGCGTTGAGGGCGGCCTTGACGCCGGAAACGGTGTCTTCGAGGGCGGCACGGGTGGCGTTCAGGTTGAGGGCGGCGATGCGCTCGGCAGAGGCCAGAGCCGTGTTGGCTACGGACAGGAGGGAGTCAACGGCGGCTTTGTTGGCGGTTACGAATTGTTCGGTATTGATGGACATGGCTGTCTCCGGAATCTGATTGTTGAAGGATTGCTGACTCAGTATAGCGTATTGCAAGGAAAAATTTGTGCGCCGCAGCAATTTTCTTCGGGCAATGCGGAGTTTTGTCGCCGGGGTTGTACAGGGGGACGGTCGGCAGACGGCGAAAGCATTTCACGGCGCGCTCCCGGCGGCCCTGCTAAAATCGGGAAAACCTGTTTCGAGACCAATAGTATGCAGATTACTCTTGTCCGCCCCGACGACTGGCATCTTCACCTGCGCGACGGTGAGGCCCTGGCGGTTGTTCTGCCCCATACCGCCCGCCAGTTTTCCCGGGCCATCATCATGCCCAACCTGAAGCCGCCGGTGACGACGGTGGAACAGGCTGCCGCCTACCGTCAGCGCATTCTGTCCGCCTTGCCTTCGGGGTTGCGCTTTGAACCGCTGATGACCCTTTATCTGACGGACAAGACGCCTCCGGAGGAGATCGCCCGTGCCGCCGCTTCGGGATTCGTCAAGGCAGTCAAGCTTTACCCGGCGGGAGCCACGACCAATTCCGATGCCGGCCTGACCGCCATTGAAAAAGCCTATGGAACCCTGGCGGAAATGGAGAGGCTCGGGGTTCCTTTGCTGGTGCATGGTGAGGTGACCGATCCGAAAGTGGATCTTTTCGATCGGGAAAAGGTCTTTATCGATACCGTTCTGGCGCCGCTGGTGCAGCGTTTTCCCGGACTCAAGGTGGTCATGGAGCACATCACGACGCGCGATGCCGCCGAGTTCGTCGCCTCTGCCCCGGCCAACGTCGGCGCGACCATCACAGCCCATCACCTGCTCTATAACCGCAACGCCATTTTCCAGGGTGGGGTTCGCCCCCATTGGTACTGCCTGCCGGTGCTCAAGCGCGAAACCCATCGCCAGGCGCTGGTGGAGGCAGCCGTTTCCGGGAATCCGAAGTTTTTCCTGGGTACCGATTCGGCGCCCCATGCCCGTTTGGCCAAGGAGGCGGCCTGTGGCTGTGCCGGCTGCTATACCGCCTATGGCGCCCTCGAGCTCTACGCCGAGGCCTTCGAGCAGGCCGGCGCGCTCAATCGTCTGGAAGCCTTCGCCAGTTTTTACGGCGCCGATTTCTACGGCTTGCCGCGCAATGACGAACAGGTTACGCTGGTCAAGGAAAGCTGGAATGTTCCGGCGCAATTTGACTATCTGGATGGCGACACGCTGGTTCCCCTGCGGGCCGGCGAAGCGCTGGGCTGGAAGCTGCTTTGAGGAGGTGTGCCGTGGGTAAGCGAATGATGCGGGGATGGCGCGGCTTACTGTCCCTGGCGGCCCTGCCGCTGTTGGCGGCTTGTGTCAATGACGGCGCTACCTACGAGGTGGATAACACCCGGGAGCATGTTCTGAGCGTGATTCGTGAACAGCCCTATTTCTGGGACAAGCGGGTCAATCTCTACATGGTTGTGGCCCGCATGCCGGCCTGTATGCGGCGGCATGCCATCGGCCCGGGAACAGCGGCCACCAAGGTTGAAATCTGGCAGGTTGAGTCGGGCGCCTTCATCGTCCGTGCCGGCAAGCGGCTGTACGCGACGGAAACACAGAATTGCGTCAATTTCGCCAAAATCGAGGAAGAACCGGCGGATTACGGGAAATTCATCGGCACCTTCCTGGAGAAGAAGGGGGAGTTGATCTTTCAGCCGGAAGAAAGCGAAAAACCGGTCGGCAAGTAGGCGTGCTGGCCTCTCCCCTGTTCTGGCCATTGGCGCGCTGGCTGGAAAAATTGCCCGCCCATCCGGATACCGAAGCCGTCGCCGCCCTGGCCGAGCGGGCCGGGCTGACCACCCACAGCGGTAAGCCCTTGCGTTTTGTGCCGCCGCTGGCCGATGGCTTGGGCTATGAGCAAAGAGTCTGGGAGCTGGGCAAGGTGGAAACCCGACCGGAGAACTGGCATGACTTTTTCAACGCCCTGGTCTGGCTGACCTTTCCCCGTGCCAAGTCCGAACTGAATGCACGCCACTGGCGGGAAATGGCCCCTGCCGCCGAAGGGCGGGGCGCCCCCCGGGATGCCATGACGCATTTTGACGAATGCGGCCTCGTCGTCCTTTCTTCCGATCCGGCCTTGCTTGAGCGGGTGCGTCGTTTCCAGTGGAAATCGCTGTTCTGGGATTGCCGGCCACAGCTGGAACGCAGCATGCGCTTTGTGGTGTTCGGTCACGCTACCTACGAGCAGTTGCTGGCACCCTTTCGCGGGCTAACAGCCAAGGCGGTTCTCTACGAAGTGCCGGAAGACTGGCTCTCCCTGTCGCCGGAGGCGCAGTTGTCGGATATCGACCGGCGTCTTGCTGCCGATTTCGCGGTCGGCTTGCACGCCCGGCCCCGGGATTTGCAACCGCTTCCCCTGCTTGGGGTGCCCGGCGTCACCGAGAAGAACGAGCAGGCTGCGTACTACGACGATACCTGGCAGTTCCGCCCAGGTCGGCGCGGCCTTACAGTCGGTAGTGGAGTTCCATGACTTCAGGGTCGTCGGTGTGGGAAACGTTAAAACCCAAGGCTTCCATCAGCCCCTGCATGGCTTCGTTTTCGCTGAGGACTTCGCCGACCATTTGCCGGATCCCCCTCTCCCTGGCAGCATCCATCAGGCAGTTCATGATGCGTGAGCCGATCCCCTGGCCAGCCAGGTGGTCGGCGACCACTACCCCGAATTCGCAGGTTTGGCCATCGGCCAGGACGCCGTAAAAAGCTTCGGCAATGACGGACTCCAGCCCCTTCTCATCCTGACGGACGGCGATAAGGACCATTTCCCGGTCATAGTCGATTTGTGTACGCCGCGCCAGTTGCCGCGCCGGAAGTTCCCGCATGGAGCCGAAAAAGCGCAGGTAGCGGGAGCGGTCGGAGAGCTGGCGGACAAACTCCTGGAAAACGGAAGCGTCCTCCGGGCGGATCGGGCGCACCCGGTAGGGAGTGCCATCCTTGCTCTGCCAGGCCGTTTCGAGGGCCAGCGGATAGGGGCAGATGGCCATGTGCCCGTAACGGGTGCCGCTTGGCGAGAGCGGGCGCAGGGTGATGCCGGCGGTGATGACACCTGGTTCCAGCCCCTCTTCCAGAAACGGTTCGACTTCCAGGTGGTCAATCCACGGGAGCTCACAAGCCAGTTCGGAAATCCGCAGCAGCAGCCGGCGCAAGAGGTCGCGGGGGACTGCCGGCAACTCCGGGGTGGCGCCCAGCAGACGGTCAATGAACGCGTCGTGAAAGAGGTCGTTGATCAAGCGATCGTTCAGGGGCGGCAAGACGACGGCGCAAGCATCGCTGCTGCCCTGATTCCGGCAGCCGGGAACAAGTTCGATGACCGGTCCGAAGCAGCCGTCGGTACGGATGCGTACCGAGAGCTGCTGGCAGTGGTGAGCGGCGACCGAGGCGGCTTCCCGGAGCGGGATATGGAAGGCTGCGAGTACTTGCGCCACTTCGTCGGCGCCCAGGGTTTTGCTGCCTCTTTCCCAGGCCGCCTCGACGATCGTCCTGGCGGCGGGTCCATTTGACGCCTGGTAGGTGGAGAGGGAGGCCGGTGTTTCGAGCAGCAACTGTTGGTTGCGAACGAATTCCGCCATGAAGGAGAAGGCCGTCACCGCGCTCTCAGGCGTGCGGAAAACGGGCAGGCCTGCATCGCTCAGGCGGTGGCGGGCATCCCGTACCGAGGCTTCGCCCATGCAGCAGACGAGCAAGGGTTTGCTGCTCTGGCTGGCGCAGCTAATCACCGCCTCGGCGATGGCCGCCGGGTCGAACAGGCTGTTGGGCGAGAGGATGAGCAGTACGCCGTCCACGTCAGGATCGTCGAGACAGGCCGTGGCGGCCGTAGCGAAACGCTGGGGGCTGGCGTCTATGAGCAGGTCCACCGGGTTGTTCATGGACCATGATGGCGGAATCCCTTCGTGAAGCCCGGCAAGAGTGGCCGGACTCAGGGGGGGCAGACTGATGCCGAGCTCGGCCGCCGTGTCGGCGGCCATGATGGCCGGGCCGCCGCCATTGGTGACGATGGCCAGGCGGTTGCCCTGGGGTTTGCGCGGCGTGGTCAGTGCCCGGGCCGCCGAGAAGAGGTCGCCGATGGAGCGCACGCGCAGGGCGCCGGCACGGCGCAGGGCGGCATCAAAAACCAGGTCGTCGCCGATCGGCGCCAGGTTGTGGGCGTGGGCCAGGCCGGCAGACAGGGGCGCCCGCCCGGCCTTGACCACGACGACCGGCTTGGTGCGGGCAGCCGCGCGCAGGGAGCTCATGAAGCGGCGGCTGTTCGGGATGCCTTCCAGGTAGAGCAGGATGCTTTCGCTGCGGGGGTCGGAGGCCAGAAAGTCGAGGATTTCCGGCAGATTGAGATCGCTGCCGTTGCCGGGGGAGAACACTGCTGAAAGGGCGAAGTCGTCGTTAAAGGCCCAGTCCAGAATACTGGTGCACACGGCACCGGATTGGGACACAAGGGCCAGGTTGCCGACCGGAAATTTGCGCAGGAAGGGCGTTGCGTTGAGGTGCAGATGCGGGCGGATGAAACCCAGGGCGCGTGGTCCCATCAGGCGAATTCTGTAGCGCCGGGCGATGGCCAGCAGTTCCTGCTCCTTGTCCTGGCCGACCGGGCCGGTTTCGCCGAAGCCGGCGGAATAGATGACTGCCGCCTTGACCCGCTTTTGTCCGCACTGTTCG
>CAZHVZ010000086.1:11177-14110 GCA_964536245.1 uncultured Rhodocyclaceae bacterium
AGTGCCAGATCCGGCGTGCCGTCGATTTCTTTCAGGGAAGCGTGGCAGCTCCGGTCGCCGATTTTCGTGTGGCGCGGGTTGATCAGGTGGACCCGGCCCCGGAATTCGCTTTCCAGCAGATTGCGCGTCAGCCCGCCGCCGATCGTCTCGGCAATCGGACTGGCGCCGAAAATGACGATCGAGGCCGGGTTGGCCAGGGATCGAAGGGGGGACCGGTTCGCGCTCAACGGCTCATGCCTGACGGAGAGGGCGCTTTTTCCTAGTGGTCGGCAAGGCTGGCGTTTTTCCGGTCGCTGATGTCGAGGAGGGTTTCTATGCAACCCACCACCATGCCCCGGGTATCGTGCAGCGGCGCTGCCATGAAGTGCAGCCAGGTGCCTTGCGGGCCAAAGCCGGGGAAAAAGTCCTCCGCTTCCCAGGCGCCGGGAATCAGGCTGGAGGGCTTGGCCCGCTCGCCATAGTGGGCGGCGATGGCTTCGGCACTGGCCTGCTGGACAATCAGTTCGGCCAGGACGACGCGCCGGTTTTCAAATTGGTAAAAAGCACGCCAGGCTTCGTTGCGTCCAATGACTTCATCTGCCGCAACGCTGGTCAGTTTTTCGCAGGCCTTGTTCCAGTGGGTGACCCGGCTGTCGGCATCGAGAACGAAGGTTGCCACCGGGCTGCCGGCAACGATTTCAGCCAGGCGGCGTTCGCTTTCCCGGCGGGAGATTTCCATTTCCTTGCGTTCGGTGATGTCCTGTAGAACCTCAACGCAACCGATGACCGCACCGCTGTCATCGCGCAGGGGGGAGGCGCTGAAGGACAGCCAGCGGCCTTTTTCGCCAAAGGCCGGGAAGAAATCCTCGGCCTCGTATGCGCCCTGGACCAGGGATGAGCGCCGATATTTGCCCGGATAGAACTTTTCCAGTTGGCCAAGGACTGCTCCGTCGAGGACCAGGTCAGCCATCACCGGGCGATGGGCGCGGTAAAAGGCACGCCACTGGTGGTGCGTGCCGATCACCTCGCGGGCAGGAATGCCGGTCAGCTTGGCCAGCGCCTCGTTCCAGTGAACGACCTTGTGCTGGGCGTCGATGACAAAGGCAGGAACCGGACTTCCGTCCAGGATCACGGTGGCATCAAGGCTTGTTGTCATGGTTTTTCCTCCCGGGTTCTTTGGTGAAACTATAGCAGCCGAAGGGGCTGATGGGTACGTTGTCGCAAGGCTTTTGCCGGCAGCCGGTATAATTGGCGGCGGAAAGTCGGTCAGGCAATCGCTGCGTGTGCAAACACGGGGAGGAAAGTCCGGGCTCCACAGGGCAGGATGCCAGTTAACGGCTGGGTGCTATAAGTCGCGAGACGCAAGGCAACGGAAAGTGCAACAGAGAACAGACCGCCGATGGCCCCGCAAGGGGATCAGGTAAGGGTGAAACGGCGAGGTAAGAGCTCACCGCGTCCACGGTAACGGCGGACGGCACGGTAAACCCCATCCGGAGCAAGACCAAATAGGGAAGCATGGGCGTGGCCCGCGCTGCTTCCGGGTAGGTTGCTTGAGCCTGTCAGTAATGGCAGGCCTAGAGGAATGATTGCCGAACCCCGCGAGGGGGGAACAGAACCCGGCTTATCGACCGGCTTTCCACCGCTCCCTCCTTTGGCAACCAGTCGCTGCGGCGGCTTTTTTCCGGTTTCTCCTCTTGGCTGTGGCGCGCCATGGCCATTTGCCGAGGGCGGACCTGGGGACGGATTTTCGTCTGGCATGAGCGCCCGGACCGCGCCCCACTCCTTACAAGTCACTTTAAGTGTGTATTTCCGCGCATTGATTATAAAAGAAAATAATCGCCAGTCGGTTGTTCAAAAACGCACATAAGTCCTTGTTGCATATGAAAAATTTCCGGTTTTTCTATTGACTGGGGAAAATCCTTCAACTAAAGTGGGGAAATGTGTTGAAAAGTGGGTAAACGGGGGTAAGGGGTTCATGTTCGAAGGGGCGGCAGCACTGAGTCTGGATGCGAAGGGGAGGCTTGCCATACCGGCGCGGCACCGTGACGCCCTGCTCGCCGCCGCTGAGGGGTCTCTCGTCCTGACTGCGCACCCGCATCGTTGCCTGCTGCTTTACCCGTCGCCGGCCTGGCAGCCGATTCGTGATCAGGTGCTCAAGGCCTCCAGCCTGGATCCCCGCTCGGCTTCCATCAAACGGGTGTTGGTGGGGAATGCCAGAACCGAGGAGCTGGATTCGGCCGGGCGTATCCTGGTGGCTCCGGAGTTGCGGGAATACGCCAATCTGGAAAAGACCGTTTATCTGGTTGGGATGGGAACGCATTTCGAAATCTGGAGTGAGGCCGGCTGGAGGCAGCAGAACGATCTGGCGGCCGAGGCCCTGTCCGGCGACCTGCCGCCGGGCTTTGGAGACCTGGTGCTGTGACCGCGAGCGGCGCCCACATCACGGTGCTGCTCGAAGAGGCGGTGGAGGGATTGGCGGTGAAAGCCGATGGTTCCTACATTGATGCCACTTTCGGGCGGGGCGGCCATAGCCGCCGCATTCTTGCTTCCCTTGGTACGGAGGGGCGCTTGCTCTCCCTGGATCGTGATCCGCAGGCCATTGCTGTCGCCGGAGCGATCAATGATTCGCGTTTTTCCCTGTCCCATCGTGCCTTTGGTGAGTTGGCCGAGGCTGCGTGCGGGGCGGGTTTTCGGGAAGTGGACGGGGTTTTGTTTGACGTAGGGGTGTCGTCGCCGCAAATCGACGACGGGGAGCGTGGCTTCAGCTTCCGCCACGATGCGCCGCTCGACATGCGTATGGATACGACGCAGGGTGAGACGGCGGCTGAGTGGCTGGCGCGGGCTGAGATAAGGGATATCACGGAGGTTATTAGAAATTATGGCGAAGAACGGTTTGCTTTCCAGATTGCAAAGAAGGTTGTGGCTACTCGGGGCGAACAGCCAATTGTCACAAC
>CAZHVZ010000087.1:0-13796 GCA_964536245.1 uncultured Rhodocyclaceae bacterium
GAGTATTGAGGAGCAGTGGGATGTGGCCGGGCTGGAGAAGGCGCTGGCGGCTGAATTCCTGCTGGAGTTGCCATTGCAGGAATGGCTGGCGGCCGATAACAATCTCGACCCGGATGCTTTGTTGCAGCGCATTTGTGATGAGGCCAAGAAAATTTATGACGCCAAGGTCGAATTGGTGGGCGCAGAAAACATGCACCAGTTCGAACGTGCGGTGATGCTGCAGAATCTGGATCATCAATGGCGCGAACATTTGGCGTCGCTCGACCATTTGCGTCAGGGGATTCATCTGCGCGGCTATGCACAGAAAAACCCGAAACAGGAATACAAGCGTGAAGCTTTCGACCTGTTTGCAGCCATGCTGGAACGCATCAAATATGACGTGACAAAGATTGTCCTGACTGTTCAGATCCGTGGCCAGGAAGACATCGACGCAGTGGAAGCACAGCATGCACCGGAAAACGTCAATTATCAGCATGCCGAGTTTAATGCGCCAATCGACTCCGATGCTTCGCCGGAAGAAATTGCCGCAGCCGCAACCCAGCCGCAGGCAGCAACCAACCCTTACGCGGACCAGCGCATTGGGCGTAATGACCCATGCCCGTGTGGTTCCGGCAAGAAATACAAGCAGTGTCACGGCAGGCTGGCATAAGCACGTCATACTGCAACTGAAAAAAGCCGGCATCAACGATGCCGGCTTTTTTGTCGCTGTCATTCTGCTGCAGACAGCAAAAAGCCCCGTCTGTAACGGGGCTTTTGATTGCGCCAGGCAAATGCCTTGAGTCTGGAGCGGGCGATGGGAATCGAACCCACGGCTCTAGCTTGGGAAGCTAGGGTATTACCATTATACGACGCCCGCTCGGGCTGTCTGAGGCGCCATTCTATGCGCAGATGGCAACGGCTTCAATCCTTGCCGGGCATTGCCGCCTTGTTTTTGCGCCGTCCACTCCTATAATCGAGCGCCAGAGCCTTTTCCCTTCCCCGCCTGCCCAGCCTCACTGGAGGACACATGAAACGTTTCCTGCGCCGCTTGCTGACTCCCCTGGCCCTGATTGCCTATGCCCTGTCCGCTGCCGCCGGCCCGGTCGAAGTTCCCAAGCTGACCATTGCTGTGGGAGGCAAAAGCCTGTTCTACTACCTGCCCCTGACCATTGCCGAGCGGCAGGGCTATTTTCGCGACGAGGGGCTGGAAGTCACCATTACCGACTTTCCCGGTGGCGCCAAGGCCTTGCAGTCCCTGATGGGAGGGTCGGCTGAACTGGTTTCCGGCTCCTACGAACACACCATCAACATGCAGGCCAAGGGGCAGCACATCCGTTCGGTGGCGGTTCAGGGGCGCTATGCCGGCATTGTTCTCGGGCTGTCCAGGGAAAAAGCGGCAAGCTACAAGTCTCCCAAGGATTTGCAGGGCCTCAAGATCGGTGTCACCGCCCCCGGCTCGTCCACCAATCTTTTCGTCAATGCCCTGCTGGCCAAGGAAGGTCTCAAACCGGATGCTGTCTCCATCGTCGGCGTCGGCGCCACGTCCGGCGCCATTGCCGCCATGCAGAAGAAGCAGATCGACGCCATCGCCAATCTCGACCCGGTGATCAACATGCTGGAGGTCGGGGGGGACATTGTGGCCAAGGTCGATACGCGCACCATTGAAGGCCAGAAATACGTTTACGGAATCGACTTCGCCGCCGGCGTGATCTACACCCGGGAAGACTTCATCCAGAAGAACCCGGCCACCGTGCAAGCAGTGGTCAATGCCATGGTCCGGGCCTTGCGCTGGATACAGAAAGCGACCCCGGAACAGATCATTGCCGCCATGCCCGCCGAATACTATGGCGAACACAAGGCCATGTACCGCGTTGCCCTGGGCAAGAATTTCAACGCCATTTCGCCGGATGGCATGATGAATATGGCAGCGGCGCAGAATGTCCATAACGTCCTGCGCAGTTTTGAGCCGTCGGTGCAGCAGGCCGGCAACAAGATCGATCTGACGCGGACCTTCGACAATCGCTTTGTCATCGAGGCCCTGAAGAAATACAAGTGAGCAGTCCGGCACTGGAATTCAACGACGTAAGCGTTACCTTTCCCCCAAGGGAGAAAGGGGAAGTTCCCTATACGGCTGTCGGTAATGCCTCGCTGACGGTTGCCGCCGGGGAATTCGTTTCCGTCGTTGGCCCCACCGGCTGCGGCAAATCCACCCTGCTCAATATCGCAGCGGGACTGATGCCGCCCAGTGGCGGCAGCTTGCGGGTATTCGGCCAGCCGCTCGATGGTATCAACCGCCAGGCCGGTTACATGTTTCAGGCGGACACCTTGCTTCCCTGGAAAAACACCCTGGATAACGTCACCCTGGGCCTGAACTTTCGCGGCGTGCCGGAAAACGAAGCGCGTGACCTCGGGCGCTACTGGCTGACCAAGGTCGGGCTGGCGCACGCCGAGGACCGCTATCCGCACCAGCTCTCCGGCGGCATGAAAAAACGGGTTGCCCTGGCGCAAACCCTGATTGTGGACCCCAAGATCGTTCTCATGGACGAGCCCTTCTCGGCCCTGGATGTGCAAACACGCCAACTCATGGAAAACGAACTGCTGGCGCTCTGGCAGGCCGATCGCAAATCGGTCCTGTTCATCACCCACGACCTGGAGGAGGCCATCGCCCTTTCCGACCGGGTGATCGTTCTTTCCGCCGGCCCGGCCAGCCACCCCATCGGGGAATTTTCCATTGCCCTGCCCCGCCCCCGGGATGTCTCCGAAATCCGCCTTACCCCGGCCTTTCTGGAAGTCCATGAACGCATCTGGCACACCATGCGCGACGAGGTATTGAAAGGCTATGCACAATCCAATTCCTAATCTGCGCCTCTGGCAAACCCTTCTCGCCGCCGGCCTGTTCGGCCTGTGGTGGGGGCTGACCGCCAGCGAACTCCTGCCTCCCTTCTTTTTTGGCGAACCGCTCAAGGTGGTGGTGCGGGTTTTCGAATGGTTTTCCGGCGGGAGCATCTGGATGCACCTTGGCATCACCCTGCTGGAAACCACCCTGGCCTTTGCCTTCGGCACCGTTTTCGGCCTTGCCTGCGGTCTCTGGCTGGCGCTCTCACCGACGGCTTCGGCGCTCGCCGACCCTTACATCAAGGCGGCCAATGCCATGCCCAGAGTGGTGCTGGCACCGATTTTTGCGGTCTGGTTCGGCTTGGGTATCTGGTCCAAGGTGGCCCTCGGAGTCACCCTGGTTTTTTTCATTGTCTTTTTCAATGTTTATCAGGGCGTCCGGGAAGTCAGTCCGGTGCTGATTGCCAACGCCCGCGTCCTGGGCGCCTCGCGCCGCCAGCTGCTGCGCCACATTTACCTGCCATCCGCCACGTCCTGGGTCTTTTCCAGCCTGCACACCTCGGTCGGCATGGCCTTCGTCGGAGCAGTTGTCGGCGAATACCTCGGCTCTTCGCGGGGGGTCGGCTATTTGATCCTGCAAGCGGAAGGGGCTTTTGACATCAACACTGTGCTGGCCGGCATTTTGGTCCTCACCGGCTTTGCCCTGCTCCTCGACGGCCTGGTGTCCATTGCCGAGCGGCGCCTGCTCAAATGGCAGCCGCAGGGCACCGCCCAGGGGCGCTTCTGAGAAGTTTCAGTCTTCCACCAACAGGCGATAACGCCCACCGTGGTAGATCAGGGGGGCTCTTTCTTCGGCCTGGCAAAAGCGCTCAACCCGACCGACAAAGATGTAGTGATCACCCGCCGGATGCTGCACTTCGTTTGCCACCTCGAACCAGGCGCTACACCCGTGCAGAACCGGCGCCCTGCCTGCTCCGGCATGCCAGGCCAGTCCGGCAAAGCGATCCACCGGCCAGGTGGAAAAACGCACGGACAGGTCAGCCTGATCCGCCCCCAGAACATTGACCACATAGTGACTGGCCTGACGAAAGGCTGCCATATTGTGGGAATCGTTATCCAGGCTCCACAGAACAAGAGGCGGATCAAGAGAGACTGCGGCAAAGGAATTGACGGTCAGTCCGATCGGCTGCCCATCTCCATCCACCGCTGTCACCACGGCGATGCCCGTGGCGTAACGTCCCAGCGCATGGCGGAAGGCCCGCAACTCGGTTTCGGAAGCAGGGCAAGAAAAGGAGCGGGATTCGTCCCGGTGCCTGGCTGGACGATCGGTAACTTGGGACATCGGGAAACCCGGATGGCGAAAACCCGTTATTATCCTTGCTCCCTGCGACACCTGTCGAGCTTCGCTTTTTTGACCCTCCACTTTTCCGACCCCGGATTTTCTGCCCGCCTGATCGCCTGGCAACGCCAGCATGGCCGCCACGACCTGCCCTGGCAGGAAACCCGCGACCCGTACCGCATCTGGCTGTCGGAAATCATGCTGCAACAGACCCAGGTGTCTGCCGTCATTCCCTATTACCAGCGTTTTCTCGGGCATTTTCCGGACCTTGCCAGTCTCGCGGCAGCGCCGGTGGAAGCTGTCCTGGCCGACTGGGCCGGGCTCGGCTACTACGCCCGCGCCCGCAACCTGCATGCCTGCGCTCGCCAGATCATGACCGCCCACCACGGGCATTTTCCCGGCACAGCCGAGGAACTCGCCAAACTGCCCGGCATCGGCCGCTCCACGGCAGCGGCAATTGCCGCATTTTCGTTCGGAGAACGAAGTGCCATCCTGGACGGCAACGTCAAGCGGGTTCTTTGCCGGCATTTCGGTATTGCCGGATTTCCCGGCAGCCGCAGCGTTGAGCAGGAATTGTGGGCGCTGGCGACAGAACTGCTGCCGGAACGTTCGATCGAAGCTTACACCCAGGGCCAGATGGATCTCGGAGCTACCCTGTGCACCCGCAGCCGGCCTCGCTGCGACGCCTGCCCCCTGGCGGCGACCTGCGTTGCCCGCCGGGACCAACGCCAGAATGAATTGCCCGAAGCCAGACCCCGTGCGGCACGACCGGAAAGAAGCACCACGCTCCTCATGATTACCGACGGCCAGCGCCTGCTCCTCGAACGCCGTCCGCCCAGCGGCTTATGGGGTGGCCTGCTGGTTCCTCCGGAAGGGCTGCCGCAAACCGTCCTCCCCAGGTACGGCCTGAGGGCCAGGCTGATTCAGCCTTTGCCCCTGCTGCGCCACAGCTTTACCCATTTTCACCTGTCCATCCACCCCCTGCTATGTCATGTTGAAGCCGTTCCGGGCACGGTCGGCGAAGCGCTTGTGCAATGGGTTGACCTGCGGCAGGCGGAAGAGGCCGGCGTACCGGCTCCCGTCAGGAAGCTGATCAGACTGGTTGGTAACTGAGGGGATTCAAGCCCCAACGCTCGTAGGTTTCTGCCTGCACGATCTGCCCGTAGTGGTTGCCGAATTTGCGGGACAGATCAACCTGCACCGGCGCCACATACTGTCGCCGTCCGGCATGGTAGATGACCCGAACCATCGGTTGCAGGAGATGATCGGCATGGGTGGATTCCACCACCGCAAGATGGCCGCTCTCCAGGCGAACCAGGGTGCCCACCGGATAGATCCCCACCGTGCGGACAAAGGTGGCGACCAGTTGCGGGTCAAACTGCGTGCCGGCCCCGGCATACATCTGGCGCAGGGCAAGGGCCGGAGAGAGCGCGCTGCGGTATGGGCGATCCGAAGTCATGGCATCGTAGGTGTCGACAATGGCCGCCATGCGCCCGGCGGTGGAAATCTCCTCGCCGGCCATGCGATAGGGATAGCCCAGACCGTCAAACCGTTCATGATGCTCGAGAACCACGGCCACCGACAGGTCCGGCAGACTGGTCGTCGCTTCCAGAACAGACAGCCCCTCCTCGACGTGCCCCTGCATGGCCGTCAGTTCCGCCGAAGAAAACTGGCCACGCTTGGTGGTCAGGCGGGAATCCAGGGAAGCCAGGCCAATATCCTTGACCAGGGTACCCAGAGCCAGCTTCTCCATTTCCGGATTGCTCTGCCCTTGCTGGCGGGACAAGGCAATGATCAGGGCCGTGCTGGCGACGGCGTGTTCCGTCGCATAGGCATCCATCTGCTTGAGACGGGCCAGCGGGACCAGGGCATCCGGGTTGCGGATGACCGAGTCGATCATTTTTTAAACAATCGGCACCAGCCGCTGGGCTTCCACCACCCGTCCGGAACGGGCGGCATTCATCAGATCAATAAGCGCAGAGGGGGCGGCGGAAGATCATTGCCCCGTTCGGTATCGATGCTGACTTCGGTAATGCCTGCCCGGCGAATGCGGAGAATGTCCGCCTGATTTTCCACCAGAAACTGCTGACGCCAGAGCATGTGCTGCCACCAGCTCTTGTGCAGATCCGCCACGTACATGCCGGGAGTCAATTGGGCGACAGGAATTTTCCGGATCAAGGAAGTCTCTCCAGTTCCATCGGCTAGGCTGCCCTTCTGCCTATTCCGCCGCTTCGGCCTCGCGCCGGCGGGCTTTTTCCATTTTTTCGGCCATCTTGCGGGCGTGCTTTTCGCGTTTGGCGTTTACGCGCTCGGCATCGGCTTGCCGCCTCCGGCTTCCTTCTGCCGCCTTGCGCGCCTGATCGGCTTCCTTTGCCTGGCGATCCTGTCCGGCCTTTTCCCGCTCGCGGCGGGTTTCCTCCTCCCGCGCCTGCCGGTTGGCGGTCCTGTCCGGTTCCCGGGCGGCTTGACGCATATCCCGGTCCGCCAGCTGCTCTTTTTTCACCTGACGTTCAATGGCCTGGCCTTCGTTTTCGACACGACGCGCCTCGTTCACCGCCTTCAGGTATTCCTGTTTGACCTCGATCTGGCAATCGGTCACTTGAAATTTCCGGAAACAGTCTTTTTTCCCGGTTGCGAATTTTTCCTTGGCCTCACGCTTTTTGCTGCCGCCCTGTTTCTGAAGTTCCTTGCCGTGCTCCAGGCGTTTTGCCCATTCCGCCCGCTGCACCTCGTCGGCAGCGGATTCCGCCGCCTGGCCGGATACCGGCAGCAGGCCGAGCAGGGCGATCAGGCAGGCAACCACTTGAAGGGGTCGATTTTCCATTTTTCGTAACTTTCGAAGCTGGCAATCCGATCCTGGCTTTTGCCCAGATCGATCACTTCAGGGGGAATGTAGTGCTGGCTTTTTGAATGGTAGAAGATGCGCACCACCGGTTCGAGCAAGTGCTCTTCGTTCTGTTCGATGACCACGCCCAGCCGCCCGCTTTCCAGGCGGACCAGAGTTCCCGTCGGATAAATCCCGATGGCCCGGATGAAACTCTGGACCAGGGCCGGATCAAAGTGATGGTCGGACCATTCGAGGAGCTTCTTGAGAGCCTGGGTGGGAGGCATTCCCTTGTGGTAGATCCGGTTCGAGGAAATGGCATCGTACACGTCCACGATCGACGCCATCTGGCCGTAGAGTGAGATTCCCCCACCCTTCAGCTTGTTGGGGTAACCGGTGCCGTCAAAACGTTCGTGGTGCTCGCCGGCCACCTGGAGGGCCGTTTCACTGATTTTTGGCGTATTTTGCAGGACGATCATGCTTTGCACGACGTGCGACTGCATTTTTGCGTATTCCGCCTCGGTCAGCTTGGCGGGTTTGTTGAGAATACTGTCGGGCACCCTGGCCTTGCCCACATCATGCAACAAGGCGCCCATGCCGATATCGCGGATGACCGGCCGAGGCAGCTTCATGCCTCGGGCAAAGGCCACCATCAGGGCGCAAACGCTGACCGAATGTTCAAAGGTATAGTCATCATGGCTTTTCAAGCGGGCCAGGGGCAGCAAGGCATCCTGATTGCGGAAGATGGACTCGACCATGTTCTCGACCATGGGTTCGATGCGATCGACCTCGATCTGCACGCCGAGGCGTACATCGCCCATCATGTTGCGCACGATCTTGTTGGCTTCCGTATGCATGCGCCGGGCGCGGGGGCCTTCGTCAGCAAGGGTGACGACTATGGGGCGCTCGGGCTGCTTCTGGGCAATTTCCATCATCTTGCGCTCGAGCTCGGCATTCACCTCCTGCTGGGTCGGCGCGTAAATGACGTCGGCCCCCTTGGCGGTGTCGATATACAACTCCCGCAAGCCGATCGCCTGGACTTTTTTCAGTGTCGCAAAATCCGGCACATGAAAAGCGTTGGTCAGGAAGGGATGATCAAGCCAGCCGCAGTTCAAATCGTGAATGAACATTCCCGGCTTAAGCTGGTCGATGGTGATCTTTTTAATCATACAGATAGAGTAATTCAGCCTGCGGCCATTCTATACGAGGGCGCCGTTATAATGGCGGCCCGATGATTGCCCTCCGCCAAGTCTCTTTTGCCCGCGCTGGCCGCCCCCTGGTGGTCGATGCCTCCGTTCAGCTGCACGCCGGCTGGCGGGTTGGCGTGGTGGGGGCCAATGGTTGTGGCAAGTCCAGCCTCTTTGCCCTGCTTGCTGACGAATTGCACGCCGAATCCGGCGATGTGGAATTGCCCGCCTCCTGGAAGATTGCCCGTGTTGCCCAGGAAACCCCCGCCCTGCCGGTTGCCGCCCTGGATTTTGTTCTCGACGGCGACAGTGAACTGCGCCGGGTGGAAAGAGAACTGGCCTTGGCAGAAACAGCCGGCGACGGCGAAGCCATTGGCCATCTCCATGCCCGCTATGGAGAAATCGACGGCTATTCGGCCAAAGCCAGGGCTGCCGAAGTGCTGCACGGACTGGGCTTCAACGATGCCGATTTCGCCCGGCCGGTGGCGGAATTTTCCGGCGGCTGGCGGGTTCGTCTCAATCTGGCCCGCGCCCTGTCGGGCCGGGCCGACCTGTTATTGCTTGATGAACCGACCAACCACCTCGACCTTGACGCCGTGCTCTGGCTGGAGAGCTGGCTCAAAAACACCCCGGCAACCCTGCTGCTCATCTCCCATGACCGGGATTTTCTCGATGCCGTCGTCGGCCACATTCTGGCCATCGATCAACAACGCCTGTCCCTGACCAGCGGCGGCTATTCCGATTACGAACGGGCCCGCGCCGCCCAGCTGTCCATCCAGCAAGCGACCTTCGAGGCGCAGCAAAAGCAGATCGCCCATCTGCAAAGTTTCATCAACCGGTTCAAGGCCAAAGCCACCAAGGCCAGGCAGGCCCAGAGCCGGGTCAAGGCGTTGGCGCGCATGGAAGTCGTCGCCGCCGCCCATGTGGACTCACCCTTCCACTTTGACTTTCGCCTGCCGGAAAACCTGCCTGATCCGCTGCTTTCCATCGTCGATGCGGCGGCGGGGTATGTGGACCGGCCCATTCTGGACAAGCTCAGCCTCACCCTGCGTCCGGGCAGCCGAATCGGCCTGCTCGGCCGCAACGGCGCCGGGAAATCAACCCTCATCAAGCTGCTGGCCGGTGTTCTGGCCATGACCGAGGGAGAGCGCAAGGAGGCCAAGGCGCTCAATATCGGCTACTTCGCCCAGCACCAGCTCGAACAGCTGCGTCCCGATGAATCGCCCCTGCAACATCTGGTTCGCCTGGAACCGACCACCCCGGAACAGGAGTTGCGCGACTATCTGGGCGGTTTCGATTTTCGCGGCGAGATGGCAACCCGTGCCGTGGCACCCTTTTCCGGCGGGGAGAAGTCCCGCCTGGCGCTGGCTTTGCTTATCCGCAGCAAACCCAATTTGCTGCTGCTCGACGAACCGACCAACCACCTCGATCTGGAAATGCGCGAAGCCTTGACCTTCGCCTTGCAGGACTTCGAAGGCGGCGTCGTTCTGGTTTCCCATGATCGCCATCTGCTGCGCACCTGCGCCGACGAACTGTGGCTGGTGGCAGAACGGGCGGTCAGCCTCTTTGACGGCGATCTCGATGACTACGCAGCCTGGCTGGCGGTGCAGCGCAGTGCCGACCGCGCCCCGGAACCGGATGCCGCAGCCGAGAAAGCCGAGCGCAAGCAAAAACGCCAGGATGAAGCCAGCAGCCGCCAGGAACGGCTGGCCAAACGCCGCCCTCTGGCCAGGGAAATTGAACAGATCGAGAAAAAACTCTCCGCCTGGAGCAGTGAAAAACAGAGTCTTGACGCCCAACTGGCCGACCCCGCCTTGTACACCGGGGCCACGAGCCGGGAGCAACTGGAGGAGCTGCATCGCCGCGCGGGACAGCTGAGCGGGGATATCGCCCAGGCTGAAGAACGCTGGCTGGAACTGCATGACAGCCTGGAAGCGCTCGGCCAATAGCCGTTATCGATCGTGAAATAATTCCCATCTAGTACCAAAGTACTACTATTGTCCTGTCCGGTCTTCCCGTATCCTGCCGGGATGGATGCGGTACTTATTACTTTCGTCAGTCTCACTTTCCTCTTTGGTCTGCTTGCCTACGCCTTTTCCAGGCTGCCGGTGCGATTTGGCGGGGAAAGTCTGCGTTCCGACATCGACAATCTGCGAACCTTGCTCGATACGGCAGACGAGTCGGTCATGCTTCTGGCTACCGATGCCCTCTTGCTGGAAATCAACGAGACCGGCATGCAACGCTTCGGCAAGCGGCGGGACGAGATGGTCGGCTTCAATTTTCTCGACTTTCTTCCTGCCGAAAGAGCCGAGCGACGGCGTGGGGCCATAGCGAGCGTGACTGAAACCCGGCAGCCGCTGGCGGGTGAGGAATGGCTGGATGGACGCTGCCTGGCCTGGCGTTTGCACCCGGTCGTGCGCGGCATCAGGCCGATCGAACGGATCTGGCTCTTCGTCAAGGATGTCACGGCAGACCGGCAGCTCCAGGCCATCGAGGCGGTTTTCCGCCAGTTTGACCAACGTCTCCTGCGCCATCAGGTCAATTTGCGCCAACTGGCCCAACAGCTCTGCCAGGAACTGATTCCGCTTTTTGCACTGCGTGCGGTATGGATTGCACGCCAGGAAACCAAGGGACATCTCGCTTTTCTGGCCGGAGCCGGCCAGGATGTGGGGGCCATGGCGGCCGTTCTGTTACCCGAAAAAGATGGGGAAATCTCCGGCTCACTGGTTCACCAAGCGAGGACCCTGGCTGAACCGGTGGTCATCCGTGCCGCTACGCCGCAATGGGAGACTCTGCCGGAATCCATCCGGAACAGCGGGTCGGGGCTGCTGGTTGCCCTGCCCATTTATGTTTCGGATACCGTTCTTGGCGTTCTGACCCTGCACGGGCCACCCAAATCGGACGCCGCGCTGCTCGCCTTGTTCGACAACATTTCGGTCATCGCCGACCACGTCAGTCTGGCCTTTGAAGCAGCCTACGACCAATCCCGGCTGCGTCTTTATGAACAGGCCCTGGCCTCAACCGGCACCGCTGTTTTCATTACCGACCGGGATGGCCATATCAGTTGGGTGAACGAAGCCTTTGTGCGGATTACCGGCTTTTCTCGACACGAAGTCGTTGGTCGGACGCCGAAGATTTTCAGCTCGAACAAACACGACCCCTGCTTTTTCAAGGACATGTGGGAAACCCTGAAGTCCGGCCAGGTCTGGCGGGCCGATATCATCAACCGGCGGCAGGATGGCTCTTACTACGTTGCCCACCAGATCATTTCGCCATTACCGGGAGAGGATGGTGAAGTCTCCCACTTTGTTTGCCTGCTGGAAGACATTACCGACCAAAAACTGGCTGAAGAACGCCTCAACCACCTGGCCAGCCATGACCCCTTGACCGGTCTGCCCAACCGGCTACAGTTCGAACAGGGTCTCCCCCGCCACCTGGCATTGGCCAGCCGCAACAAGCAGCGCTGCGCCCTGATGTTCGTGGATCTGGACGATTTCAAACCGGTCAATGACACCCATGGCCACGCTGTGGGTGATTTTGTCCTCAAGGAGCTGGCCAGGCGTCTGGAAAAAGCGGTGCGCCTCTCCGACCATGTCGCCCGCTTTGGCGGCGATGAATTCGTCATTGTCCTGCCGGATATCGGGTCGGACGAAGCCGCCTCGCTGGTCGCCAACAAGCTGCTGGAAGCCTGTGCCGAACCGGTAGTATTCGGCAGTCTGAAACTGTACCTGAGCGCCAGTATCGGCATTGCCACGTATCCGGAAGACAGCCAGGACACCCAGGTTCTTCTCAAGTTTGCCGACGATGCCATGTACCGCGCAAAATTGAGCGGTCGCAACACCTACCGCTTCCACAGCGGGTAATGGGATAATTGCCCCTTTTCGTCTTGTGGAGTGCACCGTGCAAATCGTCTGTCTCGACCTTGAAGGAGTCCTCGTTCCCGAAATCTGGATCGAATTCGCCAACCGCACCGGAATCCCCGAGCTGAAACGCACCACCCGCGATGAGCCGGACTACGACAAGCTGATGACCTATCGCCTGGACATTCTGCGCCAGCACAAGCTGGGTCTGCCGGACATCCAGAAGGTGATTGCCGAAATGGGCCCGATGACCGGCGCCAAGGATTTTCTGGACAGCCTGCGGGATAGCTACCAGGTCATCATCCTCTCCGATACTTTCTACGAATTTGCCAAGCCGCTCATGCAGCAGCTCGGCCTGCCCACCCTCTTCTGCCACTGGCTTGAGGCCGACGCTTCCGGCATGCTGGTCAACTACCATCTGCGCATGCCCAACCAGAAGCAGGAAGCGGTCAAGCGCTTCAAGGAAATGAATTTCACCATCGTTGCCGCCGGCGACAGCTACAACGATACCGCCATGCTCGGTGAAGCCCACGGCGGCATCCTCTTTCACCCGCCGGAGAACGTCATTCGCGAATTCCCCCAGTTCCCGGTGACTCTCGACTATGATCAGTTGCGCAGTGAAATCGACAAGGCCTTTGCCAAAGCCGCCGCCTGACCATGCACCGTGAACGTTTTTACACGCTGAGCGCATCCTGCCCCGATCAGGTCGGCATCATCGCCCGGGTTTCCGGCTTCATTGCTGAAAACGGCGGCTGGATTCTCGAATCCAGCTTTCACGCCGACGATTTTACCGGGCGCTATTTCATGCGCCTGGAGATCAAGGCCGACTCCCTGCCTTTTCTCCTGGCCGAACTCCGTGAGCGTTTTCGGATTGGCGTCGCCGAACCGCTGGGCATGGATTGGCGCATTACCGACAGTGCCGTCAAAAAACGGGTAGTGGTCATGGTTTCCCAGCAGGAGCACTGCCTCTACGACCTCCTCGCCCGCTGGCAAGCCAAGGAACTGGATATCGAGATTCCCTGCGTCATTTCCAACCACGATACTTTCCGGGGCTTCGTGGAGTGGCATGGCATTCCCTTTCATCACGTTCCGGTCAGCAAGGACAACAAGGCCCGCTCCTACGCCGAGGTCCAGCGCATTTTTGACGATGTGCGCGGCGACTGCATGGTTCTCGCCCGTTACATGCAGATCCTGTCACCGGAACTGTGCGACGCGCTGTCCGGCCGCATCATCAACATCCACCACTCCATCCTGCCCAGCTTTGCCGGTGCCAAGCCCTACCATCAGGCCTACGAACGGGGTGTCAAGCTGATTGGGGCCACCTGTCACTATGTCACTGCCGAACTGGATGCCGGGCCGATCATCGAGCAGGACGTCATCCGCATCGACCATTCCGACTCGCCGGAAGACATGGTGCGCTACGGCAAGGACATCGAAAAGACCGTTCTCGCCCGAGGCTTGCGCTACCATCTGGAAGACCGGGTGCTGGTGCACGGCAACAAGACCATCGTCTTCCGCTGAGTATTCGCCCAAGGCCGGTTTCACGTGAAACCGGCGGGCCGCCCGGCGCCGCCGGTTTGCCGGCAGCGGTACCCCGACCAAGCTGCATCTCTCCCGCCCTGATCGGGAAGCGTTCCCAAAAAAAACGGGCGCCACCCGGGCGCCCGAAAGGAGAGAGAACAATTTCTTAGTGGTGGTAGGCCGTTTCGCCGAGGGACGAGAGATCGAGACCTTCCCGCTCCTCGTCTTCCGGTACCCGCAGACCGCCCACA
>CAZHVZ010000087.1:13806-14014 GCA_964536245.1 uncultured Rhodocyclaceae bacterium
GGTGCCCACACCCCCGGCCTGGCTGACCGGGTGTGCCGCAATATCGTAGTCGCCGACCTTTTTCAGACCTTCGTCTTAGACGCCGGTGCCGCCCAGGGCCGGATCGGCAAAGATTCCGGTCAGCATCGCACCCAGGATGCCACCCAGACCGTGCACCCCGAAGACATCCAGGGAATCGTCGGCGCCGAGCAGCTTTTTCAGGCCATTG
>CAZHVZ010000088.1:0-1086 GCA_964536245.1 uncultured Rhodocyclaceae bacterium
CGGCATCAAGCAGGGGTTGATGACCACCATCCACGCCTACACCACCGATCAGGTCACCGTGGATGTGCGCCACAAGGATCTGCGTCGCGCCCGCGCCGCTGCTGCCAACATCATCCCGACCAAGACCGGCGCCGCCAAGGCCGTCGGACTGGTGCTGCCGCAACTCAAGGGCAAGGTGGACGGTTTCGCCCTGCGCGTGCCGACCATCAACGTTTCCCTGGTCGATCTCACCTTCACCGCCGAGCGCGCCACCAGCAAGGACGAAATCAACGCCCTGATGACCGCCGCCGCCAACGGACCGCTCAAGGGCATCATGCTGGTGAACAACGAGCCGCTGGTATCCAGCGACTTCAACCACACCACCGTGTCCACCACCTTCGATGCCACCCAGACCCGGGTCATTCAAGGTGAAGACGGTTCCACCCTGGTCAAGGTTCTGGCCTGGTACGACAACGAGTGGGGCTACTCCTGCCGCATGCTGGACGCCGCCCGCGCCTGGATGAACGCCAAGTAAGCCGGTTTAACCTCGCCGTTTTCGGGGCGCCAACCAAAACACAGCCGACCTTCGAGTCGGCTGTGTTGCGTTGACCGATCCGGTCGATGTCCGGCGCAGCTATTCCTCGGCCAGGAGATCGCGCACCACGGCGCTGTTCGGCTCCTGGAGACCGAGATGCCGGTAGATGGCCGGCGTCGCAATGCGGCCCCGGAGGGTGCGTTGCAGATAGCCTTGCTGGATGAGATAAGGCTCAAGCACATCTTCGATGGTGTCCCTCGCCTCACCGATGGCGGCTGCGAGATTGTCCACCCCCACCGGCCCGCCCCCGAACTTGTCGATGACGGCGGCGAGCAGTTTGCGGTCCATGATGTCGAGACCAGCCCGGTCCACATCCAGCATGGCGAGCGCTGCATCGGCCACGGTGCGGACAATGCTGCCATCGGCTTTGACTTCGGCAAAATCCCTGACCCGGCGCAACAGGCGGTTGGCAATGCGTGGCGTCCCCCGCGAGCGGCGGGCAATTTCCAGGGCGCCGCCAGGATCGATGGGGACATTGAGCAACTGCGCGGAACGCCCGACAATCTGCTGTA
>CAZHVZ010000088.1:1096-13881 GCA_964536245.1 uncultured Rhodocyclaceae bacterium
GACGGTGGTCAGCGCCTCGGTCTGGTCGATGATGAGGTAACCACCTGATTTCAGCTCCACCTTCCGCTCCAGCGCCTTGCGGATATCTTCCTCCACGCCATAGAGGTCGAAGACCGGGCGTGCACCGGTGTAGAACTCGATGCGCGCAAAGAATAAGAAACTGTAGCGCAGGGGGTTGGTCAGCATACCGGCCCGAGTGGTCGCCCCGACCAGGGTAAACGGCGGCAGGTCGAGCTTGACCGAGCGCGCAGCGGGACCCTCACCGATCATGATGTCGATCTGGAAATCCTCCAGGGCGGGGTAGAGGATTTCCTCCACCACCGGGCTGAGGCGGTGGATTTCGTCGATGAAGAGAACGTCGTGGGGTTCCAGATTGGTCAGGATGGCTGCCAGATCACCAGCCCGCTCCAGTACCGGGCCGGAGGTCTGGCGCAGATTGACCCCCATTTCGTGGGCGACAATGTGGGCCAGGGTGGTTTTGCCCAGACCGGGAGGGCCGAAAAGCAGGACATGGTCGAGCGAATCCCCGCGCTTTCGCGCCGCCTGGATGAAAATCTCCAGCTGTTCCCGGATCTTCACCTGCCCCGTGTAATCGGCCAGCCGCTTGGGCCGCAGGGCGCGCTCCAGGGCTTCTTCCTGGGCTGACTTGGACTGGGGGGCAATGAGCCGTTCCGGGACGAGTTTGTCGGTTTCTATCATGGGTGGGGGAGAGAGGTCAGGGCCGGTTCCTCGTCGGCGATCCATTCCCGTACCATGCCCTGGCCGAGGGCGAGCAGGGCGGGACCGAGAAAGAGGCCGATAAAACCGAAAACCAGGATGCCACCGAAAACGCCGATGATGATCAGCAGCAGGGGCAGGGCAGCGGTCCGGGAAATGAGGATCGGTTTGACGAAATTGTCCACACTGCTGATGGCCAGCATGCCCCAGAGCACCATGAATATCGCCCAGCCCCCTTCACCGCTGATGTAGAGCCAGGCCGCAGCGCCCCCCCAGATCAGGGTCGGGCCGATGACCGGAACCATGGAAAAAATGAAGGTGGCAAAAGTCAGAACGATCACTGCCGGCACCCCGGCGATGAGATAACCGATCATGGCGACAATGGCCTGGGCGGCAGCCGTGCCGACAATGCCGACCATGACTCCGGTGACCGTGTGGTGGGCCAGATGCAGCATGCGTTCGCCGAACGGTCCGCCCAGTTTGCGGGCAGCGGTGAGCAGAGTGGCAGCGTAGTCCCGGCCATCCCGGAAAATGAAAAAGACGAAAAATGCGACCAGGGCAACCTGGAGCAATCCCCGGGCAAAGAGGGTAATGCCCCAGGTCACGAGCTTGCGGGCCGGCTCGAACAGCTCTTGCAGGAGGTGATGAAACTCGGTTTTGCTGACGGCCACCTTTTGCCAGTAAGCAGCGGCTTCCGACCCGACAAAGGGCAGGCTGGCCAGCCAGCGGGGTGCTTTTTGCGGCAATCCGCCGGCAAGAAGCGGTTTGACTTCGGTCACCAGACTATCGACCGCACCGGCCAGGCTGCCGGAAAGCGTAATCATCGGGATCAGGATGAGGAAAACCAGTAACATGGCCATAATCAGCGAAGCCAGGTTGGGGCGCTCGCCGACGGCGGCGAGCAGCCGCAGATAGGCCGGCCAGGCGGTAATGCAGATGACGATGGCCAGCAGCAGGGTCCCGACAAAGGGCAGGAGGACGGCCACACACCCCACCAGCAGGAGCGTGACGATGGCTATGCGAACGAGTTGAGTATTGACCGGTTGCATCGCAGCCTAGACTTTGGACAGCAATTTGAGCGCCTGGCGGATGCCGTCCGAGATACCGACACCGGGAGCCAGCTGCTTCATCGCCGATGCGGCTTCCTTCTCGTTATAGCCAAGGGCCAGCAGGGCATTGAGAATATCGTGGCTGTCATCACCCGCCCTCGGCAGAGAGGCCGAGGTGGGTTCGGCCAGCTTGCCCTTGAGTTCGAGGAGCAGCCGTTCGGCGGTTTTTTTGCCGATACCGGGCACCTTGATCAGGCGACCGGCTTCCTGGCAGGCCACGGCAGCTGCCAGATCGGCCACGGAAAGACCGGACAGCACCGACAGCGCAGTACGTGCCCCGACGCCGGAAATTTTCAGCAGCTGACGGAAAGCAAAGCGTTCGGATTCGGTGAGGAAACCATAGAGAAAATGCCCGTCCTCCCGTACCGCGAAGTGCGTGAGCAGGGTGGCCTTTTCTCCCAGCCCCGGCAGGTTGTAAAAACAGCTCATGGGGACATCCAGTTCATAGCCGACGCCGCCAACGTCGAGCACGATCTGGGGCGGGTTTTTTTCGGCAATCAAGCCAGTGAGTCGTCCAATCATTCCAAACCGTTTCAAAAATAGCGATGCCTGCCAAGTGCTACGAGTGAGGGACCGCCCTCCCCTGCGCAGCAATGCCCTGTCTCCAACTGTCCTTTTCGGGAGCGGCCAACCCGGCTGCGCCCTGCGGCTTGTGCCTGACAGGCTGTCATCCTATCAGTCGTCCGCCCTTGACGCGATAGCCGGCGGTGGCCATGCCCCCCAGACCCTGACCGCCGTGGGCATGGCAGATGGCGCAGGCCAGGGCATCGGCGGCATCGGCGGTCGGTGCGCCGGGCAGGGAAAGGAGGCGAATCACCATGTGCTGCACCTGCTCCTTGGCTGCCTTGCCCTGCCCGACCACCGCTTGCTTGACTTGCAGGGCGGTGTATTCGGCCACCGGCAGATCGGCATGAACCAGGGCGCTGATGGCCGCGCCCCTGGCCTGGCCAAGGAGCAGGGTGGATTGGGGATTGACGTTAACGAACACTTTTTCAACAGCGGCCTGATTTGGCCGGTAGGTGGCAATGACCTCGCCAATTCCGCCAAACAGGGTTTTCAGGCGCAGAGGAAGAGACTCGCTTTCCCTCGACTTGATGCAGCCACTGGCGACATAAACCAGTTGCTTACCCTGTTTCTCGATGACGCCAAAGCCGGTAATGCGCAAACCGGGGTCAATGCCGAGAATACGGACGGGATTCATTGCGGACGAGCCACCAGATAGACACCGCCGACCGCCAGCACCATGCCGGCCAGGGCAAGCGGAGAGAGGGTTTCGCCGAAAACGCCCCAGGCGATGAGCGCTGTGCTGACGGGCGTCAGATAGAACAGGCTGGCCACGTTAACCGCGCTGCCGCTGCGAATCAGCAGGTTGAGCAGACTGATGGCGCCGAGGGAGAGCACCAGGACCAGCCAGCCGAGGGCGAAAGCAAATTGCGGCGTCCATGCAATATTGAAATCCTCAAAAATCGCCACGGCCAGAGCGGTTAGCAAGGCGGTGGGAACAAATTGAATGACGGACCCGGTGCGTAAATCAAAACGGGCGCAAAACCGTTTCTGGTAAAGGGTGCCGAGGGTAATGGCCAGCAAGGCGACGAGAGCGGGAATGAACATCGGACCAATCGCGGCTGCCTCACCAAATTTTCCGGAAACGACCAGGGCGACGCCGATGAATCCCAGCCCAAGGCCGATCCACTGCCGACCTCCGACCTGTTCGCCCAGCAGCCAGCCCGCCCCGAAAGCGGTAAGCAGGGGTTGCATGCCAACCACCAGAGCGGTCACCCCGGCGGGCAGTCCATGCTTGATGGCGACAAAAACGCCGCCCAGATAGAAAGCGTGAACCAGAAGACCGGAAACGCCGATGTGCACCCACTGGCGGGCGTCCTTCGGCCAGGGGGCACGGCTGGCCAGGGCAATCAGCGTCATCAGTCCGATCACAAAAAGATAACGAACGAGGAGAAAGGAAAGCGGCTCGGCGTAGGGCAGGCCGTATTTGGCGCCGACAAAGCCGGTGCTCCAGAGAAAAACGAAAAGGAAGGGCGCGAATTTCTGCATTCAATGGTCATGACGGCAGCCGAGTGCCGCCATCCCTTGTGCGCAAGAGTGCATCCATTACTTTTCTTTCCGGTTACTGCCGGACACCATGCGTATTTCGTAGAGGCGGCATTCCAGGGCACCGTTGTAGAGCGGCGTCTTGCGGCTGGGTTGCAGGCGGACAAGTTTGGGCAGGCGGGTGTCGGCGGTGAAGAAATAACAGTTCCATCCGGCCCAGTGCTTCTTCAGGGCGGCGCCCAGTTGCGGGTAGAAAGCCGCCAGTTCCTCCTGTTCGCCAATCCGTTCGCCATAGGGCGGATTGGCAATCAGGGTCCCCGCCCCGGTCGCGGGGACGATGGCCAAGAGGTCGGCAGATTCGACCTGCACCGCACCCCCGAGTCCGGCCTCCTGCA
The DNA here is from genome assembly GCA_964536245.1 of uncultured Rhodocyclaceae bacterium. GTDB lineage: Bacteria > Pseudomonadota > Gammaproteobacteria > Burkholderiales > Rhodocyclaceae > CAZHVZ01. The sequence continues at coordinate 5,367 of CAZHVZ010000088.1, forward strand.
GGTTGCGCTTGGTGGCACGCACGGCTTTTTCATCGATGTCGCTGCCGTAAATGGCCAGCGGCCCGACAGGCTTGCAGCGGGCTTCTGCGGCGGAACGCAGGGCAGCCCAGTTCCATACCTCAAAGGAGTTGAGTTTCTCGAAAGCAAAGACGCGCCCCAGTCCGGGAGCGCGGTCGAGTGCCATCTGGGCCGCTTCAAGCAGAAAAGTGCCGCTACCGCACATGGGGTCGTAAAAGGGGGTACCCGGCTGCCAGCCGCTCAGTTTGATAATGCCGGCCGCCAGATTTTCCTTGACCGGCGCATCCACCGTTGCCTGTCGCAGTCCGCGCTGCCACAAGGGCGTGCCGGAGGTGTCAAGATAGAGGGTGCATTCGTGATCGGTGAGGTAAACGTGAATGCGCACATCCGGTTCCCGTGTATCGACACTGGGACGTTCGCCGTCAATCGCCCGGAAGCTGTCACAAATGGCGTCCTTGACCCGCAGGGTGACAAAATCAATGGAGCGCAGGGGGGATTTGCTCGCCGTGGTCAGAACGCGAATTGTCCGGCTGAGGTGAAAGAGTTCCGGCCAGCGCTGTTTGGCGGCCAGATTGAAAAGGTCATCTTCCGTGCGGTACCCCCCTTGGGCGATGCGCCAGAGAACACGGGTGGCGATGCGGGATTCCAGATTGGCCCGGTAACAGACGCTCCAGTCTCCGGAAAACTGCACACCACCGGCTGCCGGACGAATATAGCGGGCGCCGAGGGGAGCCAGCTCTTCAGCCAGCAGATTTTCAAGGCCACGGGGGCAAGGAGCGAAGTAGGTATTCATGAGAAGGGCTTGAGGACGACGAGAAAGACCACGGCAAAAAGAACCAATACCGGGAGTTCGTTATAAAAGCGGAACCAGACATGGCTTTTCCCGCTTTGTCCGGTTCGGAAGAGAATGAGTATCCGTCCACAATGCCAGTGATAGGCAACGAGCAGACCGACCAGAGCGGTTTTGATATGCAGCCAGCCGCCCGAAAAGTTGTAACCGAACCACAGCCACAGTCCGAAAACCACCGCCAGCACTCCGAGGGGAGTCATGAAACGGTAAAGCTTGCCGGCCATGAGCAGCAGCCGATCCCGTTCGGCCAGGCTGTCGGCGGGGACCATGGCAAGGTTCACGAAAATGCGCGGCAGATAGAACAGTCCGGCAAACCAGGCTACCACCAGAGATATATGCAAGGCCTTAACGATCAGCATCGGCTTTCCTTTTCAGCGCTGCCTGCAAACCTTCTCTGACCGAAGGGTAATGCAGCGACAGTTTCAGCTCCTGTTTCAGACGACGGTTGCCGATACGGCGGGACTCACTCATGAAGGACATGTGCAGGGGAGACAGAAGCCGTCCGGCACCCTCCCGGCTCAGCCTTGGCGGGCGGGGCAGAGCAAAGGTGTCGGCGACCAGATCGAAATACCCGGCCATTTTCAGGTCGGAATCATCGACCACATTGTAGGTCCGGTTGGCGCCGCCGTGGCGCAGAGCCGCCAGGCAGGCCGCAGCAAGATCATCGGCGTGGATGTGGTTGGTGAACACGTCGTCATCGGCTTGCAGGGCCGGGGTCCGATCGCTCAATCGTTGCAGGGGCAGACGGTCGGCAGCGTAGATACCTGGGGCGCGGAGAATGACCACCTTGACCATGCACCGCCGGCCAAAAGCACGCAACTGTTGCTCGGCATCGACCCGACGCCGGGCACGGGGCGATTGCGGATGCAGACGCCGGGTTTCATCGATTCGGGCTCCGGCACAGTCGCCATAGACACCTGTCGTACTAACGTAAATCAGGCTGCGTGGTAGACTTCCGCCAGCGGCCAGGGAAGCCAGCAGATTGCGGGTGCGCGGGTCGCGCTCCCCGGAACCGGGGGGGGGCGCCAGATGGATGACCATATCGGCCAGTCCGGCCAGACGGCGCAGGCTGTGGCGATGATCGAGATCGGCCACGACCGGAACAGCGCCAGCGCGGCGCCAGTGGGCGCACTGGCGGCTGTCCCGCAGCAGGGCAAAGACCCGGTAGCGGTGAACAAGCAGGGGAAGCAGGCGGCTGGCGACATCGCCGCAGCCAACGAGAAGAATGTTTTGCACGGCAGTATTTTAGCCGATGGTGCCGCAGCAGATGATTGAATGCGTTTTGAATAGACAATTGCGTACGAAAAAGGGAACTCATGAGCCACCACATTACCGTCCTGCCGGGCGGCCAACAATTTGATGCCGAAGCTGATGAAACCATTCTCGATGCCGCCCTGCGCCATGGCCTGACCATGCCCTACGGCTGCCGGGATGGCGCCTGTGGAGCCTGCAAAGGCAAAGTGGTGGACGGGGTGATCGAGCACGGCAAGGCCCAGCCCCATGCCCTCAAGGACGAGGAAAAAGCAGCCGGCCTGGCGCTCTACTGCTGCGCCAAAGCGCAAAGCGATGTAACCCTGGAGTGCAAGCAGGTTTCCTCCAGCACGGATATTCCGGTCAAAACCCTGCCCTCCCGTATCGAGAAGCTGGAAAAACTGGCCGCCGACGTCATTGAGCTGCAACTCAAGCTGCCAGCCAATGAACGCCTGCAATTCCTCGCCGGGCAATATATCGACATACTGCTCAAGGACGGCAAGAAACGCAGCTTCTCCCTGGCCAACGCACCCCATGATGACGCCTTGCTGCAACTGCATGTTCGCCACATGCCGGGCGGCCTATTTACTGACCAGGTATTTTCCACCCTGAAGGTCAAGGACATCCTGCGCTTCAATGGCCCCCACGGCAGTTTCTATCTGCGTGAGGAGTCGCCCAAGCCGATCATTCTGCTGGCCGGAGGAACCGGCTTTGCACCGATCAAGGCTCTCGTCGAACATGCCATTGCCGAGGGCTGCACACGGCCCATGGCTCTCTACTGGGGCGCCAAAACCCGTCAGGGTCTGTACCTGTCGGCCCTGCCGGAACAATGGGCGGCCCGGCACCCCCATGTCCGCTACATTCCGGTCCTGTCCGAGCCGGCAGACGAAGATGGCTGGACAGGCCGCAGCGGCTTGGTGCACGAGGCCGTCCTGGCTGATTTTCCTGACTTGTCCGCCTATCAGGTTTACGCCTGTGGCGCCCCGGCGATGATTGATGCAGCGCGGCGGGATTTTGTCGCCCTTTGCAATCTTCCGGAAGAAGAGTTTTTCGCTGACGCATTCACGTTTTCGGCCAGTTAACCCCGGGGTGGGAACCAGCGACTGGGCTTGCCTGGCTTGCTCTCTACTCACTTCACCAATGAAAGCTGAACGAGAACAGGGCAAGGCTATGGTTAGAGAGTGGAAAAAGGCCGGGGTTTCGCATGCAAAAGTGAATGGGGTAGACTGATCGAATGCCTACCGTCCTGACTATCCACGGGTTTCGATTCTTCTTCTTTAGCTGGGAAGGGTCGGAACCGCCCCATATTCACGTTGAACATGGAGACAAGGTGGCCAAGTATTGGTTGAACCCGGTTGACCTGGCTATGTCTGAAGGCTTCAGGAGCCACGAGCTTACCTAGGTACGGGCATTGGTGATCGAGCATCGCATTACATTCACGGAGAAATGGCATGAGCACTTTGGCAGTTAGACTAGACCCCCACGCGGTCGACGTGAGCGTTGACGAATCGGCTCTGCATTTCATCCTGGCCGACGGTCGGGAAATCTCTGCGCCGCTAGAGTGGTTCCCCCGGTTACGTGACGCTACCCAGGCGCAGCGCCAGCAGTGGCGATTAATCGGCAAGGGTATCGGCGTACATTGGCCGGAAATCGATGAAGATATTGCGGTTAGTACACTGATGCGGAATCACTGAAAAACCGGGGGTTCCCCGGTTTTTTCGCATGCGAAAACCACCCCTTGAATCAATGCAAAAGGAATGACAAAATCCCGGCAACATTTTTTGGGAAATGTCATGCGCCAGTATTTCACCGCCCTTCTCTTCGCCTGGCTTAGCTTGCCGGCCCTGGCTGATGCCTATATCTGCAAGCGCGGCAACGAGCGCATTGTCCAGGAAACGCCCTGCCACTATAGCGAAGTACAGCAAAAAGCCGTTATCTCCGGCCCAACTTCTGGCGCTTATCTTCCGAATCACCAGGCGCAGTTAAACAACATCCGGTGAAATCAAGCCGAACTGGATGCCCGGCATGCCGCGAACAACCCGGCCCCGGTGCAACAAGCGGCCAAACCGGATAACACTGCGGCATGTGAAAGAAACTGGAAAGACATACAGAGCATTGATGCCTATACGCGGCAAGCCTTGCCCTACTCTTTGCTTGACCAGGCCAGAAAGGACAAGCAACGCTTGATGGATAAACGCAGTCAGCTAGGGTGCTAGTTCGTTATTGAACAAATGCAGGTGTCGGATAGCGGTCAAACGCCTGAATAGATTCGAGCCTTCGCCAGTGTTTCAGCGCCTGCTCTTCCGGAAGTTTAGCAAGTAGTTTCACCAGGGGATGTTTTGGCTTTTGTGGCACCGCCACCGGTTCAGGTTGCCTGGTCCAGTCATCTCCTTCCGACCTTCTCTGTGGAGACTGCGAACGAAGCGAATGCTGCGGCCAAAACGACAACGGCCCCGGTTGAACCGGAGCCGTCGAAAGAATCTGTGGTGGCCAATCGCGGAATCGAACCACGGACACGCGGATTTTCAAAATTATCGGCTGATATCAGCCCATTAAAAATCAATACCTTGCAACACTCGCCCCCCGTAATTAAAGCCTAAAAAGCGTCACTCTCAGCTGTCGAAACAGTGGATAGCTACGGTTTAGCTACGACTTCAGCATTCGGCCAGTACCTGACGTTCAAGCCCTCCAGTAAGCGGTCCTTCAAGGGTCCGCTCTGTGCCTTAAGCTGCCTCCGCATGTATTTGAAGAACAAGGGCGTGAAGGCAGTCACCTCGACACCAGCATTTAGTTAAACTGCTGCCCTGAGGAGGCTTCATGCTGATTTCCGGCCAATGCCAATGTGGCAACATATCTTTCAATCTCGAGTGGCTACCTGACCCAACCCGCATTCCAGCTTGGGCGTGTTCTTGCTCGTTCTGCGTGACACATAAGGGTGTTTGGACATCGTCGTCATCGGCCAAGTTGAAAGTTGAAATCAAGGATGCAAAGCAACTTAACCGGCACACCTTCGGCACGAGGACTGCCGAATTCCTGATTTGTAAGCGATGTGATGATATTCCGCTGGTCACCAGTGAGATTGATGGGCGCCTCTATGCGGTGGTCAATGTCCATTCGCTGCAAGGCATTTCGCCGACCCTCCTCAAGCATTTCCAGTCAGATTTCGATGGTGAAAGTATTGAAGACAGAACTGAGCGCCGCCGTCGGAACTGGATTGCAAATGTCACTATCAACGACTCGTAGGGCGAATCAGGTACTCAAATCCATGGCGGTGCCGTGCCACATGCAAATTTGGAATGTCAGACAGCAATAATCTCAATTGAGCACTTGGGGCATCCACCGTAGGCTTGAAGCCAACCGTTGGAATATCCCGAGTAGCCATGACCTCAAAATCCACCAAGCCAGTAAAAATAGATATTCCCGCTGTCGATGGTTTTCCATTGCATGCACACGCCTGGGTTCATGAGGTGGTCAATGGTGACGAGCTTCCACCTGTCGTCATCATCAATCCGGCCACATCGGTACAAAGCCGTTACTACAGTCGATTCGCCGATTTTCTTTATGCCCACGGCTTTAACGTCATCACCTACGATTACCGCGGGATTGGTGGCTCCCGACCTGAGAACATGCGCGGCTTTCAGGCCAATTGGCTTGATTGGGGGAGCAAAGACTTCGAAGGGGTTCTGAAATTTGCGGCCACTTGTTACAAGGGACACGACATCCTGGTGGCAGCCCACAGTGTCGGCGGTTTTCTGGTGGGCATGGCGCCGTCGAACCAGGTCATCAAGCGCGTTTTCACGATGGGCTCCCAGTTTGCCTACTGGCGGGACTACGCCAAGCACAAGCGCTTCGCCATGTACCTGCGCTGGCATATCGTCATGCCGACCCTGACGGCCATCTTTGGCTACTTCCCGGGCAAGCGCCTGGGGTGGCTCGAAGACACGCCGAGTGGCGTGGTTCGTGACTGGATTTCCCCGGAGCCTCGCTTCGAGGACATCTATAAATCCGGCCCGCAGGCACTCTCGGACAGAGAGCGAGCTAAGCTGGTCGAATCGTTCGCGCAGGTCACCGCACCAACGCTGGCCGTGTCGATGAGCGACGACGAGTTCGGAACAATTCCGGCCATCCATCGCCTGCTTAGCTACTTCAAGAACAGCCCATCCACTCACCTGCGAATCGAGCCCGACGCGGTTGGTCAGCCTTCCATTGGCCACTTCACGTTTTTCAATGCCCGCTATGCGGATTCCTTGTGGAAGGTTCCCCTGGCTTGGCTACATGATGGCGTGGTCACCCAGGAGATTCCGGCGCAGCTTGTTACGCTGGAGCAGAATCCGTAACGCGAGCTTCCGTACGAATCCAGTCAATCAAGGTTTGTGCCTGACTGCTTGCCGGCGAGTCTCGTTGAATCAGGTAGTAGACCTTGTTTGAGCAGGGGCCGGGAAGCGACGTAGGAAGCGCAATCAGGCGACCATCGGCCAACATGGCGCCGATGATTTGTCCCTTGCCCAGTGCAATGCCTTGACCCGCGACAGCGGCATGAATCAACTGGTCATAGAGGTTGAAGCGAAGAATGCCTTTCGGTTTGACGCCTGCCCAACCTTGTGACTCTAGCCAGTTACTCCATTGCCACGCGAATGACGAATCTCCCTCGAATTCAAGCAGCGTGGACTGCTCAATTATTTCGGGACTATCCAGGCGCGTCATTCCCAGGCTTGGATGGGCGACCGGGAAGACTGTCTCGCCAAATAGCCGACAAGCACCGGGCGGCATCATGCATTCCTCCCCATAGCGAATGGCAATGTCCAAACCTTCTTTGCGCAGGTCCACAATCTGATTGTTTGCAGAGATACCCGAAGGCGCTAGCCTGGGTCACGGAAGAGATGAGCCGCATCCGAACGATCCAGGAGGAAGGAAATCTCTCCTACCAACATCTGGTGAAATGCGCCTCGAATGCCTACGGCCCTTTGGTGAATGTCATGTTGGAAATTGAGGGGACGGCAGAGGCCGTCGTGAAGAAGTTGTGTAGACCTGGAATACCGTCGCGTCTCGCTTACCCAGTACAAGAACCTTTGCAGGGATAAACAAATGAGTACGTTCACCCTGCAACAGGCTGCCGCGTTCCTCAAGGTTCATCCAGTCACGCTCCAGGAGAAAGCGCGAGCTGGAGATATCCCCGGCGCAAAGATCGGGAAGTGTTGGGTCTTCCTTGAAATTGACCTAGTCGAATATATACGGTCACAATACAAGCGGCGAGCGTTGCAGGGTGAGTATGAAAGGAACATTACATGTCACTCTTCAAACGCAAAGACTCGTCCTGCTGGTGGGTCAAGATCATCATCGACGGACGAAAGATACAACGCAGCACTGGGACTGACGACAAAATCAAAGCCCAGGAATTCCACGACCGGCTAAAAGCCCAGATGTGGGAGCAGAACCGCCTGGGGGTCAAACCTCAGCGGTCTTGGAAAGAAGCGGTAGTTCGCTGGCTGGAGGAAACTTCAGAGAAGGCCACGCATGAAGAGGATAGGCGAAAGCTGGTTTGGCTAAATACCTACCTCGGAGAACGGTTGCTGGATGAGATCAACCTGGAAGTGATCGACAGCATACGAGCAGCCAAACTCAAGGAAGCGGCCAAGGCCACAACCAACCGTTATTTGGCGCTGGTTCGCTCCATCCTGCTTCGTGCCAGGGATGAATGGGAGTGGGTCGATAAGGTGCCGAAGGTTCGGCTCTTTAAAGAATCTGCAAGCCGTGAACGTTCTCTGACCGGAGAGCAGGCGGGGCGTCTATTGGATGAGTTACCGGAACACCAGCGCGACGTTGTGTTATTCGCCCTGGCAACAGGCCTTCGCCAAAGTAATGTCCTCCAGCTCGAATGGTCACAGATCAACCTGGAGCAACGACACGCATGGATTCATGCGGCGCAGTCGAAAAATAGGCGGCCCATTGCCATTCCGTTAAATGATTCGGCGTATGCCGTGCTCATGCGACAGAAAGGCAAACACCTGGAGCGAGTTTTTACGTTCCGGGGAAAGCCGTTGAACTCAGCCAATACCAAGGCCTGGAAAAAGGCACTGAAAAGGTCGGGGATCGATAACTTCCGTTGGCATGATCTGAGGCATACCTGGGCAACCTGGCAGCGACAGGCTGGAACACCGACGCATGAGTTACAACGATTGGGTGGGTGGCGAACCGGGGCGATGGTGGAGCGTTATGCTCATCTAGCGCCGGATCATCTTGCCGTAGCGGCCTCACGGCTGGATTCGTTGTTGGTTGGCTACGATTTGGCTACGTAGCACCAGAAATGAAAACGGCTTCCATCTCTGGAAGCCGCTTGAATCTTGGTGGCCAATCGCGGAATCGAACCACGGACACGCGGATTTTCAATCCGCTGCT
>CAZHVZ010000089.1:0-9799 GCA_964536245.1 uncultured Rhodocyclaceae bacterium
GGCAGCCAGCACTTGAGGCGAGGGCGGGTAGGGGTTCTCGTTGGTGTTGAGCTTAATGAGATTGGCGAGCTTGGGCTGCTCGCCGGGAACGTAAGGGGTCAGGCCGTGAACCACGGCGCTCCAGAATTTGCTCATGGGAATTGTTCAGGCCGAAGGAGAGTCGGGGGAAATTTTAGCACGGGCCTCGCCGCCGCCTGCCGCCGGGCTGTAAACGCGGACGGTATGGCGCCCCTCGGATTTTGCCCGGTACATGGCGGCGTCGCCGTGCTCAAGAAGAGCCTCGGCAGTGGTGCCGTGTTCCGGGTAAAGGGCGATGCCGATGCTGGCAGCGATATCCACCGTTGCCTGGGGCAGGCGGAAGGGCAGGCACAGGCTTTCCAGGATTTTTTCGGCGACGGTGAGCGCGGCCTGGCGATGGGTAATGGTCGGCAGAAGAACCAGGAATTCATCGCCGCCAATGCGTGCTACCGTGTCTTCGTCGCGCAGGCAGTTGCCGATACGATGAGCCACCTGGCGCAGCAACTCGTCGCCGGCCTGATGGCCATGGGTGTCGTTGACCGGCTTGAAGCGGTCGAGGTCGATATAGAGCAGGGCAGCCTGTCCATTGCGTCGGACACACTGGGCAATCGCCTGTTGCAGGCGGTCATTGAGCAATACGCGGTTGGGCAGATTGGTCAGGGCGTCGTAATTGGCCTGGTGCCAGACCTCCTGCTCCTGGCGCTTCTTGACGGTAATGTCGGAAAAAAGGGCGACATAGCGCTGGATGTTCTGGTTGCTTTCCCGGATGACGGCAATTTTCAGCCAGGCAATGTAGATTGAGCCATCCTGGCGGCGGTTGGTGATTTCTCCTTCCCAGTGGTCTTGTCGGGCAAGGGTTTCGTACATGGTCCGGTAAAAAGCCTGGTCATGATGGCCTGAAGCCAGAAAGCTGGGGTTGCGGCCGATTACGCTGGCCTGCTGATAGCCGGTGATCGCCGAAAAAGCAGGGTTGACGCGGGTGATGCGGCTTTGAGCGTCGCACACCATAATCCCTTCGGTGGTGGATTCAAAGACTGACTGCGCAATCAGGTGGGTCGCCTCCAGTTCGATCAGCCGGGAAACATCCACTGCCGAAATCACCTCGCCGCCCGGTTTGCCGTCCGCTGTCGGAGGAAGCGGACGGGCGCTGGCGGCAACCCAGCGCAGGGGCTGGCCTTCCCGTTCTATGGCGTAAAGCTCGTTGTTGAACACGGGATGGCCGTGCGTGGCGCGCAAAGTGGGGTAGTCTTCCGGGGGTACCCGGCGGCCGTCGGGGTAAAGCACACAGTGATGTCTTTGCTGCAAATTTTCCTCATCCACATCCAGGACTCGGAGAGCGGCGTCATTCCAGTGGGTGATATTGCCCTCGGGGTCGACCAGCAGAACACCGTCCGGCAGAGCATTGAAAACGCCTCGCAGCAGTGAAGCGCTGCGCTGCAATTCAAGTTCCAGTTGGCGGCGGGCGGTGACGTCGTGAATGATCGAATGGAGCAAGGAGCGGCCTTCCACCTCCAGGGGGCCGGAGTACACTTCCACCTGGCGCAGTTCGCCATTGGCCAGCCGGTGCGTGAAGTTGAAATACTGGCGTTTTTCCGTGCGCGCCAGTTCCATTTCCGCGCTGATCTGCTCCGCTTCCAGAACGTTGATGTCGCTGATTCGAAGTGTCTTTATTTGGTCCCGGCCATAGCCATAAAAAGCACACGCGGCCTGGTTGGCATCCACGATTTGGCCGTTTTTCGGGTCAATGATCAACTTGACCGAGGTGTTCTTCTCGAACAGGCTGCGGTAAGTTTCAGCACTTCTCAATTGGGCCGCCTGGTGCTGGCCGAGGCGCAGGATCAGCCAGGCCAGGGTTCCCGCCAGGAGGGTCACGACCAGAGTGCCGAGGCCGTTGCGCAGATTGCTGCTCCGTATTTCGGTTTCCAGCGGGGCCAGGGCGTTGCTTTCCGAGATGCCGGCAACGACGATGAGCGGGTAGGGCGCGGACCGGTGCCAGGCATAGTGGCGGGAAATCGGGTCATGCGTGGCGACCGAGCGGAAGCTGCCCTGGGCGGGGGCGTCCGGGAGAAGAAATGGCCGGTCGGCGCGCACTGTTTTTCCCAGGTAGTCGCTGAGCTTGGGGGTGCGGCTGAGGTAGGTTCCGTCGTTGCGGAAGAGGGCAATCGTATCGTTTTCACCCAGCTCAAAGCGTGCCAGTTGGCGAGACAAATACTCCGGTGAAATTGATACCACCATGACGCCGAGAAAACGTCCCTTGTGCTCGATCTTGCGCGAAAACTGAATCGACCAGTTGTTGGAGCGCCGCCCGAATACCGGGGCGCTGACATACAGGGCATCTCCCGACTCGGCCTCCTGGTGCGCCCTGAAGTGCTCCCGATCGCCGAGATAGACACCGCCCGGATTGCCCAGGCTGGAGTAGGAAAGGATTCCTTCGGCGTTGATGGAGCCAATTTGCAGAACCAATCCGTCCGGCTGCGAGCGCATGGCACGTCTGACTGCCTCGTCGAATTCGTCCGGGTGACGAAGGTAATCGTAGCGCAGATCGTCGATCACCGCGTCCATGTTGCGGACGATGGCATCAATCTGGGCAGCTCCGGCAACTGCCAGGCGGCTGGCCGTCTGGGTTGCCTGGTCAAGGGTCTTGCTGCGCAGTTCCTGGTTGGAGGACAGCAACTGCCACCAGTACAGCGCAATGCTGACGGCGGTTGCCCACAGGAGCGTCAGGGCCAGGGTGCGGAAGCGGCGGGTTTCGGACATAGAGGGAGCAATTTGCGCGCAGCATAGCACTAAAGTAGTACTCCCGAGCGGGCACTTTGATTCGCAGAAGCGCCGCCTGGCTGGCCGGAGTGGTAATATCAGCCTATCCGAAACGATCCTTATTTCGCCATGCGGCAAGCTGAAATTACACGTAACACCCTTGAAACGCAGATTACCGTGCGTCTTGATCTCGATGGCAGCGGCCAGGGCAAGTTCGCCACCGGCGTTCCCTTCCTTGACCACATGCTCGACCAGATCGCCCGCCACGGCTTGATCGATCTTGATGTTGCGGCGGTTGGCGATGTTCAGATCGATGATCATCACACTGTCGAAGATATCGGGATCACCATCGGTCAGGCGCTGGCCAAGGCCTGGGGGGACAAAAAGGGGCTGACCCGTTACGGCCATGCCTACGTTCCCCTCGACGAGGCGCTCTCCAGGGTGGTGATCGACCTCTCCGGTCGTCCCGGCCTGGAATTCAATGTCGAATTCGTCCGCGCCCGCATTGGTCAGTTTGACGTGGATCTGGTCTGCGAATTCTTCCAGGGGCTGGTTAACCATGCCGGCATGACCCTGCATATCGACAATCTGCGCGGCGCCAATGCCCACCATCAGGCGGAAACCGTCTTCAAGGCCTTTGGCCGGGCGCTGCGCATGGCCGCTGCTGCCGATCCCCGCATGGCCGGCGCCATGCCTTCCACCAAGGGGACGCTGTGACCATGGCCGACAAACCCATCGCCGTCATCGACTACGGCATGGGCAATCTGCGTTCCGTGTCGAAAGCCCTGGAGCATGTTTCCGGCGGCAGGCCGGTCGTGGTAACCGCCGATCCGGCGGTGGTGGCGGCTGCCGGGCGGGTGGTCTTCCCCGGTCAGGGCGCCATGCCGGATTGCATGCGTGAGCTGGATGCCCGGGGTTTGCGGCCGGCGGTTCTTGCTGCCGCTGCAGAAAAGCCCTTTCTCGGTATTTGCATCGGCTTGCAGATGCTCTTTGCGCACAGTGAAGAGGGCGATGTGCCGGGGTTGGGGGTGCTGGCCGGACAGGTTCGGCGTTTTCCCGAGGCGCGCATGGTGGCGGCGGACGGGCAGCGTCTCAAGGTGCCCCACATGGGCTGGAACGAAGTCCGGCAAAAGCCCCATGCCCTGTGGGCCGGCATTGCCGATGGGGCGCGCTTCTATTTTGTGCACAGCTACTGCGTTGCCCCGCAGGATGATGCCCTGGTGACGGGGTCGGCGGAATATGGCTTGCCCTTTACCTGCGCTGTCGGGCGGGATAATATCTTCGCCGTCCAGTTTCACCCGGAAAAAAGCGCCCGCGACGGGTTGCAGCTTCTCAGAAATTTTGTCGAGTGGCAGCCGTGACAAAATTTTCGCTTGTGCTTGTTTCAGTCGAATTCATTCTCCCTACTCAAAATGCTGATTATTCCCGCGATTGATTTGAAGGACGGCCAATGTGTCCGTCTCAAGCAAGGCCTCATGGAGCAGGCTACGGTTTTTTCCGAAAGCCCCGCCGATATGGCCGCTCACTGGGTCGAACAGGGCGCCCGCCGTCTGCATCTGGTGGACCTCAATGGCGCTTTTGCCGGCAAGCCGAAAAACGAATCAGCCATCAAGGCCATCTTGCGCACGGTGGGTGACGACATCCCCGTTCAACTGGGCGGGGGCATTCGTGATCTGGATACCATTGAGCGTTGCCTTGATGGCGGCATCAGCTATGTCATCATCGGCACGGCAGCGGTCAAGAATCCGGGATTCCTGCATGACGCCTGCGGCGCCTTCCCCGGTCATATCATCGTCGGCCTTGATGCCAAGGACGGCAAGGTGGCTACCGACGGCTGGTCCAAGCTGACCGGGCATGACGTGGTCGACCTGGCCAAGAAGTACGAAGATTACGGCGTGGAATCCATTATCTACACCGACATCGGCCGGGATGGAATGCTCTCCGGCGTCAATGTGGATGCCACCGTGCGCCTGGCACAGGCCTTGAGCATTCCGGTGATTGCTTCCGGCGGACTGTCCAGCATTGAGGATATCAAGGCCTTGTGCGCCGTGGAGCGCGAAGGGGTGGTCGGGACCATTGCCGGACGGGCTATTTACGACGGTACTCTCGATTTCAAGGCGGCCCAGGCGGCGGCTGACGCCGGCACGCTTTAATGCTGGCCAAACGAATTATTCCCTGCCTTGATGTGACGGCAGGCCGGGTGGTCAAGGGCACCAATTTCGTCGCCCTGCGTGATGCCGGGGATCCCATTGAAATTGCCCGCCGTTACGATGAGCAGGGGGCTGACGAGGTGACATTCCTCGATATTACGGCTTCCTCGGATCAGCGGGATATCATTTTGCACATTGTCGAAGCCTGTGCCGAACAGGTTTTCATTCCCCTCACCGTCGGCGGTGGCGTACGCAAGGTGGAAGATGTGCGGCGCCTGCTCAATGCCGGGGCCGACAAGGTTTCCATGAATACCGCTGCGGTGCAGAATCCCGATCTGGTCTTTGACGCCTCGAGCAAGGTCGGCTCCCAATGCATCGTCGTGGCCATTGACGCCAAGCAGACGGTGCCGGGGCGCTGGAATGTGTTCACCCACGGCGGTCGCAACGACACCGGCCTTGATGCCGTGGCCTGGGCGCAGAAAGTGGCGGCTCTCGGAGCGGGGGAAATCCTGCTGACCAGCATGGATCGCGATGGCACCAAGAACGGCTTTGACCTGGCCCTGACGCGGGCGGTATCCGATGCGGTGAGCATTCCCGTGATTGCTTCAGGCGGGGTCGGCAATCTGCAACATCTGGCGGATGGGGTTTCCGAGGGGCGGGCCGATGCCGTCCTGGCTGCTTCCATCTTCCATTTTGGCGAATACACGGTGCGCCAGGCCAAGGAATTCATGCGCGACCGTGGCATAGAAGTGCGGCTCTGAGCGCGGTGAGTGATCTGGACAACTCCCTGCCCTGGCTGGACGCCCTGAAGTGGGACGCCGACGGCATGATTCCGGCCATTGCCCAGGATGCGGCGAGTGGCCGGGTGGTCATGTTCGCCTGGATGAACCGGGATTCCCTGGCCGAAACCCTGCAATGCGGCAACGCGGTATACTGGTCCCGTTCCAGAAAACGCCTGTGGCGCAAAGGTGAGGAATCCGGCCATTTCCAGAAAATCAAGTCGATACGCACCGATTGCGACGGCGACGTCCTGCTTCTCGGGATTGAACAGGCGGGCGGTATTGCCTGTCATACCGGGCGGGAAAGCTGTTTCTTCAATGAATTGGACGGAGAGCGCTGGCTACCTGTCGATCCGGTTTTGAAAGACCCCAAGGAAATCTACGCAAAATGAGCACACATGACATCCTGCACCGTCTCTCCGAAACGCTGGCCACTCGTCGCCACGCTGATCCCGAGACTTCCTATACGGCGCAACTGTTTGCCAAGGGGCCGGATTCCATCCTCAAGAAAATCGGTGAGGAGACTGCCGAGCTGATCATGGCCGGCAAGGAAGGCAAGCGCCTCAATATTGTTCGCGAGTCCGCCGACGTGGTCTATCATCTGCTGGTTCTGCTCGCGTTTTACGACATGAGCATCGAGGATGTCTCCCAGGAAATGCGCCGCCGCGAAGGTATTTCGGGGGTTGACGAGAAAAAGTCACGGGCGTGATCACGATGAGTGACTGCCTCTTCTGCAAAATTGTCCGTGGGGAAATCCCGGCTGGGAAGGTCTATGAGGACGATGATATTCTTGCCTTCAAGGATATCAATCCGGCCCGACCCGTGCATGTTCTGGTGATTCCCAAGCGTCACCTTTCGTCCCTGGCTGCGGTGACCGGCGAAGATATTCCGGTGCTCGGTAAAATGCTCGCCAAGGCCAACGAAATTGCCGTGGCTCAGGGGAGTCCGGATGGTTTCCGCATCATCATCAACACCGGGCGGGTGGGGCAGCAGGAGGTGCCGCATCTGCACATTCATATCGTGGGCGGCCCCGATCCGGTCGGCCCCATGCTGAAACGAATCTGAGGAGAACACCATGGGCAGTTTTTCCATCTGGCACTGGCTGATCGTTCTGGTCATTGTCATGCTCATCTTTGGTACCAAGAAACTGCGCAATGTCGGCCAGGATCTTGGCGGAGCAGTCAAGGGCTTCAAGGACGGCATGAAGGATGTCGGCGGGGGCGACAAGCCTGCCGAACAAACCCCACCCCAGCCGGCGACCGCCCAGCAGGTGAGTGGCCAGACCATCGATGTTGAAGTCAAGGAAAAGACCCGGAGCTAGTTGAGACGGGCGGGCCTCCGGCCGTTGCCCGTGTCCTCGCACTTCGCACATTATGTTTGACGTCGGCTTTTCCGAACTGATCGTGATCGGCATCGTGGCCCTGGTGGTCATCGGGCCGGAAAAACTGCCCAAGGTGGCGCGCACACTGGGGCTGCTGCTGGGGCGCGCCCAGCGTTACGTCAATGATGTCAAGGCGGACATCAATCGGGAAATGCAGCTGGATGAATTGAAAAAACTCCAGTCAGAAGTGACCGATTCGGCGCGGGCCATAGAAACCTCGGTACGCAAGGAGCTGGATTCAGCCCGGGTCGCTGTCGAGACTCCCGTGCAGGAGGCTTCCTCCGGGCTGAATGAATCCGTCCACGCTTTGGCGCCGGCACCTTCCGCTTCCCCGGTTGCCGCCCAGATGCCGGCCGCCGTTGCCCGCCATTTCCAAGAACCGGCACCCGTCTCCTCTCTGGCGGCAACTCCTGAAGCAGCATCCCCTCCCAAAGCATGAGCGAAACCGCCGAAGAATCCTTTATTTCCCACCTCATTGAGTTGCGTGACCGGGTGTTGCGCAGCCTGATCGCGGTTGGCGTGGTCCTCGGCGGACTCTGTCTCTATCCCGGCCCCGGGGAAATCTACGATGTGTTGGCCATGCCGCTGACCCAGGCTCTGCCGGAGGGTACCAAGATGGTGGCGATTGGCGTCATCACCCCGTTCATGGTGCCCCTCAAGGTGACCGGCATGGTCGCCTTTGTCATAGCCCTTCCCTATATCCTGTATCAGGCCTGGTCCTTTGTCGCCCCCGGTCTCTACGCTCATGAGAAGCGCCTCGGCATTCCGCTGATCATTTCCAGCACGGTGCTCTTCGTCATCGGGATGTCGTTCTGTTATTTCTTTGTTTTTGGTCAGGTTTTCAAGTTCATCGCCGGGTTTGCTCCAAAGAGCATTACGCCGGCCCCGGATATCGAGGCTTACCTGTCCTTTGTGCTGACCATGTTTGTCGCGTTCGGCCTGGCGTTTGAGGTGCCGGTGGCACTGGTGGTGCTGGTCAAGATGGGCGTGGTGACGGTCGAAAAGCTCAAGGAGTGGCGTTCCTACTTCATCGTCGGAGCTTTTGTGGTGGCCGCCGTGGTGACCCCGCCGGATGTTGTTTCGCAACTGGCTCTGGCGATTCCCATGTGCCTGCTATACGAAATCGGGATTCTGGCCTGCCGGCTGGTGACGGCGCAGCCAGCCGAGCCGTCCGCAGGCGAAGCCGACCGCTAGGAAGCTGCTTGTTTCGCCGGCCCCGCTCGGGTCGGCAACTGTTTTCTCACTTCCCCTTCCTCGAACCACCACAAACTGCCCGGCGGCATGGTTGACCAGGATTCGTTATCGGTCAGGGGCAGGGTGGCGATGACCGCTACCCGGTCTTGCGGCGTCGTCAGTTCGGTAAAGTCCACCGTGACATCCTGGTCCTTGAGGTGCGCCCGGGTAAAGGGCGCCTGGCGAACGATGTAGGCCAGTTGCGTCGAGGCGTGGGCGAGCAAGGAGCAACCGTCGGAGAGCAGGAAATTGAATTCGCCATAATGGGCAATTTCCAGCGTCAAAGAGTGAACGGCCAGAAACAGTTCTTCCTGATCCGGAGCACGGGCACCGAAACGCTGGCGTAGTTGCTGGAGCAGCCAGCAAAATGCCCTTTCGCTATCGGTATTGCCCACCGGAACAAAACTGCTGTCCAGCGCCGGATTGAAGTCCACCAGATTGCCGTTGTGGGCGAAGATCCAGTAGCGGCCCCATAGCTCGCGCATGAAGGGGTGGGTATTCTCCAGGCCGACAACTCCCTGGGTAGCCTTGCGAATGTGGGCAATGACGTTTTTCGAGCGGATCGGATACTGCCGCACCAGTTCTGCCACAGGTGATCGGGCAGAAGGCTGCGGGTCAAGAAAGAGCCGGGTGCCCTTGCCTTCGAAAAACGCAATTCCCCAGCCGTCGGAATGGACATCGGTGCCACCGCCCCGTGCCTGGAAGCCGGTAAAGGAAAAACAAATGTCGGTCGGGACATTGCAGTTCATGCCGAGCAACTGGCACATGCCACCTACTCCTTGTCGTCGCGCCGGATGGGCGGGCGTTTGCCGATTTTTACCGGCAGCTCGACAATCACCTTGTCGCGACGCAGGCGAAAACCGGCCTTGTCATTCGGCTTGAGAGAGGCGATGAGGTCGAGCATGATCTGGGGGTTGGTCACCGTCTTGCCGCTCACCGAAAGCAGGACATCGCCGGGGCGGATTCCGGCATTGTCGGCCGGGCTGCCGCGCACAACGCCGGAGATCAGGGCGCCATCGGCACTCGGCAGGCCGAAGGATTCGGCGAGTTCAGGGGTGATTTCCTGAGCTTCGACGCCGATCCAGCCCCGGGTCACCGCTCCATTGAGGATGATCTGCTCCATGATGCTCTTGGCGCTGGACACCGGAATAGCGAAGCCGATGCCGTGGGAGCCACCGGTGCGGGAATAGATGGCCGTATTGATGCCGACCAGGTTGCCGGCCACATCGACCAATGCGCCGCCGGAGTTGCCGGGGTTGATGGCCGCGTCGGTCTGAATGAAGTTTTCGAAGGTGTTGATGCCAAGATGGGAGCGGCCAAGGGCGGAAACGATACCCATGGTGACCGTCTGGCCGACGCCGAAGGGATTGCCGATGGCCAGCACCACATCGCCGACGCGCAGGTTTTCCATCTGGCCGAAGGTGATTGCCGGCAGGTTGTCGGCCTTGATCTGGAGGACGGCGAGGTCCGACACGGGGTCG
>CAZHVZ010000089.1:9945-13479 GCA_964536245.1 uncultured Rhodocyclaceae bacterium
GGATGACGCTGCGTCTTGATTTCCTGCGTTGTATAAATGTGCACCACGGCCGGCAAGGCCTTGCGTGCGGCATCCCGGTAGGAACCCTGGCTGCGGGCGGCCTCATCCGTGCCGCCGCTTGCTTCATGCAGGGCGACGACGGTAGGGGGGCTGTTGATCCACTCCGGTTTCAGGGTGGATACAACAAACAAGACGGCGAGCGCAACGGTCACGGTTTGTGCAAAAATCAGCCACAACCTCTGCATGAAAGACCACGTGATGAAACGGGAAGAATTGGCGCAAACCCTCGACAACTTGCTCGAGGTTGGCAGGTTTCGGGATTATTGCCCAAACGGCTTGCAAGTGGAAGGACGTAGCGAAATCCGCCGGGTACTGACCGGGGTGACTGCCAGCCAGGCCTTGCTCGATGCTGCGGTGGCCTGGCGAGCCGACGCCGTGATCGTTCATCACGGCTATTTCTGGCGCGGCGAGGATGGAAGGGTTACCGGTATCCGGAAAAACCGCCTGGCCACCCTGTTGCGCCAGGACATCAACCTCTTTGCCTACCATCTGCCCCAGGATGCCCATGCCGAGCTGGGCAACAATGCTCAACTTGCCAAAGCCATGGGCTGGCAGGCCGATGGGCGCTTTGGCGAGCAGGAGATCGCCTGGCAGGGCAGTGCTGCTGGCGAGGGCAGTGCCGGCGATCTGGCGGTGAAGCTGGGCCGGGTCTTGCAACGGGAACCCCTGCTGGTTGGCGACCCGCAACGCCGGATCAAGCGCCTGGCCTGGTGTTCCGGCGGCGCGCAGGGGTACTTCGAGCAGGCCGTGGCGCTGGGAGCGGATGCCTACATTTCCGGCGAGATTTCCGAACAGACCGTGCATCTGGCCCGGGAAAGCGGAGTCGCCTACCTGGCTTGCGGCCATCACGCCACCGAGCGTTTCGGCGCCCAGGCCCTGGCGGGGTATTTGAGGGATCGTCTGGAGCTGGAGTGCGAATTCCGGGACGTCGACAATCCTGTTTAATCGGTACGCCTTAGCTCGCGGCTGTCCTCCAGAATACGCATGAGCAAGGCGATTTCTTCAACGACCTCAAGGGGAAATCCGCTGCGCTGACCGGAACGGTTGTCTTTGACCAGATCGTACAGAAAATCCAGGCATTCCTGCGTTCCCCAGTTGTCTTGTACACGGGAGATTATATGGGCATAGTCCTCAAGGGATTTCAGGCCGGAAACCGGTGTCGAGGAGTCTTCCCAGAGGGGCGTGCTGGTATTGAATCTTTCCTTGGTATGCGAAGCCAGGGCTTCAAATTCGTCCCGCATGTTGCCGCGCCGGTACAGATCGAGCAGCATCAGCCAGGGGCGTATGTTTTGCGGGTGGCTTTCTTCGATATAGTTGGCCAAGGTGTCCGCAGCACCCTTTATCCGCCCAAAGGAAATCATCAGTTCAGCAAGATCCAGCGCCGAGATTTCTTCCTCGAAGGCTGTTTCGGACGAGGTTTCGGTGCCGAAGTTTGAACTGGGTTCCAGCCCGATATCTGTCAAGGGGCCAGGCGTTGCCTCGGCTTTTCGTGAAATTTCCGGCGGTATGGCAGGAGTAGCCTGTGGGATGTCGGGGGCCGGGGGAGCAAAGACCGTGCTGCGTGGAACGGCAGCTTGGAATTCAGCATGAGCGCGGGCATGGAGGCGTTCCCGCTGGCTGGTTTTCTGCCGCCAGGCGGAAAGGTAATGTGCCACCAGTGAGGCGATTGCGCCGCCGGCCAGAGCGCTGAGAACCAGTTCCTGCCAGTTTGGCGAATCGTTGCGGGGGGGCGGCGGAGCGCTGGCAGCCGTGAGACTCAGGGGTGCTTGTTCCGGCACCGTTTTTTGCTGGGCCTGGGCCGCCTGAAGTTTTTGCTGGACGGCCAGCGTTTCGGCGGCGAGCGCCATCGCCTGGTTGAGTTTGGAAACCTCTTCGTTGAGCAAATGCAAAGTGGTTTCCATTTTGAGCATCCGCTCTTCCATGTCCGGCAAGCTGCCGCGCGGGGGCGTCTCTTTTTCCCCGGGTTTGAAGTCTGATGGGGGGGCGCCAAGAACGAGGCGATCCCGCCCCCCGCCGCCGCCCGCGCCCCCCCCCCCGCCCCCCCCCCGCCCGCGGCAGCGTTGCCCTCCAGCGTGCGGGACATCGGTGATCGGGCCGCCTGATCCCTTTCGGCCTGCCGGGGCGCTTCGCTGGCGGTCTGTCGGCGGAGCTTGGGGATGCGTACGATGGTTCCTTCCGGAATCGGAGAGTCCTGATCAATCTGGGGGTTTGAACGTTTGAGCGCTGACAGCATGCGTCGTTGCTTGATCAGATCGTCCGGAACGAGCGATTCAGCAATGTTTTCCAGCGTATCTCCGATGCCGGCCCGCCAACTTTTCTCGGGGAGGCGCGATTTGCCTTCCGTGCCGGCTGCGGTTGCATTTGCCTGGAGCGCTATGGATTCCGCTGTCATTACCGGCGGGTCGGGCATGAGGACAAAATCACGCTGCAACTCCACTCCGCAGGCAGCGCGCAAGGCAATGATGAAGACCGGTTCGGCAATCGGTCGCATGCTGGTTATCAGAAGCCGGTGACTGGAACCTTGCTTGAGCAGCTTCAGGCGGGCATCGGTGACCACTGGCAAGTCGGCATCGCGCAGGGGGGCAAGGCTGAAGCAGGCGGTTTCGATCTGAACCTGATCGGCAATGATTCCGACCTCGGCTCGCAAGGGTTCCCCGACGCCGGATAGCAAATTGATTTCACCAAAACCAATCGCAGAAACCGTGCAAGAAAATAGGGTCAAACTGGCTGCACCCAGCCCCCCCCGAATGCGTTTGACTATCTGCATGATGTTCCCTCTCACATTGGGGAATGCATATAGGCACACTCTAACATTGCGTGGCCGAGAAAAAACGGTAATCTGACTGATTTCTGATCAGCGTCAACTTGAACGAGGTGTTTTCATGGATTTTGTCATCGCCCCCCCTCTCACCGTTTCCATTCCGGTAGCCGGGTTGTTGGGGCGTTTTCCTGTGCGCCGTATTTACTGTGTTGGCCGCAACTATGCCGACCATGCGCGCGAGATGGGCGCAGTGGATCAGGCCGAGGGGCGGGAACCCCCCTTTTTTTCTAGCAAACCGGCCGATGCCCTGGTCGCCGGAGAAGGTTTGCTGACGGTCAGCTATCCGCCGGCCACCGCCAATCTGCATCATGAAATTGAACTGGTAGCGGCTCTCGGCAAAGGCGGGGCGGATATTCCGGTGGACCAGGCGCTTGATTGTGTCTTTGGCTATACGGTGGGTCTCGATCTTACCCGGCGCGATATTCAGGCCAGGGCCAAGGAAAAAGGGCATCCCTGGGACATGGGCAAGGGCTTTGACCAGTCAGCGGTGGCCGCCGCCTTGCAGCCTGTGGCGACCTGCGGCCACCCGCAACGGGGTGCGATCTGGCTCAAGGTCAATGGTGAGCTGAAACAGCGCGGCGATGTGTCCCAAATGAGCCGTGGCGTGGCAGAAATCATTGCCAGCCTGTCGCAACTGGTTTGCCTGGCGCCCG
>CAZHVZ010000090.1:0-551 GCA_964536245.1 uncultured Rhodocyclaceae bacterium
GGTGGGCCTATTACGAACTGGGCTGGGGCGGCTGGTGGTTCTGGGATCCGGTGGAAAACGCCTCCTTCATGCCCTGGCTGGTGGGCACCGCCCTGGTGCATAGCCTGGCGGTCACCGAAAAACGAGGCAGCTTCAAGAACTGGACGGTGCTGCTGGCCATTTCCGCCTTTTCCCTGTCCCTCCTCGGCACCTTCCTCGTCCGTTCCGGCGTGCTGACCTCGGTCCATGCCTTTGCCACCGATCCCCGGCGCGGTATTTTTATCCTCGTTTTCCTGGTTGCCGTCATCGGCACCTCCCTTGCCCTGTTCGCCTGGCGCGCCCCCAAGGTCGGACTGGGCGGGCGCTTCGGGCTGGTTTCCCGGGAGTCCTTCCTGCTCACCAACAATGTCCTGCTGGTGGTGGCCTGCGCCACGGTCCTGCTCGGCACCCTTTACCCGCTGCTGATCGACGCCCTGGCCCTGGGCAAGATTTCCGTCGGCCCGCCCTACTTCAACGCCGTCTTTGTTCCGGTCATGGCTCCGGCTCTCTTCCTGCTCGGAGCAGGCCCCTTT
>CAZHVZ010000090.1:561-13297 GCA_964536245.1 uncultured Rhodocyclaceae bacterium
TGTCGGCGCAAGCGGCTTTGGCAAAAGTGTCTTGCTCTCGCACGTCATCAAGAATCGGATTCATTCCGGCGGCGGCGTTTTGTTCGTCGATCTCAAGGCGGATTTTGAAACGATCCGTCAAGTGGTATCGACGGCAAAACTCGCGGGCCGAGAGGACGGCAATCTCGTTCGCCTCGCTGCCGGAATTGGTGCGCACCCTGCGCTGGGCCTTTGCCGCAGCCCTGGTGATTGCCGTTGTTCTGCCGCTCGTTTATGGCAGCTGGACGCCGATGGCTGGTCTGGGCCTTCTCCTGGCGGCCTGGATAGCCATCACCACCGCCCTCAATTTTGCGCACCGGGTGCAGCATACCCGGGCCGGGCAGTCCTTTCTGGCCGCCGCCCTCCGGCAGCCGCGCCACTTCTTCGGCATGAGCCTGGCTCACCTCGGAGTCGCGGTCTTTGTTGTCGGCGTCACCAAGGTCGGCAGTTTACAGGACGAAAAAGACGTCAAGATGTCTCCCGGCGAAACCGTCACCGTCTCCGGCTACACCTTCACCTTCAATGGTGTCAAGGCGGTGGAAGGCCCCAACTATGTCGCCGCCCAGGGCGATGTCGACCTCTCGGTCAATGGCCGCCTGGTACGTAAAATGGCGCCGGAAAAACGCAACTACCACTCTTCCGCCATGCCCATGACCGAAGCCGCCATCGACACCGGCCTCCTGCGCGATGTCTATGTCTCCCTCGGCGAACCCATCGACCGCGACAAGCCGGAAGCCGCCTGGGCCGTACGCGTCTATTACAAGCCGTTCGTGGACTGGATCTGGGGCGGCTGCGTCCTCATGGCCATCGGCGGCCTGCTCGCTGTCCTTGACCGCCGCTACCGGGTGAAAGCGCGCTCGGCAGCCATTTTCACTCCTGCTGGATCACAAACCGCATGAACAAGTTTCTCTGGCCATTGATCGCCTTCGTCGTTCTCGTCGTCCTCCTCGCCGTCGGCCTCAACCTCAACCCCCGCGACGTTCCCTCTCCGCTGGTCGGCAAGCCGGCGCCGAACTTCACCCTGCCGGTGGTGGTCAGCCCGGACAAGAGCTTTTCTCCCGCCGACATGCAGGGCAAGGTATGGCTACTCAACGTCTGGTCCTCCTGGTGCGTCTCCTGCCGCCAGGAGCACCCTGTTCTCGTGGAATTTTCCAAAAAGGTGAGTACGCCCCTGGTCGGACTCAACTACAAGGAAGTGCGCGGCGACGGCGAATTCGACATGAGCAAGATGCCGCCCGAGCAGGAAAGGAAACTGGCCCTGCAACGCGCTGCCAAGTGGCTGTCCGAGCACGGCGACCCCTACCGTCTTTCGGTGCTTGATCTCGATGGCCGGGTCGGCATCGATTACGGGGTCTATGGCGTGCCGGAAACCTACGTCATTGACAAGACCGGGATCATCCGCATGAAACATACCGGACCGATCAGCCCCGATGTCCTCGGCAAGAAAATCATGCCCCTGCTGGCGGAGCTGAACAAATGATGCTTCGCCTGCTCGCACTATGGACCTTGTTGCTGTGCCTCATTGCGGCGCCGCAGCTTTCCGCTGCCGGCGAAGCGCCGTCCCTGGCCGCTGACCCGGTTGCCGAAAAACGCCTGCTGTCCCTTTCCGAAGAACTGCGCTGCCTGGTCTGCCAGAACCAGACCATTGCCGATTCCAACGCCGAACTGGCGCAGGATTTACGGCGGGAAATCCGGGGCATGATCCAGACCGGCAAGTCGGACAAGGAGATCATCGATTTCATGGTTGCCCGTTACGGCGACTTTGTTCTCTACCGCCCCCCGGTCAAGGGCATCACCCTCTTCCTGTGGGGAGGCCCGATCCTGCTCATGCTGCTCGGTCTCTTCCTGCTCGTCCGTTACATGCAGCAACGCAACCGCCGCCTGCTGGCCGACACCCCGCTTTCCGCCGATGAAACCCGGCGTGCGGATGCTCTGCTCAACGAGAACACTCAACCATGATTTTCTTTGCCCTCATCGCCACCGCCCTTATCGTGGCCGTCGTGCTCTTTCTCCTGCCGCCGCTCTGGCTGGGCGTTCCGGCCAGCGCCGGCAGTACGGACCGGAAGGCGGCCAATCTGGCCATTTTCCGCGACCAACTGCTGGAACTGGAGCACGAAAAGCAGGAGGGCACGCTTGCCGAAGGGGATTTCGAGCAGGCCAAAAGGGAATTGTCCCGCCGCCTGCTGGAGGAGGTGGAGCCGGAAGCCGGCGGCGGCAAGCACGGCAGCCACGCCCCGTCCCGCTCACTGGCCATGATCCTGCTCGTCCTCGTTCCGCTTCTCGCTGTCGGCGGCTATGCCATCCTCGGTCAACCCCGCGCCCTTGACCCGACACAGACCGCCGCAGCACCCAAGGTCACTCCGGCCCAGATCGAAGGCATGGTGGCCAAACTGGCCGAACGCCTCAAGGCCAATCCGGACGACGCAAAAGGCTGGGTCATGCTGGGCCGTTCCTACAAGGCCATGGGGCGCTATGGGGAGGCGGCGGAAGCCTATGGCAAGGCGGAAACATTGATTGCCAAGGACGCCGCCCTGCTCGTCGATTACGCCGAAACCCTCGCCCTGGCCGGCACCACCGGCCTGCAAGGCAAGCCGAAAAAGCTGATCGACCAGGCTCTCAAACTGGACGCCGAGAATCCCAACGTACTGCTCCTGGCCGGCGCAGCGGCCATGGAAGGCGGCAACCGCAAGGACGCCATCCGCTACTGGGAAAAGCTCCTGCCGCTGGTTGAACCGGGTTCGGAGATTGAAGGCATGTTGAAGGGCAGCCTCGAAAAGCTCAAGCAAGGCAAGACGCCGGCCCCTTAGCGACGATGCCGGGCCTTGCTCAGCAATTCAAGCAAGGCCTCGGCTACCTGCCTGCCGCCATCCGGCCTGGGTCGCTGCAAAGGACTGAGCTCGGCTAGCCACTTCAGCGCCTCCGCCCAGTCTCCCTCGGCCAACTCCTGTCTGCCCACGGCTCGGGCAGTGCCCTGTTCGTGCAGCCAGGCGATGAGGCAGTCCTGCTCCGGCCACTCCTCCCGCAGCAGATAAAACACCGGGGTTCCGTTACAGGCCGCCTCGGTAAAGGTGCCATAACCGGGTTTGGTAAGAATGGCATCCACCGAACACAGCAAATCGGTAAAACAAAGGCCGAAGGACTCCATGGCCAGAGCGTCGGGGTGGCCACATGACCACTCCTCGGGAACCAGCCAGCGCACACCGGGCACCCTCGGCCAGTTTTCAACCGGCACCCGATGGGTAATGCCTCCGAGAGCGATGAGAATGGCTCGATCGCCACCGAGGCCAAGGTCAACACGCTGGCCGAGCGCTGCGATGGGAGCAACCGGTTTCAGGTTGCCAAGGCCGGCCATGGGCATGCCCGGCGAAGGCCGGAAAAACACCTGTGCCGAACGATAGGCATTCAGCATCCGGCGATACAAGGCTCTGGCCCAGGCTTCACGACCAAAAAAATGCTTCAGCAGATCCGCCCAGTTCAGGGAACACAGGGCGCTGGACGGGATCGCCAAGTGCGCCGCAGCGGCCAGCGGCAATTCGCTGACATTGGAAAAAACATGATCGGGAGCCACCTGCTCAAGCAAGCGGATATCCGCCTCAAGCAAGCGTGACCAGTCGGCATGGCGGTTGCGGTAGGCGGCCGCACTGGCCTCCAGGTCGATTCGGGTGGCGTCGCGCATGACGTAGCCGAAATCGCTGGCCGCGTGGATATGCTCGAAAACCGGCTGAATGCGGCGCTTCAGTCGCTCTTCCGGCAGCCCGCTGCGCACCGTCAGGCGGAGATCGGCCCGCTTTTCCGCCAGGGCATTGAGCACCGGCGCTGTCAGCGCCAAATGCCCAAAACCGTGGCTGGAGATATCAACAAAAAGGTGCAAGCGAGAGAACCCGCCGCAAACCGATCAGCGGTTCCGGAAAGCCGGCTTGCGCTTCTCGGCAAAGGCCGCCATCCCTTCCTTCTGGTCTTCCAGGGCGAAACTGGCGTGAAAAACGCGGCGCTCGAAAAGCAGCCCTTCGTTCAGGGAGGCTTCAAAGGCTCGATTGACCGATTCCTTGATCATCATGATCACCGGCAGGGAGTAGCCCGCAATGGTCTGCGCCGCCTTGAGGGTTTCCTCCAGCAATTGATCAGCCGGGAGGATACGGGCGACCAGGCCGCTTTTTTCCGCCTCCTGGGCATCCATCATGCGCCCGGTCAGGCACAGATCCATGGCTTTGGCCTTGCCCACGGCCCGGGGCAGCCGTTGCGTGCCGCCGGCACCGGGCAGGGTGCCGAGCTTGATTTCCGGCTGGCCGAATTTGGCCGTATCCGCCGCAAAAATCATGTCGCACATCATCGCCATTTCGCAGCCCCCGCCCAAAGCAAAACCCGCCACGGCGGCGATTACCGGCTTGCGCGTGGTCTTGATGCGTTCCCAGTTGCGGGTAATGAAATCCGTCTGGTAGGCGTGCATGTAATCAAAATCCTTCATGAAGCCAATATCGGCTCCCGCTGCAAAGGCTTTTTCGTTGCCGGTGATGACCACGCAACCAATGTTTTCGTCTGCCTCGAAGGCGTCAAGGGCACGGCTGATGCCGTCCACCACATCGTTGTTGAGGGCGTTCATCGCCTCCGGCCGATTAATGCGAATCAGGCCGACCTTGCCGTGAATTTCTGTAAGGACTACTTGCGTCATGGGTGTTCTCCGAAAAAGGCCGTCTTGGGATGAGATATGCGGCCTGAGGCGTTATATTAACCTCCCTTGCCGCCCCGAGTGCAGAGCCATGAGCCGGCCTTGTCCAGCCGCTTCGCCGGGGAGCGCCGGCAGCGCATTTCCTCACCAGAAACGTCGGTGGGATGCTCCCTATTTTTTTATTTCAGCAAGAAAATCAATGTCCAGCCATTCCGGATGATGCCGGGATTCTTTCCAGGCCTCTTCAAAACAAACCGACTGCTTGTCGAGACGCACCCCGTAATGCCCGACGGCAACCATGCACAAGGCCATTCCGGCGGGCTCCACAGCCGTCACGGCAGAAACGTCAATGGCATCAATCCCGACTTTGCTCAAACTGTGCATGACATCGTTGCGCAAGCTGCCGTTCAGGCCACCGGAAATGCGCATCACCTTGCGCCCGGCAATTTCGTGAACGGCTAGTATTGACGCCTGACCACTTGAAAGAGCCGCATCCACCGCCTCGTCGATATGAATTCTGGTGAGCGGCCCGCTCTGGAACTTGGCTCCGAATAGATTTCCCACCCGACTGATGACGACAGCCGGAACATCAACCGGAGAGCTTCCGAAGATGGAAAATTCACAACCGAATACCGCTCCCATACTCAGGGGGACATCGGTCCGCACCATCAGTCCGGACAGGGAGAGGTTCTCCAGTTCTCCTTGACCGCTCATGCCACCGTGACCAATGTGGACCACCGGCGGCTTGCCGAAGCGGATGCGCTGATGGCGCCGTTGTTCATGCACTAAGGTCATTGATCCACGCCAAGAGTCAGCCCCGCAACATTCAGGATTCCTGCAAGCCGGCCATGGCAAAACGCATGGCCGCCGCAGGCCCGTTCACTATTCCTCATCGTCCTTCAGCTGGAATTTTGACGCCATCTGCTGTTGCACCTGAGGAGGTACCGCAGCATAACGGGCAAACTCCATGGTGAAGCTTCCCTGCCCCCCGGTCAGGGACTTGACCCGGGATTGGTAGTCGTTCAGTTCGGCCAGGGGCACTTCGCCGGAAATGGCGGCCAGACCGTGCCCCCGTCCGTCCGTCCCGGTAATGTGGCCGCGCCGGCTGGAGAGGTCACCGGTCAAATCACCAATGGCATTTTCCGGAACAATGATTTCAATATTGACGATCGGTTCGAGAACAATCGGCTTGGCGGCACGAATGGCCTCAACCACGGCCTTGCGACCGGCCGTCACGAAAGCCACTTCCTTGCCATCGACGGCGTGCGTCTTGCCGTCATAGACGGTGACCTTGATATCTTCCACGGCAAATCCTGCCACCACCCCATCGGACAGGGCCTGGCGCACGCCTTTCTCCACGGCCGGCATGAATACGCCGGGGATGACGCCGCCCTTTACGGCATCGACGAATTCAAAGCCTTCTCCACGCCCCTTGGGCTCGATGCGCAGGTGGACCTCCCCGAACTGACCGGCGCCGCCACTCTGTTTCTTGTGGCGGCACATTCCTTCGGCCGGAGCGGTGATGGTTTCACGGTAGGGAATGCTGGGCGGAGCGGTATCGATTTCCAGCTTGTACTGGCTGGCCATTTTGCTCAGCTTGGATTTGAGATGGATTTCACCCAGACCGCGAATGACGGTCTCGTTATTGGTCGGATGACGTTCGACAACAAAGGTCGGATCCTCCATGGCCAGTTTGCTGAGAATATCGAACAGGCGCTGTTCATCACCCTTCTTTTTCGTTTCAACCGCCAGCCCGGCCATCGGCTTGGGGAACTCAAGGGGCAGCAAATGGATATGGTCCTCATCGTGGGAGTCGTGCAGCACGCTGTCGAAGTCGATCTCATCGACCTTGGCAACAGCGCCAATGTCCCCCGGCAGCAACTCTTCCACCTCAATCGTCTCCTTGCCCTGCAGGCGATACAGGTGGCTGACCTTGAAGGGGCGCTTGCCGTCTCCGACGAACAACTGGGCATCCTTCCTGACCGTTCCCTGATGAACACGGAAAATGCTTATCTTGCCCATATACGGGTCGGCTACGACCTTGAAGACGTGGGCCAGAACGTGACGATCGGCTTCCGGAACGGCCTGGAAAGCCACTTTCTCGCCGTCCGGCTCGCCTTTATAGAAGGGCGGCGGATTGCCTTCGGCCGGGTTGGGCGCCAGGCTGGCCAGGACGTGCAGCAGTTCCTTGATGCCGGCTCCGGTCTTGGCGGAGACGAAGAGGATCGGGATCAGATGCCCCTCGCGCAGCGCTTTTTCGAAGGGGGCATGGAGAGCCTCGACACTGGGATCTTCTCCGTCTTCCAGATACTTGGCCAGGAGATCTTCATCCTCTTCGACAATCTGGTCGATCAGGGCGCGGTGGGAAGCCGCCACCG
Source organism: uncultured Rhodocyclaceae bacterium (assembly GCA_964536245.1). Classification (GTDB taxonomy): domain Bacteria; phylum Pseudomonadota; class Gammaproteobacteria; order Burkholderiales; family Rhodocyclaceae; genus CAZHVZ01. The sequence goes on from CAZHVZ010000090.1 coordinate 7,624, forward strand.
ATGCGAAATCGGCATCGCCGGCAGCATGTTCCAGCACCTCGACCACTTCGGCCGAGTCGTGGGCTGGCAAGTCGAGCAACATGCATTGCGTGCCGAAGCGGTTGCGAATATCAGCCACCAAACCCGGCAAGTCGAGATTGTCGGCGTCAATCTTGTTGATGACGATCATCCGGCACAGCTTTCGCTCACCGGCGTAGCGCATCATGCGTTCAGTCATCAACTCAACGCCGGTCTGGGCATTGATCACCACCAGGGCGGTATCGACCCCGGCCAGAGCCGCCACAGCCTGTCCGGCAAAGTCGGAATAGCCCGGCGTATCAATCATATGGATCTGCGCATTCTCGCTGGAAAAGCTGATCAGGGAGGAATTCAGGGAGTGGCCCGATTCCTTCTCCTGGGCATCGTAGTCGCAAACCGTCGTACCGCGTTCGACGCTGCCCTTGCTCTGGATCGCTCCGGAGGCCAACAGCAAGGCCTCTGCCAAGGTGGTTTTTCCGGCCGCGCCATGGCCGACCAGTGCTACGGAGCGTATGGCATCCATCGTGTATTTCGACATGTTTCTCTCCCTGTATTTTTGATTTTGACCCGAATTATTTTACGCCGCTCTTCATCTGGACGGCACGTTCGGCCATCACCGGCCCCAGTCCGTAGACCATCCCGGCAGCCAGAATGATCAGGGCCAAACCGGCCATCAACTGCTTGCCGGTGCGAGAAAAGTCTGCCGGGTGGCAGCGACAAAACCAGATCGGGCCAAGGACCGGGAAGACCAGCGTGGGTACCCAGAAACGCCAGCCGAAAACCAAACAAGCGGGCAGAACGTTGATGTAGCCGACCAGCAAAAGCGAACCGCCAACGGCGACGGCGATGGTGACGGCAAAAACAAACAGGGTAAACCAGATATCCATTATTTCTGTTCTTTCACGGGGCGCTTCCAACTGGATAATGTCGTCTGCCGGGAGCGGGAAACAGTCAGGGATTCAGGAGGCGCATTTCTGGTCAGGGTCGTACCGGCTCCCAGGGTTGCCCCGCGCCCGACGGTCACCGGTGCCACCAGCTGTGTATCGGAACCGATAAAAACATCATCTTCAATGACGGTCCGGTGCTTGTTGGCGCCGTCGTAGTTGCAGGTAATCGTTCCGGCGCCGACATTGACCCTCTGGCCGATGGTGGCATCGCCGATGTAGGCCAGATGATTGGCCTTGGACTGGGCCGCGATCTGACTGTTCTTGACTTCGACGAAGTTGCCGATATGGACCTCCGGCCCCAGCCTGGTACCCGGACGCAAGCGGGCATAGGGGCCAAGCATCCCATCAGGGCCGATTTCGGCATCCTCAAAATGGCAGAAGGCAGCGATTCGCGTGCCCGCCGCTACCCGGACGTTTTTCAGGACACAGTAGGGACCGACCTCCACCGCTTCAGCCAGTTCGACCCGCCCCTCGAAGATGCACCCGACATCAATCGCCACATCCCGCCCGCAAAGCAGCTCACCGCGCACATCGATACGGTTCGGGTCAGCCAGACCTACCCCCTGCACCAGCAAGGCCTCGGCAATATTGCGCTGATGGACGCGCTCGAGTTCGGCGAGCTGCACCTTGCTATTGACGCCCAGCACCTCCCATTCGCCTTCCGGTTGGGCGGTATGCACCGGCAGTCCCTCGGCCACGGCGAGAGCGACGATATCGGTCAGGTAGTACTCGCCCTGGGCGTTGCAATTGGACAGGCGGCTTAGCCAATCGGCCAGCCGCCCTGAGGGAATGGCCATAATTCCGGTATTGACCTCGCAAATGGCCTTTTCCTCGGGGGTTGCATCCTTTTCCTCGACGATACGCTGCACCTGCCCGGCACGGTCCCGCACAATGCGGCCATACCCGCCAGGGTTGGCCAGCTTGACGGTAAGGATGGATAGTCCATCCCGCCCGGCTTGCAGCAGGCGCTTCAAGGTATCGGCACGAGTCAGGGGAACATCCCCGTAGAGCACCAGGGTCTGCCCCTCTGCCACCAGTTGGGGAAGAGCCTGCATGACGGCATGCCCCGTTCCCAACTGGGGTTCCTGCAAGGCCCAGGCCAGATCGGGGGCAGCCAAACTGGCGCGGACCGCATCGCCGCCGTGACCATGGACGACCACGATCCTGGCCGGTTCCAAAAGGCGCGCAGTGTCGATAACGTGCTGGGCCAAAGCCTTTCCGGCCACCGGATGCAGGACCTTGGGCAAATTGGAATGCATGCGCTTGCCCTGACCGGCAGCAAGGATAACGATATTCATAGGCTGAGTTCTGTTGTTCGACAGCGTCCCGGACAAATCGGCAGATCGGGGAGGATGGTATCAGGCGACTTTCTTGCCGTCCTGGCCGCCGAGAATATCTCCCAGCACCTGCTTGCCCCGAGACGAAACAAACCAGTGGAGGACATTTTTTTCGTTAATTCGGGTTTCGATGACCCCCATCGCCTTCATCAGGGTCAGCCGCTGGCTGATCAGTTCCCGGCCCAGTCCGGTTTGCTCGCAGAGGGCCGCGAGGTTTCCGTAAACATAGCTCTCCTCGGCCAAGGCGCGCAGGATTTCCACATCGTTGTAGGAGAGCGCTTCCTTGACCTCCTGCTTCGGTTCTTCCGCTTTGAGAGGTTCCGGTTTGACTTCGGAAGCAACGGCTGCGGCCATGAAGGCCGCCTCCCGCTTTTGCTGCTTGAGGTGCAGCATTTCCCGTTTCATCTGCTCAATCTGGGTGAGCAGCTTGATGGCGACGTTTTCAAACAGGCGGCGAGAAAAAACCACGTAGATCAGACAAAATCCGGCAAATACATAGAAATCCACGGGCTTGGTTCGAGCTCCCTCAAGAAGCGTGCTGGAAATCATGTTGAGGAACAGCGGCACGGTCAAGGCCGCGACAACGCCCAGAACCGGGTATTTTATCCAGTCACGCGGGCCCAGCTCTCCTTGCCGATCGGACAGGAAGAAATTTGCCAGCCCGCCAAGCGCACCGGCAATCAACATGATGGCAAAGATTATCAGCATGTGCCCATCCAGCGCTCCCGATGGAGTGCTTACCTGAAAGGCTGGTTGCAGATCGGCTGGCATAGCGTCTTTCCCCTTGATTTTTCGACATTCTCACACGATTACGGCTGGATGTCGAAAAAACAAGGCCCTGGCGGTCGCAACCGGCAGGGCCTGGCTTTATCACTGCATGACTGTAAATCAGCGGGGCAGCGTTGTTGCTCCCATCAGAAACAGGTCAACTTCCCGTGCACACTGGCGGCCTTCGCGGATGGCCCAAACCACCAGGGACTGACCACGACGCACGTCGCCGGCAGCAAAGACCTTGGCGACGCTGGTGGCATAGCAGCCCTCCCCGTCAGTCGTTGCCCTGGCATTGCCACGGTTGTCCTTGTCCACGCCAAACGCGTCGAGCAGGCTGGCTACCGGATTGGTGAAGCCCATGGCGAAAAAGACCAGATCCGCCGGCAACTCGAATTCGGAGCCGGCAATTTCACTCATCTTGCCATCTTTCCACTCCAGGCGGACCGCCTTGAGAGCCTTGACCTTGCCTTGCCCGTCACCGATGAACTCCTTGGTGGCCACAGCGAAATCCCGGGAACAACCTTCTTCGTGGGAAGACGAAGTCCGCAGTTTGATCGGCCAGTAGGGCCAGGTCAGCGGCTTGTCTTCCTGCTCCGGAGGCATGGGCATCAGCTCGAACTGGGTGACGGATGCCGCGCCATGGCGATTCGAGGTGCCGACACAGTCGGACCCGGTATCGCCGCCACCGCTCACCACCACATGCTTGCCCTTGGCATTGATCGGATTGGCCTTGCCCTGCTGGACTTCCTTGTTCTGTGGAATGAGAAATTCGAGGGCGGCGTGAATGCCTGCCAGTTCCCGTCCCGGCACCGGCAGGTCACGGGGAACTTCTGCACCGGCAGCAAGAATGACTGCGTCGAATTCCTTGTTAAGTTGCTCGACGGTCAGCACTTCGGTGGCGTCATTGATGATCCCGGCGGGTACCTCCTTGCTGCCAACGATAACCTTGGTGCGGAAAGTCACGCCTTCGGCTTCCATCTGGGCAACGCGGCGGTCAACCACGGTTTTTTCCAGCTTGAAATCAGGAATTCCGTAAGCCAGCAGACCGCCGAGACGATCATTTTTCTCGAACACCGTCACGGCATGACCAACCCGCGCCAACTGCTGGGCAGCCGCCAGACCGGCAGGACCGGAGCCAACAATGGCCACTTTCTTGCCGGTCCTGGTTTTTGGAGGCTGCGGAACAACCCAGCCACTCTCCCAGCCCTTGTCGATAATGGCATGTGCGATCGACTTGATACCCACCGGAGCCAGGTTGATGCCCAAGGTACATGCTGCTTCGCAGGGAGCCGGACAAATACGCCCGGTGAAATCGGGAAAATTGTTGGTGGAATGCAGAACATCCAGCGCCTGCTTCCAGTTGCCCTTGAAAACCAGATCATTCCAGTCCGGAATGATGTTATTGACCGGACAGCCCGATGAGCAGAAGGGAATGCCGCAATCCATGCAGCGTGCGCCCTGTATTTTTGCATCATCGTCCGACAACGCCAGAACGAACTCCTTGTAGTGCTTCAGGCGCTGATCAACCGGTTCGTAGCCCTCGGAGAGGCGCTCGAACTCCATAAACCCAGTCGGCTTGCCCATTATGCGGCCTCCTTCTGCGCAGCAGCGGCCATCTCGGTGAGAGCGCGCTTGTATTCATGGGGATAAACTTTGACGAACTTTTCACGGTAGGCTTCCCACATGGCCAGGATGGTCTTGGCCCGGGCACTGCCGGTGTATTCGGCGTGGTGGGTAATCAGATCCTTGAGCTGTTCCTCGTCGGTCAGACCGCGATGCTTGGGATCGGCAGCCGGCTGGCGGCTGGCGGAAAGCACCTTTTCCAGGGCGACCTGGGCCAGGTTGCAGCGATTCTTGAAGCTGCCGTCTTCATCCAGCACGTAGGCGATACCGCCGGACATTCCCGCCGCAAAGTTGCGGCCGGTCTGGCCGAGCACCACCACCGTACCACCGGTCATATACTCACAACCATGGTCACCGACGCCTTCGACCACTGCCGTACCGCCGGAGTTGCGCACGCAGAAACGTTCGCCGCCCACTCCGGAAATGAAGGCCTCACCGGCAATGGCACCGTACATGACGGTATTGCCGGCGATGATGTTTTCTGGCGGGGCACCCCGGAAATCGGGACTCGGCTTGATGATGATGCGTCCACCGGAAAGCCCCTTGGCGCTACCTCGCCGGACAGCATGGCGCCGGCCGAACGGTTGACGTTGATGATTGACGTTTCGATCTGGACCTTCTGACCCTTTTCCAACGCCGGCTTGGCCTTTTCGATCAATTTGTGGTCAAGCGCCTTGGCCAGGCCGTGGTCCTGCACATCGGTATGACGGCGCGGCTCACTGGCCGGAACATCGGGCTGGTAGAAAATCTTGCTGAAATCAAGCCCCTTGGCCTTCCAGTGCTGGATGCCGGCCCGCATGTCGAGCAGGTCGGCCCGACCGATGAGGTCATCGAACTTGCGGAGTCCCAGTTGCGCCATGATCTCGCGCACTTCCTCGGCAACGAAGAAGAAATAGTTGACCACATGTTCCGGCTGACCGGTAAACCGCTTGCGCAGAACCGGATCCTGAGTAGCGACACCCACCGGGCAGGTATTGA
>CAZHVZ010000091.1:0-6971 GCA_964536245.1 uncultured Rhodocyclaceae bacterium
GGAAACGGTCGGTGTGTGCTCGTTGATGAAATTGGCCAGATCCTTGCGTAGGACGTCTGCCTTGGCACCGCAAGCACGCAGCGCGTCGGCGGCGGACGGATTGTCGATCAGCGCCAGAAGCAGATGCTCGACGGTGATGAACTCGTGGCGCTTCTGGCGAGCCTCAACAAAAGCCATGTGCAGGCTGACTTCGAGTTCCTGGGCAATCATCAGTTTTCCTCCATGACGCATGCAAGCGGATGCTGGTATTGACGGGCGAAGGCACTCACCTGCTCCACCTTGGTGGCGGCAATATCCCTGGGGAACACCCCACAGATGCCTTTGCCTTCATTGTGAACTTTGAGCATGATTCGCGTCGCTTGTTCAGTGTCCATGGTAAAAAAACGCTGGAGAACGGCGATTACGAAATCCATGGGGGTGTAATCGTCATTCAACAACAATACCTTGTATAACCTGGGTGGTTCAACCTTGGCGCGCTGCGCCTCCAGTAACTCACCATTCTGATGCTTGGTCGCCATACTTTGATTCTATACAGTCCTTTTCAATCTGCAATAGGCGGGTGATATTCCCGGTCGTGTTTGAACCATGTCGGGGCCGAGGGTGTCCAGGCAGTCATGGTCCATGGGTGGAGAATGCCATGAAAACGCTTTGTCAAACTGCCAATCGCCATTGCCAGCCCTGTGAGGGTGGGGTGGCTGTCCTGAACGACGAGCAAGTACACGCCCTCCTGGCTGGCCTGGAAGGATGGCAGCTTGCCGAGGGAGTTCTCGACCGGACCTATCGTTTCAAGAACCATTATGAAACCATGGCCTTCGTCAATGCCCTGGCCTGGATTTCCCACCGCCAGGACCACCATCCGGAGATCACCGTTGGTTATGGGGAATGCCGGATTCGCTACTGGACCCACGCCATCGGTGGTTTGTCGGAAAATGATTTCATCTGCGCGGCCAAGGTGGAGCAGCTGTTTTCCCTTTGATTCCGATCCGGGGATTGTTCTGCGGTTTGCAGTACCATAGCGCCCCATCATCCAGCTGAGTACAAAGAGGGGGGGCAATGGGGCGGTCGGGTAAGAATGGGTCGGGCCTCGTTGCGGCGTGTCTGGCCGTGCTTCTGGCCGCTTGCGGCAACGCCTGGAACGATCCCTACGCAGCTGCCGATGGCGGGCAGAACATTCTCTATACCGCTTTTACCGATCGTCCCAAACACCTCGATCCGGCCCAGTCCTATACCGAGGACGAAATAACGTTTACGGCGCAAATCTATGAGCCGCCTTTGCAGTACCACTATCTGAAACGTCCCTACACGCTGATTCCCGCCACCCTGGAAGCGGTTCCTTCGCCCCGCTACTATGATGCCAGGGGGCGGCTATTGCCCTCCGAGGCGCCAGTGGAGGCGATCGCCGAGAGTGTCTATGAACTCAAGCTGAAGCCGGGTATTCGCTACCAGCCCCACCCTGCCTTCGCGCTTGATGCCCGGGGCGATGCTCTTTACCTGGGGCCGGATGTCGCTGCCAACCGGCAGAAAATAGCCGATTTCCCCCAAACCGGCAGCCGGGAATTGACGGCGGACGACTATATTTACCAGATCAAGCGGCTGGCCCATCCGCGCTTGCATTCCCCGATTTTCGGCATGATGGCGGAAAAAATCGTTGGTCTCAAGGAACTGGGCGAAGCGCTCCAGGCGGGAGCCAAAACGCTGCCGGCGGATGCCTGGCTTGATCTCGATGCCTACCCCCTGTCCGGTATCGAAAAGCTGGATGCCTACACCTGGCGTATCCATCTCAAGGGTAAATATCCGCAATTTCTCTATTGGCTGGCCATGCCCTTTTTTGCCCCGGTGCCTCGGGAAGTGGATCGTTTCTATGCCCTGCCGGGGTTGGCGGCGAAGAACCTGACCCTGGACTGGTGGCCGGTGGGAACCGGCCCCTATGTTCTGGCCGAAAACGACCCGAACCGGCGCATGGTGCTCGCCCGCAACCCCTATTTTCATGGTCAGACCTACCCCTGCGAGGGCGAGGCCGGCGACCGGGAAGCCGGTTTGCTGGCCGACTGCGGGCAGGCTATTCCCTTTGTCGACAAAGCCATCTTTACCCGGGAAAAGGAAGCGATTCCCTACTGGAACAAATTCCTGCAAGGCTATTACGATGCTTCAGGGATTTCTTCTGACAGCTTCGATCAGGCGGTACGGATCAATGTCGGAGGCGACGTAGCCCTGACAGATGAAATGCGGGAAAAGGGGATACGCTTGCTGACTTCGGTCAAGACCTCCACTTTCTACATGGGTTTCAACCTGCTGGATCCGGTGGTGGGGGGCTTGTCCGAAAAGGCGGTCCGGTTGCGCCAGGCGATTTCCATCGCGGTGGATCAGGAAGAATATATCTCCATTTTTTCCAACGGGCGTGGCATCGCCGCCCAGAGCCCTTTGCCGCCCGGCATTTTTGGCTATGAAGAGGGAGAAGGCGGAATTGACCGGGTGGTGTACGACTGGGTGGATGGCAAGCCGAAGCGCAAGTCCGTGGACGCAGCGAAAAAACTATTGGCGGAAGCCGGCTTCCCCCAGGGGCGAGATGAGAAAACCGGGGAGCCGCTGGTGGTCAATCTGGATACCACGGGCGGTGGCATGGGAGAGAAATCCCGCCTTGACTGGCTGACCCGGCAGTTTGCAAAAATCGATATCCAGTTGGTCGTACGGTCCACCGATTTCAATCGCTTTCAGGACAAATTGAGAAAGGGGAATGTCCAGCTCTACTACTTGGGCTGGAATGCAGATTATCCCGATCCGGAGAATTTTTTCTTTCTGCTCGACGGCAACGAAAGCAAGGTCGCCAAGGGGGGTGAAAATGCCTCGAATTATTCCAATCCTGAATTCGATCGTCTTTTCGCTCGCATGAAGAACATGGATAACACCCCGGAACGGCTGAGCGTTGTCCGCCAGATGAATCGTATCCTGCATCACGATGCACCCTGGGTCTTCGGTCTGCACCCCAAAAGCTACACCCTGGGCCATAGCTGGCTGAAGAATCGCAAACCGAACGATGTCGGCAACAACATTCTCAAGTACCAACGCATTGACACCGCTGAACGCCAGCGTTTGCGGGCCACCTGGAACAAGCCGGTATTGTGGCCCCTTGGGCTGGCTCTCGCCGTTTTGCTCCTTGCCCTGCTGCCGGCCATCTGGAGTTACCGGCGGCGCGAGCGGCGCTCGGCCGTAGCATGACCCACGCAGAGCGCCAGCGGCATCTTGAGAGGCTGCTGGTTGCAGGGTATTCGCTCTGGCATCCGCAACCTTTTTGTCAGATTCGCCCGGCCTGGTGTCAGCGGTGGCCAGCTTTACATGCCGCTCTGCTTGCAATGGACGATGATCAGGTCAGCCATTTCAACGACCATGGCGAGGCAGCGAGAAGCTGGTTGGCCGGGTATGTGCGGGATTTTTGCGAACTGACGGAGATGTCCAGGCTGATCGATCTGCCGCCGGCTGTTCCGGGAAGCCTTGCCGAGGGAGGTAAACACTGGGCCTGGGAAATTCCCGGACGCAAGGAGGCGCAGGTCAGGGCCTTTGCCGCTGCCGCACGGGCCAGTTCCAAGCCGCTTGTCGACTGGTGCGGCGGCAAGGGACATCTCGGACGCTGCCTGGGGATCGCCTGGAAGGTGCCGGTCCTCAGCCTGGATATTGATCCGGAACTCTGTGCCGAAGGACGGGGGTTGGCGCAACGGGCCGGCGTGGCGCAGGATTTTCAGATTGCCGATGCCCTGGCATCAGGAGGTATCCTGCATGCCGATCAGCATCTGGTTGCCCTGCATGCCTGCGGCGAACTGCACCGTACGGCCATTCGAGAAGGCAGTCGGCAGCGGGTGGCGGCGCTCGATATTGCCCCCTGCTGCTATCACCGTGGCGTGGCGGAGAGTTATCAGGCCTTGTCTTCGGCTTCGAAGCTGGAGCTCCGGCGCGACGATCTACGGCTGGCCGTCACGGAAACGGTTACCGCCTCACCCCGCCTGGCCCGCCAACGAGATCGGGGCATGGCCTGGAAACTGGGCTTCGATGCCTTGCGCCGCCAGTTACAGGGCGATGAATACCGCAGCTTCAAACCGGTTAGCGCTGAATGGCTGCGCGCTGAATTTCCCGTTTTCTGCCAGCTCATGGCGGAACGGGAACAGCTATCCTTGCCGTCCGGGCTTGTTCTTGCCGATTTTGAACGGCAAGGTTGGCAGAGGCAACGGGAGGTTGTTCGTCTCTCCATTGTCCGCCATGCCTTTCGCCGCCCCCTGGAAATCTGGCTGGTGACCGACATGGCGCTTTATCTGGAAGAACGGGGCTATGCCGTTGATCTGGCGGTATTTTGCGAACGTCGGCTGACCCCTCGCAACCTGATGCTTTCGGCACGCTGGACCGGCTAGACAAAATGGAAAGAGGCGTCTCACGAGTTCAGAGCGCAGTCTGTCGCCTTTCTTTTTACAGCCGATTGAACGGGATGGTCACCGGCTACGGCCTGACGGGTCGAAAAAACCTTCCTGTCAATGCAGGCTGGTTTTATTTTCCGATAGCTACGCCATTTGCAGGCTTTTTCTTTACATCAGCTCATCGTATGATCGTTGCGACGTGATACCGATGGGAGAGGTGGCGTGAAATACAAGGTTGAGCCGACAACGCGCGAGAAGCTCATGCGCGAAAACGATTTCATTGTTTCCAAGACCGACCCCAAGGGGCGAATTACCTATGGCAATGAGGTCTTCATCGAGTTCTCGGGATATTCCGAAAGCGAGTTGCTGGGTGCCCAGCACAATATTATCCGCCACCCCGACATGCCTCGCGGCGTATTCAAGTTTCTCTGGGACAACCTGGCGGCCGGCAAGGAAGTGTTTGCCTACGTCAAGAACATGGCCAAGGATGGCAGTTACTACTGGGTGTTCGCCAACGTTACGCCGGATTACGACGGGGCGGGAAATATCATCGGTTATCTGTCCGTGCGTCGGGCGCCAAAGCGCTCGGCAGTGGAAACCATGGAAGGCTTGTATGGCCTGATGCGGGCTGCCGAGGAAAAAGCCGGGCCACGGGATGCCTGCGATGCTTCTCTGGCTTTGTTGGTCAATGTGCTGCAAGAGAAAGGGCTGAGCTATGAAGAACTCATCCTCGCCATCTAGGGGAATCATTGTTCTGCTCGCTGCCCTGTTCGGGATGGCAGTGCTTTGGACTTGGCTACAGCATGGTTTTGACTGGGTAACGGTCGCCCTGTTTGGTATTGCCTTGATCGTCGCCCTGGTTACCGGGGGCACTGCCAGTCCGGTCGAGGACGACCGCCTGCGTCGGCTGCAAGGGGTGGTTCAGGATGTGGCAGCCGGCAAGGTGACCGGTCGCCTGACCAATATTGGCGAAAAGGATGAAGTCGGGCAGTTGTGCTGGCACATCAACAACATGCTGGATCAACTGGAAACCTGTTTTCGCGAACAGCAAACCGTCCTGCGCATGGCGGGGGATGGAAAATATTTCCGCAAGGCGCAGCCGGTAGGATTGCATGGCGTTTTTCACGATGCTCTGGTCGGCACCAATCAATCCATCGGTGTACTGGAAAACAATCGCCGACAGGAGCAGGATCACCTTCGTGTTTCCCTGCTGGCTCAGGAAGAAATCGGGCGCCTGGTCGGTGCCGCAGCCCAGGGCGATTTCAGCCAGCGCATCAATGAAAACGGCAAGGAAGGGTTTTTCCTCAAACTGGCTCAGGACTTGAACACCCTTTCCGGGACCACGGAGCGCAGCCTGGAGGATGTCGCACACGTTTTGCGCGCGATGGCCCAGGGCGATTTGACGCGGCGGATCGAGGCCGACTATATCGGCGTTTTTGGTCATCTGAAGGGCGATACCAACGGCACGGCGGATTATCTGCGGCAAGTGGTCGAGCAAATTCGCAATGCCACCGATTCCATCGATTCCGCCGCCAAGGAGATTGCGCTGGGCAATCAGGATTTGTCCCGGCGCACGGAGTCCCAAGCCTCCAGTCTGGAGGAAACTGCCAGCTCGATGGAAGAGTTGAATACTACGGTACGCACCAATGCCGACAGTGCTCGTCAGGCCAGGGCGCTGGCGGAAGCGTCGCGCAGTGGAGTGGCTCGCGGCGGGGACGTGATGGAGCGGGTGGTGGCAACCATGAGCCAGATTCAGGCTGGCTCGAAAAAAATGTCCGAAATCGTTTCGGTGATCGAATCGATCGCTTTTCAGACCAATATTCTGGCGCTCAACGCCGCAGTGGAAGCGGCGCGGGCCGGGGAACAGGGGCGTGGATTTGCCGTGGTGGCGACGGAAGTACGCAACCTTGCCTTGCGGGCGGCGACTGCCGCCAAGGAAATCAAGGTGCTGATCGGCGAGTCGGTGAGCAGCGTGGCCGCCGGGGCCAAACTGGTGCAGGAGGCGGGCGAGGCGATGCAGGAGGTGGTGATCTCCTTCGACAAGGTGACCGGGCTGGTGGTCAATATTGCCGAAGCCAGCGCTGAGCAGTCCCAGGGGATTGACCAGGTGACGGTGGCAGTCAATCAGATGGATGAGGTCACCCAGCAGAATGCGGCCCTGGTGGAACAGGCGGCAGCGGCGGCGGAAAGCCTGGAGGATCAGGTACATGGCCTGATTGAGGCGATCAGCATCTTCCGGCTGTCGGAGCAGAAATCAAGCGGGCAGAGACGTTTGAATCATTCCGGCTGATCCTGGCTTGGGACAAAAGGCAAAACGGGTTCCGGAAGTTGTTCCGGAACCCGTTTTTTTGCCTATTGTGGATTACTCGCCGAAACTGCGGCGTTTCGGCTTGCTGTCGCTATCGAAGCGGCCTGCCGGCTTGCGATCGGACTTGTCCCCAAAGGGCGGCTTGTCGCCAAAGGCCTTGCGCGGGGCGCCGCCTTCCGGCTTTTTCCAGCCGCCTTCCTTGGGTGCATCCTTTTTCCAGCTCCCTTCACGACCGCCGCCATCCTCGCGACCGGTGTCGATCC
>CAZHVZ010000091.1:6981-12435 GCA_964536245.1 uncultured Rhodocyclaceae bacterium
GCACGCCCTTGACTCGCACGCGCTTGAGCAGATTGGAAACTTCCTCCGGCATGCCGGTGGGCAGTTCGACCGTGCTCGATTCGTCGTAGAGAGCGATGCGGCCGATAAAGCGGCTCTCGATGTTGGCTTCGTTGGCGATGGCGCCGACGATATCCTTGACCTGGGCGCCGTGGTCACGACCGACGTCGATGCGGTAGCGCACCACGTCGCCGGTCGGCGCCGGACGGGGCTTGCGATCGCCGTCCTCAAAACGGGGGCGGCGTTCGCGGCTGTTGTCCTCAAAGCGTGGTCGGCTGTCGCCGTCCTCGAAACGGGAAGGGCGGCGCGGGGCTTCAGCGGCGTAGGAGGGCGCCGGGCGGGCCGGCACCGGGTCTTCCCCGGCAATTTGCAGGGGCTTGCCTTGCTGGGCCAGCATGGCCAGGGCGGCGGCGATTTCATGTACGCCGACGTTCTGCTCTTCTTCCAGTTGGGCGACGTTATCGCTAAAGAAATCCAGACCTTCGGCGGCCAGGGTTTCGGCGACCCGCTGCTTGAACTGGGCAACGCGCCGGTTGGTGACATCCTTGCGCGACGGCAGGGTCAGGGGCGTGATCGGCTGCCGGGTGGCGCGCTCGATGGTGCGCAACATGCGGATCTCGCGGGGCGCTACGAAGAGGATGGCATTGCCGGTACGGCCGGCACGACCGGTGCGGCCAATGCGGTGCACGTAGGCTTCGCTATCGTAGGGAATGTCGTAATTGATGACGTGGCTGATACGCGGCACATCCAGGCCGCGTGCGGCAACGTCGGTGGCGATGACGATGTCCAGGGCGCCGGACTTGAGCTGGTCGATGACCCGCTCACGCATTTGCTGGTTGAGATCGCCGTTCAGGGCGGCAGCGGCGTATCCCCGGGCGCTGAGCTTGTCGGCCAGTTCAACGGTGGCCGTTTTGGTGCGGACGAAGATGATGGCCGAGTCGAAGTTCTCTTCCACTTCCAGAATGCGGGTCAGGGCATCCAGCTTGTGCATGCCGCTGACCTGCCAGTAGGCCTGGCGGATGGCGGCTACCGTGGTGGTGGCCGACTTGATCTTGATTTCCCGGGGTTCGCTCAGGTATTTCTGGGCCACACGGCGAATCTGTTCCGGCATGGTGGCCGAGAAGAGGGCGGTCTGGTGGGTTTCCGGAGTGTGCTCGAGAATCCACTCGACATCGTCAATGAACCCCATGCGCAGCATTTCGTCAGCTTCGTCGAGCACCAGGGTTTTCAGGTGGTCGAGATTGAGGGTCTTGCGCTCGAGGTGATCCATGACCCGGCCCGGCGTGCCGACAATGACGTGGGCGCCCCGCGACAACTGCTTGAGCTGGATGGTGTAACTCTGGCCGCCATAAACCGGCAGGACATGAAAGCCGGGGGTGTTGTGGGCGTAGCTCTGGAACGCTTCGGCGACCTGGATGGCCAGTTCGCGGGTCGGGGTGAGGACCAGGACCTGGGGCTTGCACAGGGAAATGTCGATCTTTTCCAGAATCGGCAGGGCAAAGGCAGCGGTTTTGCCGGTCCCGGTCTGGGCCTGTCCGAGCAGATCGTGGCCTTCGAGCAGAATGGGGATACAGGCCGCCTGAATGGGCGACGGGGTTTCATAACCGAGACCGCTCAGGGTTTGCAGGATTGAATCGGCTAAGCCCAGTTGGGCAAAGCTGTCCACGGGAGCTGATGACATGGTGAGTCCTTTCAGTACCAAAAGGTACGGGGGCAGTCGGCGCGAGGCCGGATAAACGCCCCGGAATAACCATGTGGGTCGGGATTCAGGCAATCGCCGGGAGATGAACTCCGGTTGCCGAACAGGCGCCGTCATGAGGCGCAACCCAACGTGAGGTCCGATGCAGGGGGCGGTAAAAATGCAACGAGGCCAATAGTTTACCTCAAATTCTACCGCCTTGCTTGGAAAATTGTTGCGCCGCAGCAAAGCGGCGACCGGTCAGCTCAGGGGAAAGAGACGCCCGAAATTGGCAATGTCCAGCACTTTGCGTACCGTTCCGGGGGCGCAGCGAATGGAAACCGGTTTACGCAGCTCGTCGGCCCTTTGCTTGAGCAGGAGCAGCATGCCCAGTGCCGAGCTGTCGAGGTACTCGACCTTGTTCATGTCGATGAGCAGATCCTTGATGGCCTGGTCGTCGAGCAGACCCTGGTAACCGGCGCGAAAATCCCGATGGGCGCTGAAGTCGAAACGTCCGCTGAGGGTGAGAATGCCGGTAGTGTCAAGTTTTGTGGCGCGGGTGTCCATGGGGGGAGCCTCTGTGTTTTTAGATTGTGCGCCATACTAACATGGCGATGCCTGTGGTCAGAACGCCCCAAGCCTTGGCATAATCCGTCCGTGCTTGCCTATATTATTCGTCGCCTGCTTTACGCCGTCCCGATTCTGATCGGCGTGAATCTCCTGACTTTTGCCCTGTTTTTCGTGGTGAATACACCCGATGACATGGCGCGCATGCAACTGGGGGTCAAGCGGGTCACTCCGGAAGCGATCCACAAGTGGAAGGTCGAGCGCGGTTACGACAAGCCGCTGCTGGTCAACGAAGCTGCTGGCGGCCTGGCGACTTTCACGGATACGGTTTTTTTCCGGAAATCAGCCCGTATGTTTGTCGGAGACTTCGGGCGGGCCGAAGACGGGCGTGACATCGCCCGGGAAATTGCCGGGCGGATGGGGCCGTCCCTGGCCATTGCTCTGCCCACCTTCATTCTCGGGCTCCTTGTGGCAGTGGCCTGCGCTCTGACCCTGGCTTTTTTCCGCGCCACGGCCCTGGATTTCTGGGGGGTGGTTCTGTGCGTGATGATGATGTCCATCTCCGGCCTGTTCTACATCATCGGTGGGCAGTATCTGATCAGCAAGGTCTGGCGGCTGGTGCCCATTTCCGGTTTTGGCGAAGGCCTTGATGCCTGGCGCTTCCTGATTCTGCCGGTCGCCATCGGGGTCGTTTCCGGCATCGGCTCGTCGGCCCGCTGGTATCGCACCATTTTTCTCGAAGAGGTCGGCAAGGACTATGTACGGACCGCCCGCGCCAAGGGGCTGCCGGAAACCGTGGTCTTCCTGCGGCACATCCTGCGCAATGCCCTGATTCCCATTCTGACCGGAGTGGTGGTAGTCATCCCCCTGCTCTTCATGGGCTCCCTGCTCACCGAGTCTTTTTTCGGCATTCCCGGACTGGGCAGCTATACCATTGACGCCATCAATGCCCAGGATTTTGCCGTGGTGCGCTCCATGGTCTTCATCGGTTCGGTGCTCTACATTGCCGGATTGATCCTGACCGACATCTCCTACACCCTGGTCGATCCCCGGATACGTTTTTCATGATGCCCTGGCAGATCGTTGTTCTCTGGTCGGACATCCTGATCTGGTTACTGGTTCTGGCCGGAATTGGTTTCGGCCTCCTGATTGCCCGCAGCGAACCCTTGCTGGCGGCCTGGCGGCGGGTGGGGGCCGATCGGGTGGGGATGGCGGCAGCAACCATATTGCTCTGTTTCATCGTCGTCGGATTGCTCGATTCCCTGCATTTTCGTTTGCAACTGGAAGGCAAACCGGGCGACAAGGCGCGCTACGGGGTGGAGGTGCTCTCGGTACTCGATGCCCTGGCAGCGCCTCTGCGTGGCCGTAACGAGAAAACCTATTCCGAGCCCTTTGCCACCCGCCTTTACGCCCGGGAAACCATGGATCTGCCCGGTGGTGGGCAGGGGCGTGACTACCCCCGGTTGAAATATGGCGGCAGTCATCTCGGTGATCGGGAACATGATGTGGCTGCCGATGCCGGGTTGACCGCCTTTCGGGTCGGCGTCCTGGGCGGCCTGGCATGGCTGGCTTTGGCGGCAGGACTGACCGGTGTGCTGGCCATTCGTGCCAGGCTTCCTCATCGGTCCGTTTGGCTGGCCATCTGGCGCGGCGAAACGGGTTTGGCCTGGAATGCCGTATTGGGTACTTTGGGCGTGGTCGCCCTGTTGGTCTTGCCGCTTTTCTGGCTCTCCGGCAGTTACCACGTATTCGGCACCGACAAGGTCGGGCAGGATGTGCTCTATCAGGTGTTGAAGAGCGTGCGTACCGGTCTCATCATCGGTTTGGTGACCACCCTGGTCATGCTGCCGGTGGCTGTGCTGCTGGGTATTGTGGCCGGCTATTTTCGAGGCTGGGTGGATGACCTCATCCAGTACCTTTATACGGTGCTCAACTCCATCCCCGGCGTGCTGCTCATTGCTGCCGCCGTGCTGATGATGCAGGTCATCATCGACACCCACCCGCAGTGGTTCGCCACGGCGGCCGAACGGGCAGACCTGCGCCTGCTGGCCCTTTGCTTCATCCTCGGCATGACCAGCTGGACAGGATTGTGCCGCCTGCTGCGGGGAGAAACCCTCAAGCTGCGGGAGCTGGAGTATATCCAGGCGGCGCAGGCTTTCGGGGTTTCCAACGGACGCATCATCCTGCGCCATATCCTGCCCAATCTCATGCACATCGTCATCATTGCCCTGGTCATGGATTTCTCCGGCCTGGTGCTGGCCGAAGCAGTGCTTTCCTATGTCGGCATCGGGGTGGACCCGACCATGATCAGCTTTGGCACCATGATCAACAGTGCCCGCATGGAATTGGGGCGGGAGCCGGTGGTGTGGTGGTCCTTGACGGCTGCTTTCGCGGCCATGCTGATTCTCGTGCTGGCGGCCAATCTGTTCGCCGATGCGGTGCGCGACGCTTTCGATCCGAGGGCGCAATGATTCCGCCGCTATTGCAAGTGCGTGATCTGCGCCTCGGTTTTGCCAAGGGCAAGCAGATCCTCCTTGCCGTCGATAGCATTTCCTTTTCCCTGGCGGCCGGCGAAACCTTCGCTTTGCTCGGCGAGTCCGGGTGCGGCAAGTCGGCCACGGCGCAGGGCATCCTGCGCTTGCTGCCGATGGCCGGGCGGGTGGTCGGCGGCACAGTCGAACTGGCCGGAGAAAAATTGCTGGCCTTGCCGGAAGCCGCCATGCGCGGCATTCGCGGTCGCCGGGTCGGCATGATTTTTCAGGAGCCGGCCACCAGCCTCAATCCGGTATTGACCGTCGGGCGGCAGATCGGCGAAGTGCTGGAGCGCCACCGGCAATTACGCGGCCAACCGGCCCACCAGCGCATGTTGCAACTGTTGCGCCAGGTGGGCATTGCCGACCCCGAGCGGCGGCTCAATGAGTACCCCTTCCAGCTTTCCGGCGGCATGAAACAGCGGGTGATGATCGCCATTGCCCTGGCCGGCGAGCCGGAACTGCTCATTGCCGACGAGCCGACCACCGCCCTCGATGTCACCGTGCAGGCCCAGATTCTCGATCTTCTCTCGCAACTCCAGGCCGAGCGGGGCATGGGCAGGCTGCTCATTTCCCACGCCCTCGGCGTCGTGGCGCCCATGGGGCCCCGGGGTGGGGGGATGTACGCCGGGGGACGGGGGGAAGTGGCGAGCCGGCGGG
>CAZHVZ010000091.1:12445-13272 GCA_964536245.1 uncultured Rhodocyclaceae bacterium
CGGCCCCCCGCCACCCCTATAGCCAGGCGCTTTTTGCCGCACTGCCCGAGGTCTCGCGGCGCGGTTCGCGGCTGACGACCCTTCCCGGCCAGGTGCCGGCCCTCGATGCCATGCCGCCGGGCTGCCGCTTTGCCGCCCGTTGTGAGCATGTCATGCCGGTGTGCCGGGAGTGCCTGCCGGTGTGGCGAGAGGCTGCCGACGGTCATGCCGTGCGCTGTTTCTGGCACGCTCAGGGGGCGGGGGGCGGTGCCAACGGCGCCGGGAAGCCCTTTCCCGGTGGCTTCGCCAAACTGCCGGGACAGCACGCCGCCTCGTTGCTTGAGGTGGACGGCTTGCAGGTTTATTTCCCGATCCGGCGCGGTATCCTCCAGCGCACGGTAGGCGATGTGAAGGCGGTGGATGGTGTTTCCCTCCGTCTGGCTGCCGGCAAGACCCTGGCCCTGGTAGGCGAGTCCGGCTGCGGCAAGACGACGGTGGGCAAGGCCATCCTGCAATTGATTCGGCCCACGGGGGGAGCCGTCAGCCTGGGCGGTGCGGATCTGGTGCAGGCTTCCGGGCGGCGTTTGCGCGGGCTGCGCCGCCATATGCAGATGGTTTTTCAGGATCCCTTTGCTTCTCTCAATCCCCGTTTGCGGGTGGGGGAAATCATTGCCGAAGGCATGTCGGCTCTCGGTGTCGGTGCCGAAAATCATGAACGGAACGCTGCGGATGGGGGCAGGGATGCGGCGCTGATGGCTTTGCTCAAACAGGTGGGGCTTGATGCCGAAGCCGCAGGCCGCTATCCCCACGAGTTTTCCGGCGGGCAGCGCCAGCGTATCGCCATTGCC
>CAZHVZ010000092.1:0-13226 GCA_964536245.1 uncultured Rhodocyclaceae bacterium
GCTCCCCTTCGTGGTTTTTCATGGGGACGGTCAGGAAGGACTGGGAGCGATAGCCGGTGTTCTGATCAAAACGGCAGGTACCCGAGAAATCAAAGCCTTCCGCCGTGTAGGCGTCGGCAATATTCACCGTCTTGCCGGTGAGGGCGGCATAGGCGGCTACCATGCTGTTGTTGGCGGAGCCATCTTCACGGTACAGGGGAAGATCGGGAAACTTGCCTGACGTAGACTGATCGCTGGTACCGCCGAAGGCAATGTTCAGGGTGTCGTTGCGGACGATCTCGAAATGCAGATGCTTCTTGTCCTCCGACATGAGGTAGAGGGTTCCCCCATCGGCCCGGGTAATCGCCTTGGCCGCCAGCATGATTTTTTCCAGCAGGCGGTTCAGATTGCGCTCGTTGGAAAGCGAGGCGCCAATATCGTTAAGCTGGTCGAGGCGCCTGAAGAGATCATTGATCGTTTCCATTGCCGTTCCTTATTTGATGCAGACCGCTTTGACCTGCTTGATGTCGGTAATCCCTTGCATGATTTTTTCAATACCGTCCATCTTCAGTGTACGCATCCCTTCGTTCAAGGCAAGGGCAAGAATTTCAGCCACTCTTGCCTTTTCCTGAATCAACTTCTTGACCGGATCGGTCCCCACCAGCAATTCGTGCAGGCCAACCCGCCCTTTGTATCCCGTATCGTTGCAAGCGGGGCATCCCTTGGCCTGATAGAGGGTGAACTTGCCATCTTTGGCGTAGCGGGCAAGCCATTCCTTGTAGATCGCCTCCATGGATGCTTTGGGATCTTTTTTCCAGCTGTCCGTATTGGTCAATTCTTCGCTGTATTCGTTCAACAAACGCCGAATTTCATCCTGCTCCGGGTGATAGGCCTGCTTGCACTCCTTGCACAAACGCTTGCCAAGGCGCTGGGCGAGAATCCCGAGCAGGGCATCGGCAAAGTTGAAGGGGTCCATGCCCATGTCGAGCAACCGGATGATGGATTCGGTAGCCGAATTGGTGTGCAGGGTGGCGAACACCAGGTGGCCAGTCAGGGAGGCCTCGATGCCGATGCCGGTCGTTTCGGCGTCGCGCATTTCACCGACCATGATGATGTCCGGGTCGGCCCGCAGAAAAGCCTTCATGATCGTGGCAAAATCCAGCCCGGCCTTCTTGTTGATCTGAACCTGGCGCAAGCCCTTCTGGGTAATTTCCACCGGGTCTTCTGCTGTCCAGATTTTGGTATCCGGGCGGTTGAGATAACCAAGAACCGAGTGCAGGGTAGTCGTTTTACCGGAACCGGTCGGACCGCAAACGAAGAACAGGCCATAGGGCTTTTCCACGCACTTGACCAGATTCTCGTGGTTGCGGGGAGACAGCCCCAGACCATCCAGGGGTATCGGCTCTCCCGCCGCCAGGATGCGCATTACCACATCCTCGACCCCGCCGGCCGTGGGAATGGTGGCGACCCGCAACTCGATATCCAGAGGGCCGTATTTTTTGAACTTGATCTTGCCGTCCTGGGGTTTGCGCTTCTCGGAAATATCGAGGTCGCACATGATTTTGAGGCGGGTAACCAGGGCGCTACGGTAGGAAGAGGGAATTTCGATGTAATTGACCAGCGAACCATCCTTGCGGAAGCGGATATAGGTTTTATCCTTGCCCGGACGGGGTTCGATATGAATGTCCGAAGCCCCCTGCTGGTAGGCGTCGCAGATGATCTTGTTCACCAGGCGGACCAGCTCATTGTCGGATGCGGCAGAGACGTCGTCGGAGACGATCTCTCCCCCTTCCTCCGAATCGCCCATGCCGGACAGCAGGTCGTCCACCGAGCCGATATCCGACAAGGCACCGAAGAACTGGTCCACAACCTGACCGAACTCCTTGTTGGTGGTCACCTTGTAAACGATTTTGCTCTTCGGGAAAATGTTGTTCACCACCCGCGAACCACGCACACGCTCCGGGTCGGGAGAAAGAGCAGTCAGTCCCTCCTGGGTTTCCTCCAGGGGGAGCCAGTGATTCTCGTCGATGTACTCGCGCTTGATGTTGCGCAAGAGATCCAGGGGCTTGATGCGGTCCGGCTTGAACGGCTCGTAAGGGACTCCGAAAAATTTCGACAAGGCCTGCCCGATAGCGGGAATCTTGACCTTGTATTCATTGACCAGGACCTCTTCCAGATCGCAGGATTTGGTGCGGGCCGTGCGCTGGGCCGCATCAAGATCGGTCGCCGACAGAATGGCATCGGCCACCAGGTGATCGTATTTGGAGCGAATGGCATGAGCCGGTTTTTGCCGCTGTGTCAGAGCAATGGCAAGGGTTTTGGCCAGTTCGGTGGCGCACTCTTCGGCCAATGACGAAAACGGCACATCGGATTTATTGTTGATGAGCTGCATGACGCCCATCAACTCACCTTCGGCGGTCACCACCGGTGCGACCAGCATCTGTTTTGAACGATAGCCGGTACGCTTGTCGACCTCACGCAGGAACTGGATATTCGGTGAATAGTTTTTCAGCTCGACTTCGTCATACACATCCCGAATATTGAGCGCACGCTTGTTGGTCGCGACATAGCCGGCAACGCTCTGCTCGGCAATCGGCAGCTTGAGATCCTTGAAGGAATTGAGACCGGTTTTTACCTTGGAAACAATGGACTGCTTGTCCTCTCCCAAAACATAGATGGTCAGGCGATCTGCGTTGAACAGATTGCAGATATCCTGGGACAATTCCAGCATGATTTCGTCCACATTGTTCGTGGCGTGAATCTTGTTGGTGACATTCTGAAGATTTTTGAGAAATACCAGCCGACTGGCAACATCCGAACCCGCACCCTGCTCTGCCTTGTTGGTTGTCATTTGCTTTCCCCTCCGATCAAGCCACCGTCCAGCCAATAGGCCTTGAACCCGTTCTGGGCGAGGAGAAAAGTAGCGGCTGAACTGCGCCGGCCACTCTGGCAATAGACAATATACTCCCGCTTCTTATCCAGAACGCCAAAAGCGCCCCGAATCTCGTTGAGCGGGATATTGATCGCCCCCGGCAACCCATCTTCCGAAAACTCGGCGGCATAGCGCACGTCCAGCCAGGCTGCCTGCCCGGAATCGACCTGGGTTTGGGCCTCGGCACGCCCCAATCGGCGCAGAAGAGGGGCTCTCAGTAGTTCGACGAAGTCGGGCTTGGCCAATCGCAAAAGAACCCCGTCCGACTTCATGGTCACCGTGGCATTGCGCTTGGCGTCGGAAACCAGGGCTTCCTCGCCAAAGGCATCGCCCGATTTCAACTCGGCAACCTGCATGTCGGCACCGCCCACATGCCGGGAAACGACGCAGCGTCCGGATTCGAGCAGGTAATAATAGTCGCCTTCCTCCCCCTCGCGGAGAATCACCGCCCCGCGCTTTACCTTGATCCGGTCAAAACGCCGCAGCAATTCATGGATATGAGCCGGCGGCAGGGAGGCAAGGCAGCCGTTGGTCAGCGCCTGCACGCTGAACGCTCCGGACATGGTGCTCCACAGGGTGGTTTCAGCAGGCGCCGTTTCCGCCACCGAGGACAATTGATCCCAGGTCATCATGATGTCGAGCAGATCACGATCAATGCGGGCGATATCGACTTCGGTAATGGCCCGGGCGGCAATCGGCAGATCGCTCTTGCCGCCGATCGGGCTGTTGGCCAGCTCATAGCCGCCGACCAGAAGGCGCATGCCTCCATCCTGAAAATCAACTTTCAACTCACCGGCCAGCAGGTAAATCAATTGGTCACCGGCCTGGCTCATGCGCAACGGGTCACTGCCAACAGGAAAATGCTCGGTCTGGCACAGGGTTGCAAGCTCTCCCAAGCGCTGCCGTGAGAGGGAACGAATCGGATCAAGCCGACCAAGTAGCGATGCAGTTAACGCAACCATTGATGCCTCAAAATTCTATGACCTGATTGTTCTGTAACATTTTTGGCTGAAAATCCCCCAGGCACTCCTCAATTTCCTCCATGGTCAGTTCAATCTGCCCCGGCTTGAGGTGGGTGATATAGATTTCGCACTGCCGTTCGAGCTTCTGTAATTCGCTGTAAAGCATATGCGGGCAGAGATGCTTGGAAAGCACTGCCAAACGCTCCTCGCGGTTGGAGAAAGCGCATTCAATAATAAGATGACGCAGGTTCTTGATACGGTTGACCGCTTTCCACAGGGCATCACAAACCCCGGTATCCCCGGAAAAGACCAGACTCGCCTTGTCCGATTCAAGATGATAGGCCACCGCCGGAATGGTGTGATCCACCGGCAAAGCCCTGATCCGCCGCCCGTCCAGTTCCACCGCCTTGTTCAATTCGATGGTCTGGAACCGCATGAACGGTTTTTCGGCAGTAGGAATTTCGGTGAAATCCGGCCAGATCGCCCAGTTGAAAATATGGTTGCGCAGTATGGTCAGAACGGCTGCCGTCCCATAGACCACCAGGGGTTTTGAGCGCCGGTCGCCGACCGTATCCACCATCAGGGGCAAGGCCGCAATGTGATCAAGATGGGTATGGGTAATGAAGACATGATCGATGACCGACAACTCGGCAATGCTTAGGTCGGCCACCCCTGTTCCGGCATCGATCAGGATGTCGTGGTCCACCAGCATCGAGGTAGTGCGCAAATGGCGCCCCCCGATCCCGCCGCTACACCCTAGGATTCGTAGTTTCATGATTATTTCGTCTGGAAAGTGGTAACGCCATCCCAATTCTCACCTGGGGAATTCACGCGCAGGTGCCCAATTCGTTCCGTATAGAGTTGATACAGATAGCAATCCGGCTGCCGCTTGAGGAGATTGAACAACAGCAACTCCGCCTGATCCCAATCCTGCGCCCGATAAAGGCGCAAAGCCTGATTCCACAGCTTCAAATCATCCATGGCCTCGGCTGCCACTTCACCAACCGGCCCCAGCGGCTCGAAAATGGCAACCGGTTCATCCTTGCCCTTGACGCGCACCCGGTCCAGTTCCCGAAAGACGACATCCTTGACCACGGCCCTGGTGGTTTCCCCCACAACAATGCCAACGCCGTACTGCTTGGTAATCCCCTCCAGACGGGAACCCAGATTCACCGCATCCCCCATCACCGTATACGACTGACGGACCGGCGATCCCATGTCGCCGACGGTCATCGTCCCGGTATTGATCCCGATGCCGATGTGCAGGACCGGCCACCCTCTGGCTTTGAAGGGTTCATCCAGGGTACGCAGGGCGGGCATCATTTCGAGGGCGGTCAACACCGCGTTGCGGGCGTGTTCTGCATCGCTCACCGGCGCCCCCCAAAAGGCCATGATGGCATCGCCAATGTATTTGTCGAGGGTTCCACGGTTCTTGCGAACAATGCTGGTCATTGCCCCTAGATATTGATTCATCAGCTGGGTCAGTTCCTTGGAATCCAGCCCTTCGGAAATGGTGGTGAAACTGCGAACATCCGAAAAGAGAACGGTCAGTTCCTGCTTGCGCCCTTCCATGCTGTAGTTTTCCGGGTCGCGGGCCATTTCTTCCACCAGCTCAGGCGGCACATACTGACCGAACAACTGGGTAAACTGCCGCTTGGCCTTGGATTCGACAAAATAGCCCCAGGACATATTCAGTGCGTACAGCAGAACCAGCAAAATAAGCCCGGAAGCCAGAGGCAGCACGAGATTGGCCGACCACCACAGGGTGTAGTTGATGGCCAGCATCAGCGCAATGGCAGCAATCGTCAGAAAGGTGGCACGAATCGGCGTCAGCAGCGGTAACAATAACGCCAACAGACTGCCGAAAAAGAGCAGTTGCACGATTTCAACGCCCATGACGTAGGAAGGTTTCTGTTTTACGGCGCCATCCACCATGCCGGCAATCAGATTGGCGTGAATTTCCACCCCCGGATAGGCGCCGCCCACCGGGGTTGATCGCAAATCCATCAAGCCCGGAGCGGTCGTCCCGACCAGGGCCACCTTTCCCCGCAGGCGGGCCGGATCAACCCGCCCCTTGAGTACATCCACCGCTGAAATATAGGGGAAACTGTATTCGATCCCGCGATAGGGAATCAGTGCCGCCACTTGATCGTCTACGGGAATCTTCAGCTTGCCGCGACTGGTCACCAATTCCAGCCATTCAATCCGCGACTGATCATCCGGATAACCGGCCTGCAAAGTTGCCTTGCCCAGGAGAGCCCGTAGCATGGCGAGAGAGAGCGCTTCGTAGTAGGCCCCCTGATGCTCCACCACCAGAGGAACCCGCCGGGATACGCCGTCAAAATCGACCTGCGGGTTGAAATGCCCGCCACTGCTTGCGCTTCCCTGGAACATGGGAAGATTGGCGCCATACCCCTTCCAGTTCACCGGCATGGCGCGATCCTTGAAGTAGCCCGCAGGAAATACCGGTGCCGGCAAGGTTCCGCTCTTGCGCCCTTCGTCCAGGCTGGAAAAATAGTAGCCGAGCACAACCGGACGGCCCTTCAGCACATCGGCAAATTGCTGGTCGTAATCCAGCTCGCCCCGTAGCCCCTTGAGAGTTGAAAGATAAGACGGATCCCCTTTCAACTGTTCCCGGCCGATCTGCTCAAGAACCCGCAAACCGGAGCTTTCATCCGGCTCGGCGAACACCACGTCAAAACCGAGAACACTGACCCCGTATTCGTCGGTCAGGCGTTTGACCAGTGCCGCAACCGTGTTGCGCCCCCAAGGCCAATGCCCGACCTCGGCCAGGCTTTTTTCATCGAGGTCAATAATGACCACCCGATCGTCCACGGTATTCGGCATGGCCAGACGAACACGAACGTCATAGAGGTAGGCGTCCAGCGCCGAAACAAAGGGAATCGGCCAATACCGACCGGCATGGCCGACCAGCAGAAACACCAGAAGCGCCCCGAGAATGAGGCGAACGGACTGTTTGGCCAGAACTTCCTTGAGAAACACGAGGGCTACGCTCTCAGGTCTTGAAGAAAAATTCCATTTTGATGCCGGCAATCTCTACCACATCGTGGTCATTCAACTGGTGTGCCTGGGCATCCAGCATCTTGCCGTTCACCACCGGGAACTGCGCTCCTTCAACATGGGTAATGAAATATCCGTGCGGCCGCTTGGCAATCACCGCCACCTGCATCCCCGGCTTGCCCAGGGTGGTGAGGGTTTTGGTCAATTCCAGCTCCTTGCCGGCATTGGCCCCGTTAAGCAACTGAATGGCCGCCGTCAGGGCGGCGGCCGGGGCCGGCGGCGGCGGAACAGCCGCTGCCGCCGGGGACGGGGGAACCGCAGGCGCACTCGCAGAGGCCCCCGGCGACGTTGAACCGGCCTGGGTTTCACCAAAACCGGGAGCCGCCTCGGCAGGCGGTTTCATGGCGCCGGGACGAAGCACCATGGTTTTTTCAAAATCTCCGGGTGCGGCACCCGCCACCGGCAATTCACCCATGTACTTGAGTTTGTATTTACCAAGCTCAATCACATCGTTATTGCGCAGGAAATGCTTTTTGACCGCCTGCCCATTGACCAAAGTACCGTTGGTGCTGTTCAGGTCTTCAAGAAACGAGTCGTTGAGAATGGTGACAATGGCCGCGTGCTCACCGGAAATCGCCAGATTGTCGATCTGGATATCATTGTGCGGTTTGCGTCCAATGGTCATCCGCTCCTTGACCAGAGGAATCTCCTTGAGCACCAGACCATCCATGGAAAGAATCAGTTTAGCCATCTTGCCGTCCCCATATTATTTGAACCAGGCCAGCAGCTTTTGCCACCAGCCTCGCGGGGCCGCGTAATCGCCGCGCACCCGCACCAGAATAACCGAAACATTGTCCCGTCCGCCATTGTCATTTGCCATCTGGACCAACTGGTCGGCTGCCAATTCCAGGTTGGCGGACAGCGTTAATAGCGTCAACCCCATCTCGTCGTCCTCAACCATGTCGTTCAGGCCGTCGGAACACAACAGGTAGATATCTCCCGGCTCGACTTCGTAGTCATGCACTTCAGGTTCGACTTCGGGGTCGACCCCCAAGGCACGGGTCACCAGATTCTTGTTTTGCGAATAGCGCGCCTCTTCGGCCGAGATCATGCCGCTGTCGATCTGCTCCTGCAAAAGAGAATGGTCTCTCGTAATCTGCACGAACTCTTCGCCACGCAAGCGATAGAGTCGCGAGTCGCCAATGTGCGCCACGGTCACCAGGTTGTCGTAGAAACAGGCGAGAACCAGTGTCGTCCCCATGCCGGCATATTGAGGCTGGCTCTGGGCTGCGTTATAGATAGCCGAATTGGTCGCCGCCACCTGCTCCAGAATGTGACGATGCGCCACCCGCTTACCGGTGTCCTCATCGACGGCCTGAGGCTGGGCCGTTGCAGTCATCGGGCCAAGATTGGTGGCCAACAGGGTGATCGCCATGCCGCTGGCCACTTCACCAGCGTTATAGCCCCCCATCCCATCCGCCAACACCACCAGCCCCTGCCCGGCATTGCCGAAAACGGCATCCTCGTTATGCGAACGCACCATTCCCGGATCGCTTCGGCTGACAACCTCAAGTGCTTCAGAAAGGTTCATGCGTATTTTCCTATCAAAACTGTATGTCGACTTCAGCCGGTCCCTGCCCGGCAAGGGCAGCCAGACAGGCCCGCAAGTCAGCGGCCATTTCCCCGCCACGCTGATAACGCTGCTCGACATCCTTGACCATGGCCTTGTCGATCACCGCCACCACGGCTGGCGGCAGATCCGGATTGATGCCGGTGATATCCGGCTGTTGCTCGTTGGCAATCTTGAACATCAGCTGCGCCATGGATTCGCCAACAAAAGGGAGTTGTCCGCAACACATCTGATACAGGGTTACCCCCAGAGAAAAAAGGTCGGAACGCCCGTCAATCTTTTTGCCCGCCAGTTGTTCCGGCGACATGTAGGAGGGGGTACCCAGCACCATGCCGGTCTTGGTCTTGGAAGAGTCGGTAATCCGTGCAATACCGAAATCGGTCACCTTGACCTGCTCCGACTCCGGCTCGTACATGACATTGGCAGGCTTGATATCCCGGTGCACCACGTTGTTCTGATGCGCATAATCCAGCGCCTCGGCAACCTGCGCGACAATGCTCAGAACCTTGGGCAAAGGCAGCAGCTTGTCGGGTTTGGTATAGGGTACCAAATCCTTGCCCTTCAGAAACTCCATGGCGATGTAGGCCAGATCATGTTCCTCGCCGGCATCGTACATGGTGACGATATTCGGGTGATTGAGGCGCCCCGCCGTTTCCGCTTCCCGGAAAAAACGCTCCTTGACATCGACCAGTTCGTCCTCGTCAAACTCCTGGGACAAGGCCATGGTTTTGATCGCCACCACCCGGTTGATCTTCGGATCACGACCGAGATAGACCACTCCCATGGCACCTTTACCCAGTTCTTTCTCCACCTGATAACGACCGAGCATCGGCTTTTCCACCTTTCGGACATTTGCTTGGCGCGGTTGAGGCGATCCTGAAGATCCCGGAATTTCGGATTGAAATCGGACATGTAGCGAAAAACGGCTTCTGCCTTGTTGAACTGGCGCTTTCTTTCGTAATCCAGCGCCAGGTTGTACATGTTTTCCATCAAGCCTTCGTCCATCGGACACTTACGGAACTTGTCAAAAGCCATATCGAGCTGGCCCTGCCCCTGAAACGCCAGGCCAAGCATGCGGTTGGATTCGGCAGATTCGAGATCGGATTTTTGCTTGCCCTGCTCGGTCACCAGAAAGCGTTTGGTGGTCAGCAACAGATGCCCGATCACCAGCAGACTGGCCGAACTCATCAAGGGAATCCACATGCCGCCCCCGACCATCAGGCCATAATGCGCCGCCAGCAGCCCAACCAGAAAAAGCAGGGTGGCCACCGCCCCGACCCCCGCCGACAAGCGTGGCAGGAGGAGAATGACATACAGACCGATGACGGCAAAGACGCCAAATCCGGCCAGCATTCCCCAGGCGGGAGTGACAAAGAAATGCTCCTGCAAGATGCTCGAGACGGCATGCGCCAGGGTCAGCACCGGCGCCATGGCCGGTGAAACCGGCGTCACCTGGCTGGTTCCCACGCCCGATGCGGTCGCCCCGATCAGGACAATTTTTCCTGCATATTTGGCGGCGGGAATCTTGCCCGACAAGACGTCATAGAAAGAATCCACCTGGAAAGCCGGACGTCCTTCCGAACCCTTGTAGAAAAAGGTATTCATCTGGCTTGTCGTATCCGTCGGAATGCGCAGATTCCCCATGCGCACCTCGTTCCCCAGTTTGACCCGGACATCCGCCGGCCCGAGATTCAGGCTCTTGGCGGCGATCATCAATGACAGGGAGGGATAGTACTGGTCGAAATATTTGACCACCAGGGGCTCACTGCGCACACCGCCATCAATATCCACATTGGCATTGAGATGGCCCAACGCGATCGCCTTGTCCCCCAATACATCAACCGGAAACTGTACCTGCGCGGCCGGCAGGGCAATCCCGTCGCCCTCGCTGACCTGGGTCAGACGGTTTTTCTCGACAAAAGCCGGCAAGGGTTTATCCGGACGCCCACGGGCTTCACCCAGCTGAAACAGCACCGGCAGCAGGACATTGTTGGCCTTGACGTAACTGTCGGACAACTTGCGGTCCGTATTGAGGGCGACTTCCGCCTGGTGCAGAAGTGTCGC
Source organism: uncultured Rhodocyclaceae bacterium (assembly GCA_964536245.1). Classification (GTDB taxonomy): domain Bacteria; phylum Pseudomonadota; class Gammaproteobacteria; order Burkholderiales; family Rhodocyclaceae; genus CAZHVZ01. Next base: position 10,589 of record CAZHVZ010000092.1, read on the forward strand.
CATTTTTTCCACTTCCGGCGTTGGCGCGCTGCCTTCTGCCGCCGCCTGATTGATGATGTCGATCAATTGGGTGACGTAAGCATAACCGGCATCAATCTGCGGCTCGGAAAAGAAAATGGTGTTCCCCACCACCTTGGCCTGGGCTCCGGCCAGAAGATCGGTCATGCGGGCATGCAAGTCCCGGGACCAGGGCCAGCGGCCCAGATTGGCAATACTCTGGTCATCAACCGCGATCACCGCCACCCGGTCCGATGGCGTTCGGCTGGAAGCCTGCACGCCCAGATCGTAAGCCTTGCGCTCCAAGCCCTGTATCAGGTCCGTGCCGCTCAAGGCCAGCATGATGAGCGTTACCGCGACACCGAGAAACCAGTCCGCCTTCCAGAACCCAGCCTTAGACATTTACCCGCCCCCCGCAGTGCTCGGCATCAAAGCACCGAAAAACAGTTAGTTAACCGCTATTCTTACGCGGCCTTCTCAAGATAGTCAAATCTTATGCAAGCGGCAGCGGCAATCCCAAGCCGGTCTGGCGCGCCATTTCGACAACCCGCAGCGCCACGGCGAGGTCCTGAACGGCCAGACCCTGTGATTCAAACAGACTTATTTCATCGTCAGAGGCCCGTCCCGCTTGGCGGCCAATCAGGATATCCCCCAGCTCCACCAGGTTTCTGCCATGCAAACGCCCCTTCTCGAGCAGGGGTAGCAGATCTCCCGCCTCGGCCAGCGCGGTCGCCACCGTGTCGACACAAACCACGCCGCAACGCCTGACCACGGCTTCCGATAATTCCTGGCGAATCAGGGCATTTGACCCCGCGCCGTTGATATGCGTTCCCGTTTCCAGCCATTCTGCGTCAAACAGCGGTTTGGCGGAGGTGGTCACAGTTCCGACGATGTCGCTGCCCCGCACCACTTCCTCGGCACAGGCCGCCGGCACCACCGCCACGCCGGTTTCCTCGCTCAGTCGAGCACAGAAAGCGGCCAGCCTGTCCGCCTTGCGGGAATACACCTTGATCAGCTCAAGAGGCCGCACGGCACACAGTGCCCGGACATGCCCTTCCGCCTGCCATCCGGACCCGAATACCCCGGCGATACGGCTCTCCTCCCGGGAAAGACATCGCGTGGCCACGCCGCTGGCTGCTCCGGTACGCATCATGCCAAGATAGTCGGCCTCTATGATGGCCAGCAAGGCACCACTGGCGGCATCAAACAAATGAACCAAAAAACGATTGCCACTTCGGTTACTGGTGTATGCCTTGTAACCGAGCACGCCTTGGGCTGGCAAGCCGCCCTGGAGAATGTGCAAGGCGGTCTGGGGCAGACGGCTACGGGCGCGCGGCGTATCCACCGCCTGGCCGAGAGCCAGATCCCGATGCGCCGACTCGACCGCCGCCAGCGCCATGGGCATGGTTAGAACCTCCTTGACATCCTTCTCGGTCAAAAACAGCGCCACATTTCACCTCACTTGACGACGATATCCAATTTAGCCAATTGCCGCTGCTCCAGCCAGCGGCCAATCCCCACCACGCCCAGAGCGCCGACGGCACCGGCCAGGGTCGGCACCCAAGCCGCCAGCGGCGGCAGCACACCGAGCACCCCGGCGTCGGAAAAAATCATCTGCCCCGCCACATAACCGAGCAGCCCGGCTCCGAGCAGGACGATCACCGGCCAGCGTTCCATCCAGCGCAGAATCAGCTGGGAGGACCAGACAATGAGAGGAATGCTGAAAGCCAGTCCAAAAAGCAGCAGGGCAAGGCTGCCGTGGGCCGCTCCGGCAACGCCGATCACGTTATCCAGACTCATGACCAGATCCGCCACAACAATGGTTCTCACCGCCCCCCAGAGATGATCCGAAGCCTCGATATCCATCCCGTCTTCGTCGTCGGGCAGCATCAGCTTGACGGCAATCCACAGCAACAGCAATCCGCCGACCAGTTTCAGCCACGGCAGGCCCATGACCAATGCGGCAAAGGCGGTCAGCACCACCCGCAAACCCACGGCCCCGGCCACCCCCCAAAGAATCCCCTTGCTCCGCTGCTCGGGAGACAGATTCCGGCAGGCAAGGGCAATCACCACCGCGTTGTCGCCGGACAAAACAATGTCGATCAGGATAATCTGACCGACAGCGAACCAGAAAACGGGAGAAGTGAAATCAATTTCCATTGCAAGATGAAGCCTAAAAGCTGAAAAACAAAGGTTCCGGCAGCCGAAGCCAGCACCACATCGGCAAGCCGTTTACACCCTGAATCTACAAGCCAAAAAAAAGCGGGCACGAAGCCCGCCTTTATGCAGAGCAAGGCTCTGATATTACAGCATGGCCTTGAGCAGCTTGGCCATTTCGGACGGGTTGCGCGTGACCTTGAAGCCGCACTCTTCCATGATGGCGAGCTTGGCATCAGCGGTATCGGCGCCGCCGGAGATCAAGGCGCCGGCATGGCCCATGCGCTTGCCTGCGGGTGCGGTGACGCCAGCAATAAAGCCGACAATCGGCTTCTTCATATTGGCTTTGCACCACATCGCGGCTTCGGCTTCGTCCGGACCGCCGATTTCACCGATCATGATGACGGCGTCGGTATCCGGGTCGTCGTTGAAGGCTTTCATGACGTCGATGTGCTTCAGACCGTTGATCGGGTCACCACCGATG